>NZ_DASSMH010000013.1:0-22406 GCF_035688975.1 Intrasporangium sp. | reverse complement strand
CGGGCCCGGGACCACCGCGCACAACTGGCCACGCGACCACGGCGTGGCCCGGCCGGGCCCGGGACCGGCCCCCACCCCCCACCCCCCCCCGTCGAGTGGCCACTTACGCACCGTCGAGCGTGGGGTCAGTCCTCGCGGTAGAGGGCATCGAGCTGCTCGCGGTACTTGGCCTCGACGGCGCGCCGGCGCAGCTTCATGCTCGGCGTGAGGTCGCCCTGCTCCACCGTGAGGTCGTGGTCGAGCAGGACGAAGTCCTTGATCGTCTCCCAGCGGTTGAGCTCGGCGTTGAGCCGGTCGACGTAACCCTGCACGAGCCGACGGGCGTCCTCGGAGCCCACGATGTCGGCATACGACTTGCCACCGAGGCCGACCCCGGCAGCCCACGACGCGACGGCGTCGGGGTCGAGGGTCACGAGGGCGGTCGCGTAGTGGTGCCCGGCCCCGTGGACGAGGAACTGGCTCACGTAGGGGCACAGGGCCTTGAACCGGGCCTCGATGCTCGCCGGGGCGACGTATTTCCCACCAGAGGTCTTGAACAGGTCCTTCTTCCGGTCCGTGACGTAGAGGAACCCGCGCTCGTCGATGCGGCCGATGTCCCCGGTCCGGAACCACCCGTCCGGCGTGAGCACCGCGGCGGTGGCCTCGGGGTCGTTGTGGTAGCCGCGCATCACGCCCGGCCCCTGGACGAGGATCTCACCGTCCTCATCGTCGATCCGCACCCTCGTCTCCGGCAGCGGCCAGCCGACCGAGCCGAAGCGATGGGCCCCTGGCGTGGGCCGGTTGACGGTCGTGCCCGACGAGGTCTCGGTCAGCCCGTAGCCCTCGAGCACGAGCAGGCCGACGGCCCCGAACCAGCGCGCCACCTCCGGGCCCAGCGGGGCGGAGCCGCTGATGAGGAAGCGGATCCGGCCGCCGAAGCGGGCCTGCACCTTGGAGAGCACGAGGGCGGTCGCGACCCGGTGCGCGAGCGCGAGGGCGGCCGAGGGCTGCTCCCCCTCCTCGCGGAGGTCCCGCACGCGTGCGCCAACCGCGAGCGCCCAGTCGACGAGCCGACGCCCCAGGCCCGTCTTCTCCTCGAGCGCCAGGGCGATCCGGCTGCGCGCCTTCTCGAAGACCCGGGGCGGGCCTGCCATGAAGGTCGGACGCACGATGCCCATGGTGTCGACGATGCGCTCGATCCGGCCGTCCACGGCGGTCGCGAACCCGCAGTGCAGCCCGGTCGCGACGAGCATCTTGCCGAAGACGTGCGACAGCGGCAGCCACAGGAACTGCAGGTCGTCGGGCCCGAGCACGCCGATCGCCTGGATGACCGCGCCCTCGTAGACGACGCTGTCCTGGGCGAGGCGCACCCCCTTGGGGCGGCCGGTCGTGCCCGAGGTGTAGATGAGCGTGGCGAGGTGGTCGGGGCCGACGGCGTCGATGCGCTCGTCGACGAGGCCGGGGGCGGTGGCGAGCACCTCCCGCCCCCGCGCGGCGAGCTCGTCCGTGGTGATGACCCAGCCGTCCTCGCTCGGGGCGCCCGTGAACGTGACGACCTGGCGCAGGGCGGGCAGGTCGTCACGGGCCGCCCGCAGCTTGGCCACCTGCGCGTCGTCCTCGGCGAAGACGACGCTGCTGCCGGAGTCGGCGAGGATGTAGGCGACGTCGGAGGCGATCGTCGTGGGGTAGACGGTGGTGGTCGCGCCGCCGGCGCACACGATGGCGAGGTCGGCGAGGATCCACTCGATGCGCGTCGTCGACGCGATCGCGGCCCGGTCCTCGATGCCGAGGCCGAGGCTGGCGAGCCCCGCCGCCCACTGCCGCACGATGGCGTCGGTCTCGGCCCAGGTCAGCGTGACGAGCTCATCGCGGTCGGCGGTGAAGTACTGGTATGCCGGCTGGTCCGGGGTCGCGCGGACCCTGCGCCGGAACAGCGCCCCGACGCTCGGCGGCCGGTGCTCGAGCATGGCCCGGTCGACGACCTCGTCGGCGGCAGATCTGCGTGGCATGGTGGCTCCTTCGGCACCCGGGTGGCCCCGGCGCGGGCCCCCTCTGGGCCGGATGATGTCAAGGGACCCGGCCGCCCGTCACGCCCTCACGGCGTGCCGAGACCGCTTCGTTGCGAAGCGGACGTATGCCGCCCAGCCGGCCCGCCGGCATACGAGGGGCGACGCGGGGGGGAAACGTGGTCAGCGACGCCGGGCGGCGGCGACGTTGCCCACGAGGCCGACGGCGATCCAGGCGGCGACCATCGAGGAGCCACCGTAGGAGACGAAGGGCAGCGGCAGACCGGTCACCGGCATGAGCCCGAGGTTCATGCCGATGTTCTCGAAGGCCTGCACGCCGAACCACACGGCGACGGCGACGACGACGAGCCGCCCGAAGGCGTCGGCGCCGCGGGCCACGAGAAGGGCGCGCACGACGAGGAACCCGACGAGCAGCACGAGGCCGGCCGCGCCGAGGAAGCCGAGCTCCTCCCCCGCCACGGAGAAGACGAAGTCGGTCTCCTGGAAGGGGATGAACCCGCCTTGCGTCTGACGTCCGGCGAACAGGCCCTGGCCGTCGAGTCCGCCCGAGCCGATGGCGATGCGGACCTGCCGGGTCTGGTAGCCGATGCCCTGCGGGTCGAGGTCGGGGTCGAGGAAGGCGAGCAGCCGGGCCCGCTGGTAGCCGCTCAGCACCGGCGTCGTGAACGCCGCCACCAGCCCCGCCAGGCCGACCGCGACGACCCCGGCCGTGAAGCGCCGCGGCGCACCGGCGGAGGCGACGACGACGACCGCCATGGCGACGAGCACGACGGCGGAGCCGAGGTCGGGCTGCAGGAGCACGAGGCCGATCGGCACGGACGCGACGAGCCAGGCGAGGAGCACGTCCCGAGTGCCCTGCGGCTGCCCGCGGTCGGACCGGTCGGCCAGGACCATCGCGAGCCCGAGGGCCAGGGCCACCTTGGCCAGCTCCGACGGCTGCAGCGTGAAGCCCCCCGGCAGCCGGATCCACGACCGCGAGCCGTTGACCGTCGTGCCGAGCGGGGAAAGCACCGCGAGCAGGCCGAGGGCCGACACGACGGAGACGACGGGGGCGAGCGCGCGCAGGACCCGCACGTCGAGGCGGACCACGACGAGCGCAGCCGCGAGGCCCATGACGACGCTCACGAGCTGCTTGACGGCGAGGGCCGAGCCGTGGTCGGCGCGGGTGGACGACCAGACGAGGAGCACGCCGACGAGCGACAGTCCGCCGGCGCCGATGAAGAGGCCGAGGTCGGCGCGCAGCCAAGCCCGCCTCAGCCCGGGACGACTCAGCCCGGGACGACTCAGCCCGGGACGATCGCGGAGAGGATCTCCCGGCACCGCGCGACGTCCTGTTCCATCTGGTCGACGAGGGCCTCGACACCGTCGAAGCGCAGCGTCTCCCGCAGCCTGGCGACGAACTCCACGGAGACCCGTTCGCCGTAGAGGTCGAGGTCGGTGCGGTCGAGGACGTAGGCCTCCACGCGCCGCTGGTGTCCGTCGAAGGTCGGGTTGGTGCCGACCGAGACGGCGGCAGGCAGCGTCCGGTCCGGCTGCTCCGCCGGCAGGTCCAGCCGGACCAGCCACCCGGCATACACGCCGTCCGCCGGCACGAGTCCCTCGTGGTCCTGGCTGAGGTTGGCGGTCGGGTAGCCGAGTGCGCGGCCGCGGTGGTCCCCGTGGACGACGGTCCCGGTCACGCGGTGCGGCCGGCCGAGGATCTCGGCGGCGTGCGAGACGTTGCCGGCCAGCAGCTCCGCGCGCAGCTGGGTCGAGGACCAGCGGGCACCCTCGCCGATGTCGTCGAGCGCGATGACGTCGAACCCGTGCCGCACCCCCAGCCGACGTAGGGTCTCGACGTCGCCGGAGTTGCGCACCCCGAACCTCGTGTCCTTGCCGACGACGACCGCCTCGGCGTGCAGTCCCTCGACGAAGGTGCTCTGGACGAACTCCTCGGGCGTCAGCTGGGCGTACTCCCGCGTGAACTCGATGACGAGCACGGCGAGCCCGAGCGCCGCCAGCTCGTCGAGGCGCTGCCCCAGCGAGGTGATCAGTGCCGGCGCCCGCTCGGGGAAGAGCACCGCGATGGGGTGCGGCTCGAAGGTGACCGCCACAGGCGTGGCGCGCCGGTCGCGGGCCTCGCGCACGACCCGCGTGAGCACGACGCGGTGGCCGCGATGGACGCCGTCGAAGTTGCCGAGCGTGGCGACCGTGGGCCCGAGGTCGTCGGGCACGTCGTCCAAACCGAACCAGCGCTGCACGGCGCCCACTGTAGTCGGCGCCGGGGCCGGCCCCGGCCCCGTCCCGCGGGGCAGGTCAGCGCGCACCGAAGACGACTCTGGGGCGGGCTGTGGGCCCCGACTCGTCGAGGACCGCGACGAGCCCGCCCGCAGGGTCGATGGCCGCCACGGCGGGGGCGCGCACCTCAGCGCTCGGCACCCGGCCGCCGTGCGACAGCCGCCAGGCCTCCTCCGCGGTGACGTCGTGCACGGGCAGGAAGGCGCGCGCGGCCAGCGCCAGGGGCAGGAGCGGTATGCCGCCCTCGGCCGCCTGCGCCTCGAGCACGCCCAGCGCCACCGCGTCGTCGAGGCCGAAGCGGCCGACGCGGGTGCGACGCAGCGCGGTGAGGTGGCCCCCGACGCCGAGCGCCGCCCCGAGGTCCCGTGCCAGAGCCCGGACATAGGTGCCCGAGGAGACCTCTACCTCGACGTCGACGTCGAGCACGCCCACCTGCCGCGCGTCGTCGAGCGCCACCGTGGCAGGCCGGACGGCGCGGACGTCGAACCGACCCACCCGCACGGGGCGCGCCGGCAGGTCGACGTCGTCACCCCGACGGACCCTGGTGTAGGAGCGCACGCCCTCGACCTTGATCGCGCTCACCGAGCTCGGCACCTGCTCGATGTCCCCGGTCAGCCGCCCGACCGCGGTCGGCAGACGAGCCCGGAGGGCGGCCGTGTCGGAGACGCCCAGCGTGTCGGTCGCCTCCCCCTCGGCATCGTCGGTCACCGTGGCCTGCCCGAGCCGGATGGTGGCGGCATACGCCTTGTCACTTCCGACGAGGAAGGTGAGCAGCTTCGTGCCCTTGTCGACGCCGAGGACGAGCACTCCGGTCGCCATGGGGTCGAGGGTGCCGGCGTGCCCCACGCGGCGCGTGCCGCAGAGTCGGCGCACGCGAGCCACGACGTCGTGGCTCGTCCACCCCGCCGGCTTGTCGACGATGAGCAGGCCGTCGACCATCAGGCGTCGTCGTCGGGCGCGGCGTCCTCGCTGTCGAAGCGGTCCACAGGCTTCCTGTAGGGATCCGGCTCGCCGGCGTGGGTCGCGCCGGCCGCCGCGCGGGCGAGCTCGGCGTCGCGGGCGCGGGTCTGCGCGACGAGGTCCTCGAGGTGCGCGGCGCCCTCGGGCAGCGCGTCCGCGACGAACTCGAGCGTCGGGGTGAGCCGGATGCCGATCTGCTTGCCGACCGCCGAGCGGATGCGGCCCTTGTTCGCCTCGAGCGCGGCGGCCGTCGCGGCCCGTTCCTCGTCGCCGCCGAAGACGGTGTAGAAGACGGACGCGTGCTGCAGGTCCCCGGTGACCCGGGCGTCGGTGATGGTGACGAAGCCGAGCCGGTCGTCCTTCAGCCGGAACTCGAGGTATTCCGCGACGACGACCTTGATCCGGTCGGCGACCTTGCGGGCGCGGGCGGGGTCAGCCATGACTACCTCTCTTCTCCGTGGGCAGGCGTCGGCCGAGGCCGAACACTCACCCTAACCGGGGTGCTCGCGGCAGCGCGCATCCGCCTCCGAGCCGGGCTAGGCTCGGGGGATGAGCAGGAGCGTGCTCCCACGCCGTTGCAGCCCTCGAGGCATCCGGTGTGGCTGCGACGGCGAGGCCGACTGATGGAGCCACGAGAGCCGGTCCCGCCCTTCACCCGGGAGAGCGCCCTGCGCAAGGTCCAGGCCGCGGAGGACGCCTGGAACACCCGGGACCCTGAGCGCGTGGCCGGCGCCTACAGCCCCGACACCGTGTGGCGCAACCGCGACGAGCACTTCACCGGCCGCGCCGAGGTCGTGGCGTTCCTGACCCGCAAGTGGCAGCGCGAGCTCGACTACGTGCTGCGCAAGAACCTCTGGGTCCACGACGGCAACCGCATCGCGGTGCGCTTCCAGTATGAGTGGCACGACTCGGCCGGGCAGTGGTACCGGTCCTACGGCAACGAGCTGTGGGAGTTCGACGAGCTGGGGTACATGCGGCGGCGGGAGGCGAGCATCAACGACGTGGCCATCGACGAGCGCGACCGACGCGTCACGCCCGGCGAGGGCGAGCTGCCTCCCTTCTGACTCAGAGGAAGTCGCGCACCAGCGGGGTGAGCTCGGCCGCGAACTCCTCGAAGAAGCCGTGACGTCCGTGCGGGTGAAGGCGCAGGGTGGCGTCGGGGATGCGGGAGACGAGCAGGTGGGCGTTATCGGATGGGACCATGAGGTCGTCGGTGCCGTGGAGCACCAGGGTCGGCGCGAGGATGCCCGGCAGGCCGTCCCAGGCGTCGTGCCGGGCGCTCGCTCGCAGGTGAGCGCGGCTCTCGTCCGAGGTCATGGTGGGGTCGCCCAGCAGGTGGCTGTCGTGGGGTCCCTGAGTCCAGGCGTCGGTGTAGAAGAGCCGGTGCAGGGCTCGAAGGCGCCGGCCCACGTCCGGGTCCGCCAGCGAGCGGCGCACCTCGGGGCTGCGCTCGAGCGCGTGCGGCCCGCCGGGCGAGGTGCACGCGAGCACGAGCCGGTCGACCAGCCGCGGGTGGTCGATGGCGAGCCGCTGCGCGACGCGCCCGCCCATCGAGGTGCCGTAGACGGACGCCGATGGCACGCCGAGCCCGGCCAGCACCGTCGCGGCGTCGGCAGCGAAGGAGGCCGTCGACCAGTCACCCACCGGGCCACGGCTGCCGCCCGTGCCCCGGTAGTCGAACGTGACGACCCGGAAACGGTCCTCGAACGCGTCGCGCATCCCCGTCCACCACCGGTGCGAGTTGGCCTGACCGGGCAGCAGGAGCAATGCTGAGCCGTGCTCGCGTCCACTGACCTGCGCCGCGAGCCGGAACCCGTCGGCCGCCGTCACCGCCACCGTCCTCATCGGGCCCCCTCTCGGGACCCCTCTGGGGACCCCTCTGGGGACCCCTCGAGCAGGGTGGGAGTCCTGCGCAGGAGCAGCGCGAGCGCTGCCGTGGCGCTCAACAGCAGCGTGGCGAGGCCGACGACGCCGGACCACCCGTATGCCGTCCACGCCAAGCCGGCGAGGCTGCCGAAGACCGAGGACCCGAGGTAGTAGCTGAACAAGTAGAGCGAGGCGGCCTGTCCCGTCGCGACTCCACCGGCGTGTGCCCGGGCCGGGACCCAGCCACTGGCCACCCCGTGGACTGCGAAGAAACCTGCGGTGAGCAGGGCCAGGCCGGTCACCACGACGAGGAGCGATGACGGCAGCGTGAGCAGCGCGCCCGTGACGGCCAGGAGGCAGCCGAGTGGCAGCACCGGGCGCCGCCCGTGGGTGTCGGCGAGCCGCCCGAACACGGCGGAGCTGACGCTGCCCAACGGGTAGACGAGGAAGAGCAGGCTGGCCGCTCCCAGGCCGAGGTGGAACGGCGCGCCCGCGAGCCGGAAGCCCAAGGTGTTGAAGACCGCGACGAGCGCACCGGCGGAGCAGCCGCCGACCCCGTAGAGCGCCAGCAGCCCGCGGTCCGACAGCGCCCGTAGGCTCGTGCGCAGGAACGCACGGGCGCCGGCCGGTCCGGCCGCGAAGCGCCGGGAGGGCGGCAGCAGCGCGCGCACCGCGAGCGCGCAGCTCACGCCCAGGGCGGCAGTCGCGGCCAGTGCCCACCGCCAGCCCCAGGCCTCGGCGACGGCGCCGGTCAGGAGGCGACCGGCCATCCCGCCCAGCGCCGTGCCGCCGATGTAGAGACCGGCGGCGCGGGCGTGCGTGCTGGGGTGCAGCTCCTCGCGCAGGTACGCGGTCGCCACCGCGGGGAGCCCGGCCAGGGCGACTCCCTGGAGCAGCCGCAGCCCCAGCAGCGCCGGCCACGTCGGCGCCAGGGCGCACCCGGCCGCGAGGACCGCGGAGGCGGCGAGGGACAGGTGGATGAGCCGAGTGCGTCCGCTGACGTCCGAGAGCGGTCCGGTGACCAGGAGCGCGGCGCCGAGGCCGAGGGTGGTGAGGGACACGGCGAGCGTGCTGGCCGTGCTCGAGACGCCGAACTGGCTCGCGAGCTCGGGCAGGATCGCCTGGGTGCTGTAGAGGGTCGCGAAGGTCGCCACCCCGGCGGCGAACAGCGCGACGACCACGCGTCGGTAGGCGGCGCTGCCCGGCCGGTATCCGGTCATGGTGGACATCTCGGCGGGGGCGGGCACCTGACGACTGTGCGGGTTGTGACGGCATACGTCCAGTCGACGTCCACGTGTCACCCACCACGTACACAGCTGGCCACTCGACGAGGGGGGCGGCCCCACGCAGTCCCCCCGAGCGCCACCTCCCAGCGTCGAGTGGCCAATTCCGCACCACCCACCGCGTGCACAACTGGCCACTCGACAAGGGCGGCGGCCCAACGCAGCCCCCGAGCGCCACCTCCCAACGTCGAGTGGCCAATTCCGCACCACCCACCACGTACACAACTGGCCACTCGACGAGGGGGGCGGTGGCGTGCGCAAGGGGACGCTGGTACTGAGCCACCCACGGCGACGGCGCCGGCCCCCTGGGAGGGGACCGGCGCCGTCGTCGTGGCGTGGCGCTGCTCAGGCGCGCGGCTTCTCGCGCATCTCGAAGGTCTCGATGACGTCGTCGACCTGGAGGTCGTTGAAGCTGCCGAGGTTGATGCCGCACTCGAAGCCCTCGCGGACCTCGGTGACGTCGTCCTTGAAGCGGCGCAGACCGGCGATCTCCGCCTCGCCGACGACCGTGCCGTCACGCACGATCCGGGCGCGGGATCCGCGCCGGATCTCGCCGGAGCGCACGAGCGAGCCTGCGACGTTGCCGAACTTGCTCGAGCGGAACACCTCGCGCACCTCGGCCGTGCCGAGCTGCACCTCCTCGTACTCCGGCTTGAGCATGCCCTTGAGCGCGGCCTCGACGTCGTCGATGGCCTGGTAGATCACCGAGTAGAAGCGCATGTCCACGCCCTCACGGTCGGCCAGCTCGGCCACCCGCTCGGCGGGTCGGACGTTGAACCCGATGATGATCGCGTCGTCGACCGTGGCGAGGTTGACGTCGTTCTGCGTGATCGCACCGACGCCCCGGTGGATGATCCGCAGGTCGACCTCGTCGCCCACGTCGATCTTGAGCAGCGCGTCCTCGAGCGCCTCGACCGAACCCGACACATCACCCTTGAGGATGAGGTTGAGGGTGTCGACCTTGCCGGCCGCGAGGGCCTCGTTGAGGTCCTCGAGGGAGATGCGCTTGCGGCGCTTGGCCAGCGACGCCGCACGGGACGCCGCCTCGCGACGCTCGGCGATCTGCCGGGCCGTGCGGTCGTCGGGCGCCACGAGGAACGTGTCCCCTGCGCCCGGCACCGACGTGAGACCGAGGACGAGCACGGGGCGGGACGGGCCCGCCGACGTGACGTTGTCGCCGTGCTCATCGAGCATGGCGCGCACCCGGCCGTGGCCGTTGCCCGCGACGATCGCGTCCCCGACGTGCAGGGTGCCCGACTGGACGAGCACGGTGGCGACGGGACCGCGGCCCTTGTCCAGGTGGGCCTCGATCGCCACACCGCGCGCGTCCTTGTTGGGGTTGGCCCGCAGGTCGAGCGCGGCGTCGGCGGTGAGCAGCACGGCCTCGAGGAGGCCGTCGATGTTGGTGCCGTTCTTCGCCGAGACGTCGACGAACATCGTGTCGCCGCCGTACTCCTCGGCGATGAGGTTGTACTCGGTCAGCTGCTGACGGATCTTGGCCGGGTTGGCATCGGGCTTGTCGATCTTGTTGACCGCCACGACGATCGGCACGCCGGCCGCCTGCGCGTGGTTGAGCGCCTCGATGGTCTGCGGCATGACGCCGTCGTCCGCGGCCACGACGAGGATCGCGATGTCCGTCACCGACGCGCCTCGCGCACGCATGGCCGTGAAGGCCTCGTGACCGGGGGTGTCGATGAAGGTGATGGCACGCTTCTCGCCCTCGTGCGTCGTGGCGACCTGGTAGGCACCGATGTGCTGGGTGATGCCTCCGGCCTCACCCTCGGCCACCTGCTCCGAGCGGATGGCGTCGAGCAGTTTGGTCTTTCCGTGGTCGACGTGACCCATGACCGTGACGACCGGCGGACGGGCCTCGAGGACCTCGTCCTCCTCACCGGCGAGCTCGGCCTCGAGGTCGATGTTGAAGGAGCCGAGCAGCTCGCGCTCCTCGTCCTCCGGCGACACGACCTGGACGTCGTAGCCGAGCTCGACGCCGAGCAGGCGGAAGGTGTCCTCGTCGAGCGACTGGGTGGCCGTGGCCATCTCACCGAGGTGGAACAAGACGGTGACGAGCGAGGCCGGGTTGGCGTTGATCTTGTCGGCGAAGTCGGTGAGCGAGGCACCCCGGCGGACGCGCACGACGGTCGAGCCGTCGCCGCGCGGCACGCTGACGCCGCCGAGCGACGGCGCCTGCATCTGCTCGAACTCCTGGCGCTTGGCCCGCTTGGACTTGCGTCCGCGGACCGGGCGCCCGCCACCGCGACCGAAGGCGCCCTGAGTGCCGCCACGACCACCGGGGCCACCGCCACCGCGGGGCCCACCGCCGCCACCGAAGCCGCCGCGGGCGCCGCCGGGGCCGCCGGGGCCGCCGCCGAAGCCGCCTCGGCCAGCCGGCGCACCCGCACCACCACGACCGGGACCGCCACCGGGACGGGCACCCGGGCGGGCGACGGTGCTGCGCTCGGGCATCATGCCCGGGCTCGGGCGGGGCCCACCGGGACGCGGCGCGCCCGCACCGGGTGCACCGGGACGGGCGCCCGCAGGGGCACCCGGACGGGGGCCGCCTGGACGGGGACCGCCGGGCCGCTGCTGGGGACGGGGCATGCCCTGGCTCGGGCTGAACGGGTTGTTGCCGGGCCGCGGGCCGGCCTCGCCGCCGGGGCGCGGGGCGCGTGACTGCTGCATCCCCTGGCTGGGGGCGAACGGGTTGTTGCCGGGCCGCGGGGCGCTTCCCGGCCGCGGGGCCGGGCGTGCCGACGTGGGGGCGCCGGGGACCTGCGGGCCGCCCTCACGAGAGGTCTGCGCGGGACGAGGCCCGGTCGGGCGCGGACCGGACGGCGCCGTCGGGGCGGCGGTGGCGGCTTGAGCGGCCGGGGCCTGCCGTGTCGGTGCGGCGGGTGCCGGCGCGCCGGGTCGGGGGGTGCCGGCGGGGCTGCCCGGGGCCGGCTGGGCCGGCGTGGAGGTCCGTGCCGGGGCGGCGGCAGGCCCGCCAGCCGGTGCGGGCGCCGGGTGCGCGGCGGGAGCCGCGGCGGCTGCCGAAGCCTGCGACGCGGTCCTCGCAGGCGCTGGCGCGGCGGGCCCGGGGCGGGCGGGGGACCTCGGCGCCGCGGGCGCGGCGGGCCGGGTGCCGGCGGCAGGGCCGGTCGCGCCGCCGTTGCCCGCAGGGCCAGCAGCGGGGGCGCCGCCCACGCGCAGCTCGGCGGGAAGGTTCTCCTTGATCTTGCGCACGACGGGAGCCTCGATCGTCGACGACGCCGACCGGACGAACTCTCCCTGGTTCTTCAGGTGCTGCAGCAGCACCTTGCTCTCGACTCCGAGCTCCTTTGCGAGCTCGTAGACCCGGACCTTAGCCACATCTCTCCTGTCTTGGTCCGGCCGGACAGGGTGGCCGAACCTCGTTACTGCTGGGGCTTGCTCATCGCTGAGGACTCATCGGGAGCTCATAGCGCGTCGACCCGCCTTGGTTCGTGGGATTCTCCTGATCGTCGGCCCGCACCGGAGAGGGCCCACGTAACACTACGGGTGCTGGACGCCGAGATGCCGTGCCACCGCCCCGACGTCGAGCGCGGCCTGCATCCGCAGGGCCCGCCCGAACGCCTTGCGGCGCACTGCCAGCTCGAAGCATCCGGGCGTCGGGTGCAACCACGCACCCCGACCCGGCATCCGGTGTCTCGGGTCGGGCCGGAGCGCGATGGGTGCGCACCCGTCCGTCACCGCGACCACTCGCAGCAGGGCCGACCAGCTATCCGATGCGCGACATCCCACACACGTGCGGGACGGCTCGCGGCGGAGTCCAGTCCGGTCGACCACACGTCAGTCTACCGCGTGCCGCACGGCCTCGGTGTCGGCGCGGATGTCGATCCGCCAGCCGGTCAGCTTCGCGGCGAGCCGCGCGTTCTGGCCCTCCTTGCCGATCGCCAGGCTCAGCTGGTAGTCGGGGACGACGACCCTGGCCGTCCGCGCCACGCGGTCGACGATCTGCACGGACTGCACCCGAGCGGGGCTCAGCGCTGCGGCCACGAAGGCGGCGGGGTCGTCGGAGTAGTCGACGATGTCGATCTTCTCCCCCCGCAGCTCGGTCATCACGGCCCGCACCCGGGCGCCCATGGGCCCGATGCACGCGCCCTTGGCGTTGACGCCGGCGACCTTGGAGTGGACCGCGATCTTCGTGCGGTGACCCGCCTCCCGGGCCAGGGCCGCGATCTCGACCGTGCCGTCGGCGATCTCGGGCACCTCGAACTTGAACAGGGTCTTGACGAGGTTGGGGTGCGTGCGCGACAGGCCCACCTGGGGGCCCTTCGGCCCTCGCTTGACGCTGACGACGTAGCACCGCAGCCGCTCGCCGTGGACGTAGCGCTCTCCGGGGACCTGCTCCGCGAGCGGCAGGATGCCCTCCACCGAGCCGAAGTCGACGAGGACGTTGCGGGGGTCCTGGCTCTGCTGGACGACTCCCGAGATGACGTCGCCCTCACGGCCCTTGAAGTCGCCGAGGATCGCCTCGTCCTCGAGGTCCCGCAGCCGCTGGACGATGACCTGCCGGGCCGTCGAGGCCGCGATGCGGCCGAACCCCTCTGGCGTGTCGTCGAACTCGGGCCCCGGCTCGGCACGCTGCGGCCGCTCCCCCTCCTCCGCGGGCAGCAGCTCGCCCTCCTCACGGGCCCAGACGACCACGTGCCCGGTCTTGCGGTCGAGCTCGACCCGCGCGATCCGGTAGCTGCCCTCGGTGCGGTGGTAGGCCACGAGGAGCGCCTGCTCGATCGCGGGAATGAGCACCTCGAGGCTGATGTCGCGCTCGCGTTCGAGGGCTCGCAGTGCGGCCAGGTCGATGTCCATCAGTCTTCCTCCTCCGCCTCGAGCGCGTCGCCCGCTGCTGTGTCGTCGAGGTCATCGCCGGCATCCCCGCGCGCGAACTCGACCTGCACCGTGCCCCGGAGCGGTCCCTGCGCCGTCACGAGGTCGAGGGTGACGGTGCGCGCCGGAGACGTCCTCGTGGCGGGCACCGCCAGGACCACCGCGGTGGGCCCGACCTCGAGGACCCGCCCGGTCGTCACGTCGTCGCCGGCGCGGACCTCCACCAGGCGCCCGACGTTGCGGCGGAAGTGCTCGCGCGTCGTCAGGGGCCGCCCCACGCCCGGAGAGGACACCTCGAGGACGTAGGGCGCCTCACCGAGGGTCCCGGACGCCTCGAGCGCGCCGTCCACGGCACGCGTGGCCTCGGCGACCGCGTCGAGCGTCAGAGGGGCGACCTGCGAGCGCGTGTCGGACGGGTCGAGGCCCCGCACGTCGGTGTCGACCAGCACGCGCACGACGCGCCGCCGGCCGGCCGGGGAGATGGTGACGTCCTCGACGATGAGGCCGAGAGGCGAGAGGACGGGGTCGAGCTCCGCCCTGATCTGCTGGGCCGTGGTCATCGGACGACGCCTCCTGCTCTTCTCGAATGGTCGGCGCGAGGGCACCTCGTGGCAACACTCTAACGGCGACCCCGGCCCGTCGCCCCTCCCGGGACGGCTGCCTAGACTCGAACGCATGCCCGGCGAGCCCCGCACCCCCGAGGGCCGGCTCCCGTCCCGCCGGGCGGTCCTCACCCTGACGTATGCCGTGGGGCTCGCGACACTCGCCGGCTGCGGCGTGCGCCTCGACCTGCCGCAGCCCGCACCTGCCCCACCGACCCGGCGCAAGGTCCCGGACGAGGACCTGCTCGTGCACGTCGTGGGCCGGCTCCGGCGGATCACCGAGGACGCGGCGGCCCTGGCCCGCAGTGGCGCTGGCGGCGCGGTGCTGCAGCGCGTCGCCACCGTGGCAGCGGGCCAGCTGCGCGTCCTGCGGGGTCGCCTCACCAACGGCGGCGTCCCGACCGCGGTCATCGAGGCGGCCTCGCCGCCGGCACCGGCCACCCGGTCCCCCGCGGCGCTCGCGGCGCAGCTGGCCCAGCTCCCCGCCGACCACTGGCCCGTCCTCGCGGGCGCCACCCCGGACACGCGGAGCGTGCTCACCTCCGCGGCGAGCGCCCAGCTGGCCGGTGCGGTCCTCCTCGGCCGGCCGCTGCCGATGCCGGCCCAGGCCAGCCCCGCCCGGGCCGCGCTCGTCGACCTCACGGCCCCGCTGCGCTACGGCTTCGAGATCGTCGCCGCGCAGTCGCGGGGCGAGGCGCGCAACCGGGCCCTGCGCTCCCTCTCCTCCGTGGCCGCCCTCGCGCGAGAGCTCGGCCCGGGCTCGACCTCGGCACCGGGCTGGTCGCTGCCCTTCCCGGTCCGGACCCCGGAGGCGGCGGCACGGCTCGCGCAGCACCTGTGCGCCTCGGCCATCGCCTCCGCCGTCCTGGCGGCCGGCCCGGCCCCCAGCGGCTCGGCCCTCGCCGAGGCCGCCGCGTGGAGCGCCCGGCTCCAGGCGCTCGCGACGGGCTGGGGCCTGCCGCTCACCCCGTTTCCGGGCGCGACCACGGGCGCCGTGTCGTGACCGCGGCGCCGTCCCCGCGGACGTCGCGAGCCGCCTCTCCCGGCGCCCCGCCGACGGCTATGTCTCCGGGGAGGAGTGGGTCGCGGCCCTGCCCGGGCTGCTCGCGGCGCTGACCCGGGAGTGGGAGCTCGAGGCCATCGGCCCGGCCGTGGGCGGGTCCTGCTCGGTCGCCCTCCCGGTGCGGCTGCTCGGCCTCGGCCGCGCCGCCGATGACGCCGTGGCGGAGGCGGTCCTCAAGGTCACGTGGCCGCATCCCGAGGCCGCGGCCGAGAGCCTGGCGCTGCAGGCCTGGGACGGCCGGGGCGCCGTGCGCCTGCTGCGGGCCGACCCGCGGCGCTTCGCCCTGCTGCTCGAGCGCCTGCACGAGCGCGACCTCGGCCAGGTCGACATCGACAGCGCCTGCGAGGTCGTCGGCGACCTTCTGCGCGCGCTGCGCCGACCGGCCCACCCGCGGCTGCCGAGACTCACGGCATACGCCGAACGGCAGGCCCGCGAGCTGCGCGCCGGCCCTGCCGTCATCCCCCGCCGCTACCTCGACCAGGCGGCCGCGCTCGCGAGCGAGCTCGCGGCCGAGCCGTCTCCGGAGGAGGCACTGCTGCATACCGACCTGCACTACGGCAACGTCCTCGCCGCCGACCGCTCCCCCTGGCTCGCCATCGACCCCAAGCCGATGGCGGGCGACCCGGCCTTCGAGGTCGCGCCGGCGCTGTGGAACCGCCCCGAGGAGCTCGGCACCGGCTCGTCCGTCCGGTGGTCGCTGCGCCGCCGACTCGCGATCATCTGCGAGCGCGCCGGCATCGACGAGGGACGTGCCCGCGCCTGGACGATCGTGCGCGAGGCCGACAACGCGCTCGACCTCGCCGCAGACCAGGCCGCGCGCGACCGGGTGAGCCTCGCCGTCATGATTATCAAGGCGATGAACGACTGACCCCGGTGCGGCGACCCGGTGCCCGACGAACCGGACCGCGCGTCCCAAAACCGATTTCGCCGCTCCCGACAAGCGGCCTAGGCTGGGCGCACCCCCTTCTCGCTGAAAGGCATTCGCATGCCTCGATCCGTCATGCCCGAGCGCCTGCGCGCCCGGCGTCTGGCGCCCCGCCGCATCGCCTCGGGCTCGGCATACGACAATGCACCGGACGCGACGTCGCCACGTCGGGAGATCGCGCGCATCGCCGTGCCGGTGAGCGCCGAGTTCGTCCTGATGCTCGTGCTCAACTTCGTGGGCCAGGTCGTCGTGGGCTCGCTCGGTGCGACGGCGATCGCGGCCGTGGGGTTCGCCAACAGCCTCACCTTCATCCTCGCCGTGACCCTGGGCTGCCTCGGCACGTCGGTGAGCATCCTCGTCGCCCGGTCCCACGGCGGCGGCCGGCGCGGCGAGGTCGACCGCACCGTGACGGCGACCGTCGTCGTCGCGGGCGCCCTCGGCGTCATCGTGTCGCTGCCTCCGTATGCCGCGGCCGACTGGCTGCTCGGGATGGTCGGGGCCTCTCCGGGCGTCGCGGCGGCAGGGACCGAGTACTTCCGGCTCACCGTCCTCGCGACCATGCCGACGATGGTTGCCGCGGTCCTGTCGGGCGTGCTGCGCTCGGTCGGCCGACCGCGCGGGCCGATGCTCGCGACCATGGTCACCGTCCTGGCCAACTCGGTGCTCGCCTACGGACTCGTCGTCGGCTCGGGCCCGCTCCCTGCGCTCGGTGTCGCCGGCGCTGGCTGGGCGACCCTGCTCACGACGACGGTCAAGGCCGGGATCCTGCTCAGGCAGGCCTACGGTCGGGACGCCGCCATCGGGTGGAGCCTGCCGCGCGGGCCGCGCGAGTGGCGGGCCGTCGTCGTGCCGCTCGTCGTGCTCGCCCTGCCGCTCGGGGTGACCGAGCTCTTCTGGACCGTCGGGACGTTTCTCTACAACGTCGTCTTCCAGCGCCTCGGGGACGAGGCGCTCGCGGCCGCGCAGATCGTCGCCACGCTCGAGGGTGTCTTCATCGTGGGCAGCCTGGGTCTCATGAGCGCGACGACGGTCCTCGTGGGTCGCTCCATCGGCCGGGGCGACCACGAGGAGGCGCTGGAGTGGGCGCGGCGCCTCATGCGAGCGGGCATCGGCACGGCGGTCGGCTTCGGCCTGCTCTTCGCCGCCTCGGTCCTGCTGCTCGACGTCCTCTTCGCCGACGCCGGCAGGCAGGTGCGGATGATGGCGGCCGTGGGCATCCTCATCAACGCCGCCTTCCAGGTCGTGAAGGTGCGCAACATGATCCTCGGCGCGGGCGTGCTGCCCAGCGCGAACGACGTGCGCGGCGTCATCCTCGGTGACGTCACGGGCGCGTTCCTCGTCGGCCTGCCGCTCGCGCTGCTCCTCGGGCTCTACACGCCGCTCGGCTACGTCGGCATCTTCGCCGCGCGGGTCGTCGAAGAGGTCGCCAAGCTCGGGGTCTTCACGTGGCGGGCCCGGCGGCTGCGCTGGGACGCGATCCCCGCGCAGGTGTGAGCCGTCAGCGGCTGGCTCCGTCGGCGTGCAGGGTAACGTCGAGCCCGTGACCGACGCCGCCCCGACGCTCAACTGGACCACCGATCCCGTGGACCTCCCGGGAGTCGACCCGGCCGACCCGCCGACCGAGATGGTCCCCGGCCGCCTGTGGCACGGCGGCTGCCCGGTGGACTTCGACTGGGTGCGCGCGACGGGGATCGACGTCGTCCTCGACCTCGCCGACCCGGACGCCTATCCGCCCGCGGAGGAGATCGAGGGCATGACCTACCTCAAATGTCCGCTCGTCGACGCCGAGGACCTGCCCGACCCTGCAGTCACGCTCCGGCTTGCGCGCCTGGTGGCTGACCTCGTCGAGGACGGCCACCGCGCGCTGGTCCACTGCACCTTCGGGCGCAACCGTTCGGGCCTGGTCGTGTCCCTCGTCGTCCGGGAGCTGCTCGGCGTGACCGGCGCCGAGGCCCTTGCCTACGTCCAGGCCCGGCGCGAGCGCGCCGTCAACAACGAGACGTTCGCGCGCTGGCTGCGGACCCTGCCCGCCTGCTCCTGACGCCCACTCCCCCCGGTCGAGTGGCCACTTCCGCACAGCCCTCCCTCGTCGAGTGGCCACTTCCGCACCGCCCTCCCCCTCGAGTGGCCACTTCCGCACGTTCGAGGCACGCACCAAACTGACCACTCGACCGCGGGGGGCAGCTCGCTTGTACACACGTGACCACTCGACCAACCGGGGGGTCGGGGCGAGGGCCGGCGCGTCAGAGGGGCGTGCTCCAGACCTTGAGCTCCTCAGGGAGCCAGTCGAGGTCGCGGCCGTGGTGACGGCAGTCCCAGAGACGGAAGGCGACGCCACCGAGGTCAGCCACCCGGTCGAGCACCGGCAGCCCCGGCCACCCCAGGACGTCGTAGCCGTAGGCACGGCAGAAGCCGGCATACGCCCGGGGTGAGATCTCCCCGGCCCGGTAGCGGCGAGATGCGCTCGCCAGGTCGTACTCCCGCGGCGCCGCCGCCGCCCAGTCGAGGTCGATGAGACAGGGGCGGCGGACGGTGCGCAGCACGTTCGAGGGGGAAACGTCTCCATGGATGGTGCCGACGCCGAGCTCGGATTCCACCTCACGCAGCGCCGCCAAGAGCGCGTCCCGTGCCCGGAGCAGCACCGCCGCGGCGTCGTCGGGCAGCCCGACCACCTGAGGGGCAAGCCGGCTGAGCGGCGTCCACGCGGGCAGGTCGGCCGCCGCGTGATGCTCATGGAAGTCGCGCAGGAGGGCGCCGAGGCGGCGCCAGGAGACCCCCGCGACGCGCCGCAGGCGGGGCGCGACGGTGACCACCCCGTGCGGGGTGGCGACGGCGCCGTGGACGGGGACGTGGGCGGTCGAGGAGCCGGCGAATGCCGTGGCGAGGCGGTCGAGGTGGCTCGGGTCCGTTCCCGGCGGGTAGACCTTGACCACGTGCGCCCCGGCGCGCAGGACCACCGTGGTGAGGTTGCCGAGGACGTGGACGTCGGCGGGCAGTGGGAGGGGCAGGAACGGCCGGGCGAGGTCGAGGGCCATGACGGCGGCAGCCGCGCCCCATCCGGGGGTGGGCAGCGGCAGCGCCAGCGGCCTGGGCGCGGCGGGCGCCAGTGGGGTCACGGACATGGGGGCTCCGGCGGGACTTGTACCACCACGCGACGTTTCGGGCTGCTGCCGTGACCGGGT
Source organism: Intrasporangium sp. (assembly GCF_035688975.1). Classification (GTDB taxonomy): domain Bacteria; phylum Actinomycetota; class Actinomycetes; order Actinomycetales; family Dermatophilaceae; genus CALMNV01. The sequence goes on along the minus strand of NZ_DASSMH010000013.1, from coordinate 3,394 downwards.
CGGACGCGGAAAGTTACCACGACGCGGCGGTGCACGGCATCCAAACCACGCATGAACGGCGACCGCCAGATCTGCCCAGTCGTAGCAGCCGTGTCCGACCAGCCCCGCCCCGCCCGGCGAGCACCGCCACCGGGTGACCGCGGCCGGGCCGGGCGAGGAGAGCTACACGGGGTTCGCGGCGCCGGGCGGCTCTCCGTGGCCGGGCATGCTGGGCACCCCGGAGTGCGGCGTCGCGACGTCGGACCACCGCAGCAGCGCGGCCACGCCGTCACGCACCGGGTGGTCGTCGCGGTCGAGGACCGTGATGCCCGCGCTCGAGCCGAGCAGCCCCCACAGCAGCGCGGCGTCGGCCCGCACCTCGACCGGTTCCGTCGCGCCCGCCGCGCCGGCGTCCCGCCGGCTGAGGCCGATCTGCAGCGGCTCCTCCCCGACCCACAGGCGCGTGGTCGCCGTCGGGTCGTCCCACAGGAGCAGCTCCGCAACCTGGCCGCGGCGGAGCACCTCCACGACGGCGTCGAGCCCCTCCACCGCCTCCTGCTGGCGACTCAGCTGCTCGGACAGCCGGTCGAGCAGCGCCTGGCGCTGGGTCCGCCGATGCTCCTCGAGCGCGCGTTCGATCGCCTCCCGTTCGGCGGCCTCGGACGTGCCCGCACCCCGGCCGCCGGAGTCGATCCGGACGAGTCGCTGCGCCAGCTCGTGTCCCGCGTGTGCCTCCAGCGCCGCCACCGCCTTGTCGTCCCCGGCCACGAGGACGAGCTCCGGTCGGTGCCGGGCGACGACCCGCCCGAGCTCCTCGGCGACCGCCGTCGCGTTGCGCTCCCAGGAGTCCTCGGCCCGCGACTCATATCGTCGCTGGGCCCAGCCTCCTCCCGGCACCTTGTGGATGACGTCGTGGCCGCCCGTCACCTCCTCCTCGTCCTCGACGTCGCCGAGCGCCCCGACGAACTCCAGGTCCGCGCCCGACCTGTCGATCCGAGCCACGACATGCGGCACCGCGGTGGCCAACGCCCGTGCCACCGGCATGAGGTGCGGCAGCCGTCCGAACCCGGCCTCCTCGCGGGCCGGCCGCCCGGGCAGGACGAGGTCGAGCGCCACGGTGTCGCCGGACGCGACGAGCACCCTGGTGTGCTCACCACCGTGCCCGGTCGGCTCGAGCGCCGGCCCCGAGAGGGCCTCGATCGTCTCCGCCGGAGCGCCTCGCGCCTCCAGGTGACGGGCGAGATCGGACCACCGGGCCTCCACCTTGTCCTCGTTGGCGGGGTCGACCCGCGAGGCGTCCAGGCAGACGGTGGCGAAGGGGGGTTGGACGTCGCGGAGCGGTTCGAGCAGGCGGAGCAGCATGGCGTTCACCTCGCAGTGGGGACGTGGGCTTCTTCCGAGGTGTTACCCCTGCCTGCCGCGTGCAAGCAGGGACCGTCGCACCCTTCGCGCCTCCCGGGGCGGTGAGGGAGAGTGGCCGTATGCCGAACCGCCTTGCCCACGCGACGAGCCCCTACCTCCTCCAGCACGCCGACAACCCGGTCGACTGGTGGGAGTGGGGCGACGAGGCCTTCGCCGAGGCCGGCCGGCGCAACGTGCCGGTCCTGCTCTCGGTCGGGTATGCCGCGTGCCACTGGTGCCACGTGATGGCGCACGAGTCCTTCGAGGACGCACAGGTAGCTGCAGTCCTCAACGAGCGCTTCGTCCCCGTCAAGGTCGACCGCGAGGAGCGTCCGGACGTCGACGCCGTCTACATGACGGCGGTCAACGCGACGACCGGGCACGGCGGCTGGCCGATGACGGTCTTCCTCACGCCGGAGGGCGAGCCCTTCTTCTGCGGCACGTACTTCCCGCGGGACCACTTCCTGCAGGTCCTCGCCGCGCTCGACGAGGCGTGGCGCACGCGCGAGTCGGAGGTCCGCGCGAGCGGCACGCACATCGCGACGGCGCTGGCGCAGGCGGTCAGCCCGCCGGCGCCCGATGCCGTGGGGCCCGACGAGCTGAGCGCCGCCGTCGACGCGCTGGAGCGTGGGTTCGACCGCCGCCACGGCGGTTTCGGTGGTGCCCCGAAGTTTCCACCGTCCATGGTCCTCGAGTTCCTCCTGCGCCATGCTGCGCGGACGGGCGACGAGCCGGCCCGCGCGATGGCCGCGCGCACCTGCGAGGCGATGGCGCGGAGCGGCATGTACGACCAGCTCGGCGGAGGCTTCGCCCGGTATGCCGTCGACGCCGCCTGGGTGGTGCCGCACTTCGAGAAGATGCTCTACGACAACGCGCTGCTCCTGCGGGTCTACCTGCACTGGTGGCGCAGCTCCAGCGACCCGCTCGCGCTTCGGGTGGCCCGGGAGACCGCCGGGTTCCTGCTGCGGGACCTCGCCACGTCGGAGGGCGGGTTCGCCTCCTCGCTCGACGCCGACACCGACGGCGTCGAGGGGCTGACCTACGTCTGGACGCCGGAGCAGCTCGCCGACGCGCTCGGGCCTGACGACGGGTGGCGGGCCGCCACGGTGTTCGCCGTGACCGCGGAGGGCACCTTCGAGCACGGATCGTCGACGCTGCAGCTGCCGAGCGAGCCGCCCGACGCGGCCTGGTTGGCCCGGGTCAGGGACCGGCTCAAGGCGGTCCGGGACCGGCGCCCCCAGCCGGGCCGTGACGACAAGGTCGTGACCTCGTGGAACGGCCTCGCCATCGCCGCCCTGGCGGACGGGGGCGCGCTGCTCGCCGAGCCCGGGTGGGTCGAGGCGGCCAGCCGGTGCGCCGACCTGCTGCTCACCCGGCACCTCGTCGACGGACGCCTGCGCCGCTCGTCGCGTCAGGGCCGGGTCGGTGCGGCCCTCGGGGTCGCGGACGACCACGGCAACCTGGCCGAGGGCCTGCTCGCGCTCTTCCAGGCGACCGCAGAGCCCCGGTGGCTGGCCGAGTCGGGCACGGTGCTCGACACCGCCCTGGCCCGCTTCGCCGCTCCCGACGGCGGCTTCGCCGACACCGCCGCCGACGCCGAGCAGCTCTACCTCAGGCCGCGCAGCGCCGCCGACAACGCGGAGCCGTCCGGTCAGTCCGCCCTCGCCGGCGCCCTCGTGACCTACGGCGCGCTGACCGGCTCCACCCGGCACCTCGAGGCGGGCAGGGCGGCCGTCGCGGCCGCTGGCGGGCTGGCGCGGTCCGATCCCCGCTTCGCCGGCTGGACCCTGGCCGTGGCCGAGGCCCTCGCGGCGGGCCCGCTCCAGGTGGCCGTCGTGGGGTCCGGTCCGGAGGCGGAGACCCTCCTGGCCGCGGTGCGCCGATCGCCGAGCCCCGGGATGGTGGCGGTGGCTGGGCCGCCGGACGCACCGGGCATCCCGCTGCTGGCCGAGCGGCCGCTCGTCGGAGAGCGCCCCGCGGCATACGTGTGCCGTGGCTTCGTCTGCGACGCCCC
>NZ_DASSMH010000012.1:0-19880 GCF_035688975.1 Intrasporangium sp. | reverse complement strand
TCGGCTCTGGGCCACCTGACCAAGTCCAAGGACATGGGGGCCTATGCCGCGTCCAAGGGCGTCCCCGCCGCGGTCCCGGCCACGCTCGCCTCCGGAGCCCTCATCCTCGTGGGGGGCCTGATGGTGCTCCTCGGGGTGTGGGGTGACCTGGGGTCCCTGTTGCTCGTCCTCTTCCTCGTCCCCACCGCCATCCTCATGCACGGTTTCTGGAAGGAGACCGACCCCATGGGCAGGCAGCTGGAGATGATCCACTTCAACAAGGACATGGCCCTCGCCGGCGCGGCCCTGGCCTTCTTCTGGGCGTTCGCGCACGACCCCGGCCTGACCATCACCCGCTCGCTCTTCTGACCCTGCGTCGGGCGGTCACCTCAGCCGGTCCTGGAGCAGGGCGCGAACCTCGGGGGTGGTGCGGACGAGGTCGAGGGCGTAGGCCGCGTGCCCGGGGACGTAGCCGTTGCCGATGAGCATCCGCACGTCGGCGGCCAGGCCCTCGGCGCCGAGCGCGGCGGCGGCGAAGCTGGTGGCCATGCTGAAGAAGACGATCGTCCCGCCCTGCGCCGTCGACAGGATCGCCGGCTGCTCGCAGCCCGGCACGTCGACGCACACCACGGTCACGTCGGCGGGGCCGCCGGCGGCCGCGACGGCCACGCCGAGGCCGAGCGGTGAGCGGGCGTCGGCGAGGACCACCTCGTCGGCGAGGCCGGTCGGGGCGAGCCGGGCCAGCTCCCGCTCCGTCGGCACGACGGCGAGCACGCGAGCCGCGCCCGCGCGGCGCGCCGCGGCGAGCGACAGCGACCCGGACTTGCCCGCCCCGCCGAGGACGAGGACGGTCGGCGCCGCGCCCGCAGCGGCATACTCCCGCACGACGCGCTCGACCAGCGCCGGCGCCCCGCAGACGTCGAGGACGAGCAGCGCCAGGCAAGGGTCGAGGTCGGCGGGCAGTCGCGCGGCGACGCTGCGAGCGAAGAGGATCGCGTGGCCGGAGGCCGGGACCTGCTCGGTGAGGCCGTCCCACCGGCGCAGGCCGTCGGTGACGACGAGCGGCGTCAGGGACAGCGACACGAGCGTGGCGACGTGGTCGCCGACCGCGAGACCGAGCGGGCTGTCCGGGCCGACCTCGGCCACCGTCCCGATGAGCATGCCGCCGGAGCCGGTCACGGGGTTTTGCATCTTGCCGCGCTCGGCGATGATCGCCAGCACCTCTGCCCGCACCGCGTGCCCGTCGGTCGCCCCGTCGGGCCGGCTGTGCTTCTGCGCCAGCTGGCGGTAGGACGCCGCGTCGAGGTTGAGCATCTCGACGTCGATCCGCACCTCGTCGGGCCACAGCTGCGGGCGCTCGTCGAGCCGCCGGGCGGCCTGCGGCAGTGTGACGGAGGCGCCCGCCGGCTCGAGCACCCGGTGCAAGCCGAGCGGAGAGGACGGCGAAGGCGCGGATGCTGCCGTCATGGTCGGAGATCCTTTCGCTTTCCTCGCGTCGGACCGGAAATTCTTTGGCATCATATGCCATTCTCGGGCGGACTTGCGGTTATGCTGCGTGCATGAATGCGGTCGAGCAGCCGTATGCCTACCGTCAGCGCGAGCTCGCCGAGCCGGACTGGACCCGGCTGCCGGGGTGGGCCTGCGTGACGCAGGCCGAGTGGGACATGCCCCAGTGGCAGCGGGCCAACTGCGTCAAGAACGTCCGGCAGCTGCGCGCAGTGCTCGGCGACCTGCTCGAGGACCGCTTCTACGCCGACCTCGAGCGCGACCAGGCCGAGCGGGCGACGATGTCCATGCTCGTCCCGCCGCAGATGCTCAACACGATGGTGCCGGCCACGGACGCCCCGATGCCCTCCGCCGGTGCCGCCTTCACCGAGGCCTTCTATGCCGACCCCGTCCGGCGCTACATGCTGCCCGTCTTCTCCGACCGCCGCGCCGACTGGCCCTCACACCCGCACGCGGTGCGCGACTCGCTGCACGAGCACGACATGTGGGTGGCGGAGGGGCTGACCCACCGCTACCCGACCAAGGTCCTCGCCGAGCTGCTGCCCACGTGCCCGCAGTACTGCGGGCACTGCACCCGGATGGACCTCGTGGGCAACTCCACGCCGCAGGTCGCCAAGCTGCGGTTCGGGCAGAAGCCGGCCGACCGGTATGCCGCGATGCTGGCCTACCTGCGCCGGACCCCCGCCGTGCGCGACGTCGTGGTGTCGGGCGGCGACGTCGCGAACCTGCCGTGGAAGCACCTCGAGGCCTTCCTCGACGAGCTGCTCGAGATCGACACCATCCGTGACGTCCGGCTGGCGACGAAGGCGCTCATGGGCCTGCCGCAGCACTGGCTCGCCGAGGACGTCCTCGAGGGCATGGGCCGGGTGGCGACGACGGCCCGGCGCCGAGGCGTATCGCTCGCCATCCATACCCACGTCAACAGCGCCCAGTCGGTCACGCCGTCGGTGGCGCGTGCCACGCGGGCCATGCTCGAGGCCGGAGTGCGCGACGTGCGCAACCAGGGCGTCCTGCTGCGCGGGGTCAACGACTCCCCCGGGCAGCTGCTCGACCTCTGCTTCGCCCTCGCCGACGGGGCGTCGGTCACGCCCTACTACTTCTACATGTGCGACATGATCCCGTTCGCCGAGCACTGGCGCCTCAGCCTCGCCGAGGCCCAGCGCCTGCAGCACTCGATCATGGGCTACCTGCCCGGCTTCGCCACCCCGCGCGTCGTCTGCGACGTGCCCTTCGTCGGCAAGCGGTGGGTGCACCAGCAGGACTCCTACGACACGGTGCGCGGCATCTCGTACTGGCGCAAGAACTACCGCACCCCCATCGAGGGCGACGACGTCGCGGCCCTGTCCCGGGAGTACGTCTACTACGACCCCATCTACACGCTGCCCGAGGAGGGCCGGAGGTGGTGGCGCGACCGGGTCGACCACGCCGCGGTCTTGGCGGCGGCGACCTCGCGGGCCGTCGCCAGCCGCTCGACCGCGCAGGCGCAGCTGGTCTGAGCCGGGGCTTGGACAGGCGGCGATCACGCGCCCGTAGACTGCCGCGAGTGGGCCGACCCTCCCCCTCCCGAGCCGGCGGACGTCGCGCCGCCCGCAGTGACGGGCCCTCGACCCCGGCCACCGTTGCCCTCGACCGGCTCGGCGTCGCCTACACCCGCCACCCCTACGAGCACGACCCCGCCACGGGCAGCTACGGGCTCGAGGCGGCCGCCGCGCTCGGCGTGACGCCGGGGCAGGTCTTCAAGACCCTCCTCGTCGAGACCGCCGCAGGGCTGGCGGTCGGGATCGTCCCGGTCGACCGGCAGCTCGACCTCAAGGCCGTCGCCGCGGCGCTGGGCGTCAAGGGTGCGACCATGGCCGACCCGCGCCAGGCGGAGCGGGCCACCGGCTACGTCGTGGGCGGGATCTCGCCCGTCGGCCAGCGCCGGTTGCTTCCGACCGTGCTCGACGAGACGGCGCTCGGCTTCGAGACCGTCTTCGTCTCCGGTGGCCGTCGCGGCTTCGACCTCGGCCTCGCGCCTGCCGACCTCGTCACCGTGACCCGGGCGGTCACGGCCCTCGTCGGGCGGCATCCGTGACCGCGCCACGCGGTCTGCGCCGTGTCGTCAGTCGTCACTCGTCGGTGGTCAGTGGTCGGTGGTCAGTCGTCCAACTCCGGCGCGGGCGACGAGACGCTGCGCCCCTCCCAGGGCGTCGAGAGCACGACCGTCGTGCGGGTGGACACGTTCGCGGCCGACCGGATCCTGGCGAGCAGGTCCTCCAGGTCGCCAGGCGTGGCGACGCGCACCTTGAGGATGTAGCTCTCCACGCCGGCCACGGAGTGGCAGTCCTCGATCTCGCGGATCGGGGCGAGGCGCTGCGGCACGTCGTCGGGCGCGCTGGGGTCGAACGGCGTGACCGAGACCAGAGCGGTGAGCGGCAGGCCGAGCTGCACCGGCGACACCACCGCGCGGTAGCCGGAGATGACGCCCCGCTCCTCGAGCCGGCGCACCCGCTGGTGGACGGCCGACGTGGACAGCCCCGTCGCCCGCCCGAGGTCGGTGAAGCTCATCCGGCCGTCCGCCACGAGCAGTTCGACGAGCCGCCGGTCCAGTTCCTCCATGGGCGAAGGCTAGACCAGCGCCAGCACACATTGCCCTCTCGCGCCGGAGCGGGGCCCCGTGGCTGGCCGGGGCCCACGGTGGCCCCTCGATCGGGCGCGTACTCTCCTGCCATGCCGCCCGACACGTCCGACCGGCTTCTCCTGCTCGACTCGGCGAGCCTGTACTTCCGGGCCTTCCACGGCGTGCCGGAACGGTCGGAGGGCGGCGCAGTCCCGACCAACGCGGTGCGCGGCTTCCTCGACATGCTGGCCTCGCTCATCGAGCGGGGCCGTCCCACCCATCTCGCGGCGTGCTGGGACAACGACTGGCGGCCGGCCTTCCGCGTCGCCGCGCTGCCCTCCTACAAGGCGCACCGGGTGGCGGACGCCAGCGGCACGGAGGCCGTGCCGGAGGACCTGGTGGTCCAGGTGCCGCTCATCGTCGAGGCCCTGACCGCGCTCGGTTTCGCGCGGGTCGGCTCGGACGGCTACGAGGCCGACGACGTCATCGGCACGCTGGCGGAGGCGCACCGCGGGCGTATGCCGGTCGACATCGTCACCGGGGACCGCGACCTCTTCCAGCTCGTCGACGACGCAGCCGGGATCCGGGTGATCTACACGGCTCGCGGCGGCGTGCGTGCGCCCGACCTCGTCGACGAGGCGTTCCTCGCCGAGAAGTACGGCGTGCGCTCCGGGCCGGCGTATGCCGACATGGCCGTCCTGCGCGGCGACACCAGTGACGGGCTGCCGGGCGTCGCCGGCATCGGGGAGAAGACGGCCGCGGCCCTGATCGCGGCATACGGCGACCTCGTCGGGCTCCGCGCCGCCCTGGCGAGCGGCGACCCGAGGCTGAGGGGCGCGCAGCGCGCGCGGCTCGAGGCGGCGGCGGCATACCTTGACGCCGCTCCTCACGTCGTCGCCGTGGCAAAGGACGCACCCCTCGCCCAGCTTGACCTCCGCCTGCCGCAGACGGTCGCCGACCCGGTCCTCATGAGCCGGCTCGCCGTCGAGCACAGGCTGACGTCGTCGTTCGACCGCGTGCTGCGCGCCCTGCGCATCGACTGAGCCGGGTCACGGGACCAGCCGGCGGATCAACTGGCGGATCAACTGGCGGATCAACTGGCGGTGGCTGCCGTCAGGGCAGCACCGGACGCCGGTTGATCTGCCTGTTGATGAGCGGCCGCTGGGTCAGTCGCACCCCGGAGTGCGTCCTGGCCCCGGAGTCAGTCGAGGCGGTCGGCCGCGACGACGCCACGCATCACGAGGTCACCCGCCTTGCGGGCCATCGCCTGGACGCCGGGGTCCGCCGCGTCGGTCAGCTGACCGAGCAGATCGATGACCTGCTTGCAGCGGCGGACGAAGTCCCCCGCGGCCAGGTCGCTGCCGCGCAACACCTCCTCGAGCCGCAGCCCGCTCGCCCACCGGTGCATCGCCCACGCCAGCCCCGCGTCCGGCATCCCGGTCCTCGGCAGGGCCAGCGCGGCCTCGGCGTCCTCCAGAGCGCTCCAGATCTCGATCATCCGCTCGTAGGCGTCGCGCACGTCGTCGTTGGGCATCCGGGGCGTGAGCGCGCCCTCGTCCCGACGCGGCTCGTGCACGAGCGTCGACACGACCGCTGCCAGCGACGGGGCGTCGAGGCGCCGCCACACGCCGACGCGAAGGCACTCGGCAGCGAGCAGGTCCTTCTCCGTGTAGAGCTGGCGCAGGCGCTGGCCGTTCGCGGTCACCGACTCGCCGTCGCGGCTGAGGTAGTCCATCCGGGTGAGCAGGTCGCAGATCCGGTCGAAGGTCTTGGCCACGGAGTTGGTCCGGCCGTCGATCTTGCGCTGCAGCCCGTCGGTCTCGCGGCGCAGCCGCCACCAGCGCTCGGCCCACCGCGCGTGGACCTCACGGTCGGGGCACTGGTGGCACGGGTGTCGGCGCATCCGCCGCCGCAGCTCGTCGATGCGCTCGTCGCCGGCGTCCGGGTCGACGGCGCGCCGCCTCGGCGGCGGGTCGTGCGGCAGCGACGCGCGAAGCGTGGCGGCGAGGTCCCGGCGGGCCTTGGGGTTCTTGGCGTTGAAGTGCCGGGGCACCCGCATGCTCCCGAGCGCCTCGAGCGGCGCCGGCACGTCCGAGAGCGTGAGCCGGCGCAGGTGGTGGTCCTCGGTGACGACCGCCGGTGACGCGGATTCGCCCTTGCCGCCGGAGTTGGGCGCGATGACGACGGCGAGTCCCGTATGCCGTCCATGCGGGATCCGCACGATGTCACCGATCTTGAGCCGCTCGAGGGAGACCGCCGCGGCGGCCCGGATGGAGGCCGACCGCTGGCGCGCGCTCTCCTTCTCGAGGGTGCGGATCTCCTCGCGGAGGGCGGCATACTCCCTGAAGTCGCCGAGGTGGCACGTCATCGACTCGGCGTAGCCGGCGAGCGCCTCCTCGTTGCGCCGCACGGTGCGCACGAAGCCGACGACCGCCCGATCCGCCTGGAACTGCGCAAACGACGTCTCGAGGATCTCCCGGGCGGTGTCCCGGCCGACCTGGCGCACGAGGTTGACCGCCATGTTGTACGTCGGCTGGAAGCTCGAGCGCAGCGGGTAGGTCCGGGTCGAGGCGAGACCGGCCACGGCCTCGGGGTCGAGTCCGCGGTTCCACAGCACGACCGCGTGGCCCTCGACGTCGATGCCGCGCCGGCCGGCCCGGCCCGTCAGCTGGGTGTACTCCGCCGGGGAGATGTCGACGTGGCTCTCCCCGTTGAACTTCACGAGACGCTCGAGCACGACGGTGCGGGCGGGCATGTTGATCCCCAGCGCCAGGGTCTCCGTCGCGAAGACCGCCCGGATCCGGCCGGCCGTGAAGAGCTCCTCGACGATCTCCCGGAAGGTCGGCAGCAGGCCCGCGTGGTGGGCCGCGAAGCCGCGGGTGATGCCCTCGACGAAGTCCCAGTAGCCGAGCACGGTGAGGTCCTCGTCGGCGAGGCCCTGGATCCGCTCCTCGACGAGCCGCCGGTTGCGCTCGCCCTCCGTGTCGGTCACGAGCCGCTGCCCGCTCGCGAGCAGCTGACCCACGGCCGCGTCGCACCCGGCGCGGGAGAAGATGAACGTGATCGCCGGGAGCAGCCCCTCGCGCTCCAGGCGCTCGATGACCTCGGCGCGGGTGGCGCCGCCCCCGGGGCGGCCACCGCGGGCGAAGCCCCGGGCGCCCTCTCCCCCGCCGGGGCCGCGGCCCCGCCGACCGCGGGCGTCGCGGTCCTCGCGGCCCCGCCCGTCCCAGTCGTCGCGGCCACGGCCGCGGCCGGACGGTCCCCGGGCGCGACCTCCTCGGGACCAGTGGGAGTCCCAGTCGCCGCGCCCCTCCAGCGCGCGGATGCTCTGCAGCAGGTCCGGGTTGACCGCCACGTCGCTGCCCTCGTCCGCCCCGGGGGACACCTCCTCGACGAAGAGGTCGAAGAGGGTCTGGCCCACCATCATGTGCTGCCACAGCGGCACCGGCCGGTGCTCGGAGACGACGACCTCCGTGTCGCCGCGCACCTCGCCGAGCCACGCGCCGAACTCCTCCGCGTTGGAGACGGTCGCGGACAGGGACACGACGCTGACATCGCGCGGCAGGTGGATGATGACCTCCTCCCAGACCGCTCCGCGGAAGCGGTCGGCAAGGTAGTGCACCTCGTCCATGACCACCCAGCCGAGCCCCCGGAGGGTGCTCGACCCGGCATACATCATGTTGCGCAGCACCTCGGTCGTCATGACGACGACGGGCGCCTCACCGTTGATGGAGGCGTCGCCGGTCAGCAGGCCGACGGAGGCGGCACCGTGCCGCCGCACGAGGTCGGCGTACTTCTGGTTGGACAGCGCCTTGATCGGCGTGGTGTAGAACGCCTTGCGCCCCGTGGCGAGGGCGAGGTGGACGGCGAACTCGCCCACCACCGTCTTGCCCGCGCCGGTCGGCGCCGCGACGAGCACCCCGCGGCCCTCCTCGACGGCGCGGCATGCCTCGACCTGGAAGTCGTCGAGCTCGAAGTCGAACTGCGCGGCGAACTCCGCGAGCCGGGGCCAGCTGGGGAACCTCATGCCGCACGCACCGATCCGACGACGAGCTCGAGCGCCCCCGGGACGTTCTCCACCTCCAGGGGCAGCCTCGCCATCGCCTCTCCGTCCGCCTGCGACTCGATCCCCTCGGCCTCGAGCCGGACCCGCGCTGCCCGGCAGATCTGAACCGCCGGGTGCGTCACATGCCTACCCGAGTACACGGACGGGAACACGCGCACGAAGTCGGGGATCGACAGCGCGTGCACGACGAGCACGTCGAAGAGCCCGTCCGCGACGTCCGCGTCGGGACACACCCTCATCCCGCCCCCGAAGGACGTCGTGTTGGCGACCGCGACGAGCATCGCGCTGAGGTCGTGCCGTATGCCGTCGAGCTGCACGACGTAGGGAATAGGTCGGAAGGCGGGCAGCTCGCGCACCATCGCGAGGGCGTAGCGCAGCTGTCCGCGGGGCCAGCGCATCCGCGCCGCACGCGCGGTGACGACCGCGTCGAAGCCGGCGCCGAGCACCCCCGCAAACCACTGCTGCGCTCCGTCGGTGCTCGTGACCCGCCCGGCGTCGACCCGGCGGGTCGTGCCGGTCTCGATGGCCCGCACCGCGGCGCGCGCGTCGCGGATCGGCAGGCCGAGGTTGCGGGCCAAGTCGTTGCCGGTCCCGGCCGCCACCACGGCGAGGCGTGGGCCGCCGCCGGCGCAGAGGTTGACGCCGAGGTGCGCCGTGCCGTCGCCGCCGACGACGACGACGAGGTCCACGCCCTCGTCGACGGCCTGCGCGCCGCGCCCCCGGGCGTCGGCGAACGTCTTCCCCGAGGCCTCGACGATGTGATGACCCGCCTGTCGCAGGAGCAGGCGCACCTGATCCCCGATCACCCGGCCGACGCCGCCACCCGCGGTCGGGTTGACGATGAGGGCGATGCGCTGTGACACAACGGCACGCTACAACGCGGACGCCTCGTCGTCCGGGACGTGCATCCAGTCCGGGGCCTCGGCGGCCCGGCGACGGTCAAGGAGCACGCAGATGCCCACGGCCCCGAAGAAGAGCGCGATCATCGGCGCCGCGAGGAAGAGCATGGTCCACGGGTCGGGGGTGGGCGTCATGACCGCGGCGAACACGAAGATGACCATGACCGCCGGCCGCCACGCCCTGAGCATCGAGCGGCCCGGCAGCACGTGCGCCAGGTTGAGGGCCACGAGGAAGACCGGAAGCAGGAAGGCGAGCCCGAACGCGAGGATGAACTTCAGGATGAAGTTGAGGTAGTCGGACGCCTGCTGGAGGTTGTAGGCGCCCTCCGGCGTGAAGCCGAGCAGGACGCCCACGGCCTTCGGCACCATGGTGAAGGCCAGTGCGCACCCGGCGAGGAACAGCGGCACCGCGGCCACGATGAAGAGGCGGGCCACCCGCTTCTCCCGCTTCGTCAGGCCCGGGACGATGAAGCCCCAGATCTGCAGCAGCCAGACCGGGGACGAGAGCAGCAGGCCCACGAAGAGCGAGACGGTGACCTGGATCGCGAAGGCGTCCGTCATGCCCGAGAAGTTGATGTTGACGACGCCACCGTGCCGCTGCGTCGCGAGCTCGATGAGAGGCCGGGTCAGTGCGGTGAGGACGCGGTCGTAGTTGAGCCAGCCGACGACCGCCCCGGCCAGGATGGCGATCCCCGCGATCGTGACCCGACGGCGCAGCTCGCGCAGGTGGTCGGCGAGGGCCATCCGGCCCTCCGGATTGCGTCTGCGCAGCAGGGATGGCATGAACGGTTGGCGCGAGGGGACCGAGAAGTCAGGCGGTGGGTCCGTCGTGGCGGGGGCTCGGCGCCGGCGGGGCGTCCCGCGTGGGGTCCGGGGCGACGACGTCGCCGGGCACCGTGGTGCGCGACGCCTCGCTGCCGGCGTCGGCTGGGGTCTTGCCGTCCTTCTTCATCTCGTCGACCTCGGACTTGAAGATCCGGGCCGACCGCCCGAGGCTGCGGGCCATGTCAGGCAGCTTCTTCCACCCGAACAGGGCGATGAGGATGATGCCGAGGATGATCAGCTCAGGGGCACCGATGTTGCGCATGCGCGTCTCCTTGCGACGTCGGGCCCCACTGGTCCGGGCCCTCGATGCAGCCCACCACGGCTGCCAGACCTCCAGTGTACGGGTCGGTGCTGGGCTCAGCCGGCGGCTTGGCCCAGGCCCTCCCCGTATGCCGTGAGGGCGGCCCGCGCCTCGGCGGCCACCGCCTCGGCCAGCTGCACCGGCTCCACGACCCGCAGCGCACCGCCCAGCTGGAGGACGAGCCGGCGCACCAGAGTCGGGTCGCCCACCCGCATGGTGATGCGCAGCGAACCGCCCGCCACCTGCTCGACGCCCTCGTTGGGGTAGTAGTCCGCGACCCACGCGGCTTCGCGGTCGGCCTCGAGGACGACGGTCACGTCGTTCTCCCCGGGCACGAAGAGGTCGACGTCGAGGTCTCGCGGCGCGGCCTGCGGCGGCGGGGTGCCGTCCTCGTCGAGCACGGTGACCGCCTCGACCCGGTCGAGCCGGAAGAGGCGCACCCCCACGGCCCGGTGGCACCAGCCCTCGAGGTACCAGTGCCCGTCGAGGTTGACGATGCGCATGGGGTCGACGTCCCGCTCCGTCGACTCGTCGCGGGTGGGGACGAAGTAGGTCAGGTGGACCCGCCGGTGGTCGGCGAGGGCGCCGCGCAGCGGCTCCATGGCCGGGTGCTGGCGGCCGTCGTCGATGTCGAGGGCCACCGCGTGGGCGCGCTCGTCGGCGCCCGTCGCGGCCCGCAGCTTGGCGAGCGTGCGCTCGATGACCTCAGGTCCCACGAGGGCCGACTCGAGCGCGTGCAGCCCCGCGGTGAGCGTCACCGCCTCGTCGCGGGTCAGGCGCAGCGGGCGGGCGATGTCGTCGGCGTTGCGCAGGAAGATGTGGCCGGTGTCCCACTCGGCGTCGATGAGCTCGGCGTGGCTGTGCCCCGGCGTGCCGCACACGAAGAGCAGCTCGAGGTCCTCCTCGATCTGCCGCTCGCTCACGCCGAACTCGTGCGCCGCCTCCGCGACCGGCACCCCCGGGTGCTGCACCAGCCACGGCACCATCGCGAGCAGGCGGCTGAGGCGCTGCGTCGCGGTCTCGGCCGGGGAGCGCCCGCCCCGACGCGCCGCCCCGGGCATCAGGCCACCCTCGCGGCGTGCGCTGCGGCTGCCGCCGCGAGCGTGCGGCGCACCGACTCGACGAGCTCGGCGGGCGCCGCCGCCACGGCGGCCGCCCCGAGCGCGGCGACCTCACGCTCGGTCGTGCCCGGCACGTAGGGAACCTCGACCTCCGTCCACTCGTCGCCGACCTCCCGGACCGCGGTGGCCCGCCGGCGCAGGCCGTGCCCGGCGCCCTGCCGCAGCCGCACCACCGCGGTGCCGGCGGGCTCCGGCTCCTGGGCGGCCACGGCCACCTCGGGCACGTGGTCCGCGGGCACGGCATACGTGCCGGCCTTGCCCTGCTTGCGCACGGGGCCGACGAAGCGACCGAGGCGGAAGGCCCGCAGGTCGCCCCGGTCGAGGTCGTGCGCGGTGAGGTACCACCGGCCCCGCCAGTTGATCAGGGCCCACGGCTGCACGTGGCGGGTGCCCGTCTCTCCCGAGCCCTTGCGGTAGTCGAAGGTGATCGGCTGCCGGGCGAGAACCGCCGCGTGGACCGCGTCGAAGGCGGGCTCGCGGGTGCGCACCCGGGGCTCCACGCCGGCCGCGACGGAGTCGTCGATCTCCACCCCCGACAGCCGCAGCTTGCGCACGGCCGCCGCTGCGGACCCCGCGATGCTGGCGCCGGACCAGGCCCGGGCCGCGAGCGCGAGGGCAGCCACCTCGTCGGGCTCGAAGCTGATCTCCGGGAGCGTCGCCTCCGAGGAGTCGATCCGGTAGCCGACCTCGTCGTCGAAGAGCACGTCGAGGACCGTCGTGGTGATCGGGATGCCCATCTCGCGCAGGTCGTCCTTGTCCCGCTCGAACATGCGGTCGAAGGCCTCGAGGGAGGGCGCCCGGCGGTAGTCCTCCAGCGACTCGCGGATCTTGTGCTTCGGCACGGGCCGGCGCGCGGACTTCAGGCACAGGATGAGGTTGAGCAGCCGCTCGGTCTTCTCCGCCGACGGCGATGGTGCGCTCATCGAGACCTTCCTCGATCCGGGTGGGCTGCGGGGGCACTCCGACGCTACCTGACCACCGCGGGCGCCGCGGCCCGGCCCCGGCAGGCCGGCGCGGGCCGGCGTGGGCCGGGCCCGCCCGGTGCCGGCCGGTGCCGGCCGTCGTCGGCGCGACTGCTCGGTAGGGTCGCACTCGTGATCCAGTGGCGCTCCGGGGTGGTGGCAGCCGTCGTGGCGCGGTGGGCCGGGGCCGTCGAGTATGCCGTCGAGCTCGGTGCGGGGGCGTCGGTGCGCGCCATCGGCTACGTCGAGCTCCTCGGGGAGCTGCCGGTCGGTGCCACGGTGCTGCTCAACACGACGGCCCTCGAGCGCGGCCTGGGCACCGGGGGCCTCGCCGTCGTCATCGCCTCCCCCGACCACGTGCCCCCGCCCGTGGCCGACGTGCGTGCGGTCCCGGGCCACCTCGTGAAGGCCCGCTACACCCCGAGCCAGACCATGGTCCTCGGCGTCGACGAGCAGGACAGCGTCCACCACCCCCTGCTCGCGGACGCCGACACCCTGGGCCGCCTGCCGGTCGTCGTGGCCGACCTGCACTCGGCCCTGCCCGCCGTCGTGGCGGGCCTGCGGGCGGACGCGCCCGAGGCCCGGGTCGCCTACGTCATGACCGACGGTGGGGCGCTGCCGCTCGCCCTGTCCCGGACCGTCGCGGCGCTGCGGGAGGCCGGGTGGCTGGCCGCCTCGATCACCGTCGGGCAGGCCTTCGGCGGCGACCTCGAGGCCGTCAACGTCCACACCGGGCTGCTCGCGGCCCGGCACGTCGTCGCCGCCGACGTCGCCGTCGTGGCCCAGGGCCCCGGCAACCTCGGCACCGGCACCCGGTGGGGGTTCTCCGGCACGTCGGCCGGCGAGGCGGTCAACGCGGCCGCCACGCTCGGTGGCTGCCCCGTGTGCGCGCTGCGCGTCAGCGAGGCAGACCCGCGCGAGCGGCACCGCGGCCTCTCCCACCACAGCCACACGGCATACGGGCGGGTGGCCCTCGTCCCCGCCGACGTGCCGATCCCGCTCCTGCCCGGACCGTTCGGCGAGCGGCTCCGCGCGGAGGCGGCCACCTTGTGCGCGGCCTCCGGCGGGCGGCTCACCGCGCACGACGTGCCGGTCGCCGGGCTGGAGGAGGCGCTGCGGGCGGCGCCCGTGCGGCTCTCCACCATGGGCCGCGGCTACGACGAGGACCGGGCCAGCTTCCTCAGCGGGGCGGCCGCGGGGCGGTTCGCCGCCCGCCTGCTCGCCGGCGGCTGAGGCCCGCGCGCCTCACGCCGCTTCGAGGGTCAGCGCACGTCGTCGAGGTCGACGACGAAGATGAGCGCCTCTCCGGGGGCGATCGCGCTGCCGGCCCCGCGGTCGCCGTAGGCAAGGTGTGCCGGGATGGTCAGCTTGCGCCGCCCGCCGACCTTCATGCCCTGGATGCCCTTGTCCCAGCCGCTGATGACCATGCCGACGCCGAGCCGGAACTCCAGCGGCGTGCCGCGGTTCCACGACGAGTCGAACTCCTCGCCGGTCGAGTGCGCGACGCCGACGTAGTGGGCGCGGACGGTGTCGCCGGCCTTGGCCTCGCGGCCGTCGCCGACGATGAGGTCCTCGATGACGAGGTCCTCCGGCGCGACGCCCTCGGGGAAGTCGATCTCGGGCTTGGAGCGGTCGGAGTCGAGTGCCATGGGAGCGTCCTTCGCTGCAGTGGTATGCCGGTCAGCACCGAAGTCTGTCAGCGATCCGGCGCGGCCTGCGCCCCACCCCCCTCGTCGAGTGGCCACTTTCGTTCACGCCCCCTCGTCGAGTGGCCACTTCCGTTCACACTCGCTGCACGAAACTGGCCACTCGACCGGGGAGGGGTCAGCGATCCGGGACGACCTGCGCCTCACCCCTCGTCGAGTGGCCACTTCCGTTCACACTCGCTGCACAAAACTGGCCACTCGACGAAGGAGGGGTGCACGAAAGTGGCCACTCGACCGGAGGGTGCGGGCGCGCGGGGTCAGTAGGCGTCGAGGATGTCGACGACGAAGACGAGCGTGTCGGTGCCGGTGATCTTCGCCTGCGCGTTGCCGCTCGAGCCGTAGCCGTCCTTGGGCGGAATGACGAGCAGCACGCGGCTGCCGACCTTCTTGCCGACGAGCGTCTTGTCCCAGCCGGGGATGACCTGCCCCGAGCCGACGGGAAAGTCCGCGGCCGCTCCACGCTTCCACGACGAGTCGAAGACGCTGCCGTCGCGCCAGATCAGGCCGTGATACTGCGCCGTGATGGTCTGCCCCTTCTGGACCGCGGCGCCCTTGCCCTCGATGAGCGTCGCCTGCTTCGTCTCCGTCGGGGCCGCCGACTTGGGCACGGTCACGGTGGGCTCCTTGGTGGGGCCCGCCTTGAACTCGACGGCGGGGAGGCCCGCCGGCGTGGCCGCCTGGGCGCCGTCGACCTGGGTCAGCGGCGTGTGCACGTCGGCGACGTCGGCCACGACCACCATGGTGTCCGTCCCCTTGATGCCGAGCTGGGCGTTGCCCTGCGGCCCGAAGCCCGCGGCCGGCGGGATGGTGAACGCCACGCGGGCGCCCTTCTGGGCGCCGAGGAGGCCCTCGGTCAGGCCCTTGATGAGGTCCGGGCGGCCGAGCCGGAAGCCGTCCACCGACCTGCCCTGGGCGAAGCCGTCGTCGAGGAGCTTGCCGGTCGTGCCGTTGAAGATCTGGACCCGCACCCGGACCGTGTCCTGCTTCGTCGCCGCCTGGCCGGCGCCCGGGGCGAGCACCCTGCGGGCCACCTCGGCGGTCGAGACGGGGGTCTTGGCGAACGTGACCTTGGGTGCCGTCTTCAGGTCGACCGGGCCGGTGGCCGAGACGACGTCGAGGCCGGCGCCGGGCACGGCGGCCGTGGCGCCGGTGGTGGCACCGGCGCCGCTCTCGTTCGCGGTCGAGCCGCAGCCGGCGAGCACCGTGAGGCTGAGGGTGGCCGCCACGGCGGCAAGGACAGGACGGTTACGGCGCACGAAGACAACCTTCGACAGGGTGAGGAGCAGAGCCCGGCCACTGTAACCAACGAAGATGTGCGGCCCTGTCGAGCCCACCCGCCAAGGCCAGGGGCCGGTATGCCGCCTCAGAGCGGCCGGTGCAGCCCCGGGGTGCGCTCCATCGACTCGAGAAGCCGCTCGACCCTCTCGTCGACCGCCTTGAAGGGGTCCTTGCACAGCACGGTCCGCTGCGCCTGGTCGTTGAGCTTGAGGTGCACCCAGTCGACGGTGAAGTCCCGGCCGGCCGCCTGCGCGGCACGGATGAAGTCGCCGCGCAGCTTGGCCCGCGTCGTCTGCGGGGGCCTCACCTTGGCCTGGAACACCTCGATGTCCGCAGCGACCCGCGCCGCCCGGCCGTGGTGCTGCAGGAGGTAGAACAGTCCGCGCCGGCGGTTGATGTCGTGGTAGGCGAGGTCGAGCTGCAGGATGCGGGGGTCGGCCAGCGCCAGACCGTGCTTGGCGCGGTAGCGCTCGATGAGCCGGTGCTTGATGACCCAGTCGATCTCGGTGTCGATGGCGCCGAGGTTCCCGGAGGCCACGGAGTCCAAGGTCCGGCCCCAGAGCTCGAGCACACGCTTCGTCTCGGGGTCGCTGTCGCCCTCGCGGTCGACGAACTCGCTTGCCTTCTCGAAGTATTCACGCTGCATGTCGACCGCGGACAGCTCACGCCCGTTGGCCAGCCGCACGGTGGCCCGCCCGGTGAGGTCGTGGCTCATCGTCCGGATGGCCCGGATGGGGTTCTCCATCGTCAGGTCGCGCATGACGACGTCGGCCTCGATCATCCGCAGCACGAGATGGGCCGAGCCGACCTTGAGCAGGTTGGTGGTCTCGGACATGTTGGAGTCGCCGACGATGACGTGCAGCCGCCGGTACCTCTCGGCGTCGGCGTGCGGCTCGTCGCGGGTGTTGATGATGGGCCGCGACCGGGTCGTCGCCGACGACACGCCCTCCCAGATGTGGTCGGCCCGCTGGCTCACGGCATACGTGGCCCCGTGCGCGGTGGCGATGACCTTGCCCGCTCCGCACGTGATCTGGCGGCTGATGAGGAAGGGGATGAACATGTCCGAGACCCGCTGGAAGTCCCCGGTGCGCCCGTAGCAGTAGTTCTCGTGGCACCCGTAGGAGTTGCCCGCGGAGTCGGTGTTGTTCTTGAAGACGAAGATGTCGCCCTCGACCCCGTCGTGCCGCAGCCGGGCCGACGCATCCTCGACAAGGCCCTCCAGCAGCCGCTCCCCCGCCTTGTCCTGGATGACGAGCTCGCGCACGGAGTCGCACTCGGCCGTCGCGTACTCCGGGTGGGAGCCGACGTCGAGGTAGAGGCGCGCGCCGTTGCCGAGGAAGACGTTGCTCGACCGCCCCCAGGCGACGACTCGGCGGAACAGGTAGCGGGCGACCTCGTCGGGGGTGAGCCGGCGCTGGCCGCGTGTCGTGCACGTGACGCCGTACTCGTTCTCGATCCCGAAGATCCGCCGCTTCATGAACCCACTCTAGGAGGCGACCTTGCGCTGCGGGCGAACGCCGTGGACCCGACACCCTTCGCGTGTTGTGCTGGGCGTCATGGCGCGCGTCCTCGTCCTCGGTGGCACGGCGTGGCTCGGTGGCGCGGTGGCGGCCACCGCGCTGGCCGCCGGGCACGACGTGACCTGCCTGGCCCGCGGCACCGCGCCGGTGCCCTCGGGTGCGCGCCTGGTCCCCGCCGACCGGGACGACCCCATGGCGTATGCCGCCGTCCCGACCTCGGGAGGGTGGGACCTCGTCGTCGACGTCGCCCGTCAACCGGGACATGCCCGGGGCGCGGTCCGGGCGCTCGGCGACCACGCCCGGCACTGGGCCTTCGTCAGCTCCGGCTCGGTCTACGCGCACCACGACCAGGTCGGGGCCGACGAGAGCGCCGAGCTGCTCCCGGCCCTGTCGTCGGTGGCGTCGGACGCGGCGACACCCGAGGAGTACGGCTCCGGCAAGGTCGCCTGCGAGCAGGCCGTGCTCGAGGCTCGTGGCGGTGATGCGCTCGTCGCGCGCGCCGGGCTGATCGTGGGTTACGGCGACCGCAGCGACCGGTTCGGTTACTGGCCGGGCCGGTTCGCGCTCGGAGCCGAGGACGGGGAGCCGGTCCTCGTGCCGGCGCGGGCGGACCAGCCGGTCCAGTGGATCGACGTCGCCGATCTTGCGCGGTGGCTGGTGCAGGCGGGGCTGGCAGGCGCCGCCGGCGCCTTCGACGCCGTGGGTCCGGTGCGAACCTTCCAGGACCTGCTCGACGCCTGCGCGGCCGCGACGGGCTTCGCGGGGTCCCTCGTCGCGGCAGCGGACGAGGCGCTGCACGCTGCGGGGGTGCAGGAGTTCATGGGTCCCCGCTCGCTGCCACTGTGGCTCGTCGACCCGCAGTGGCAGGGGTTCCTCGCTCGTCGCGGCGCGGCGGCCTCGGCGGGGCTCACCGCGCGGCCGGTGCCGGACACCGTCCGGGACGCACTGGCCTGGGAGCGCGAGCAGGGCCTCAGCCGGCCGCGGGCAGGCGCGGGGCTGGACCGTGCGGACGAGCTCGGCATCCTCGCGTCGCTGGCGGGGCGGCGGTCGTGACGTCGACCCGCCGGCGGCGGGGGTGCACTCGGGCGGCGGCGGGGCGACCCTCAGACCGGGCCGGCGAGCCCCGGGTCGTGACCCTCCCGTGGCCGGAGGGGGGCACCCTCGTCCTCGCCACTGAGCACGTCGGGGTGCCCGGGGTGGGACTCGTCGGCGGCCGGGGCGTGCGTGACGGGGTCCTCGGTGGCGAGGAGGCGGTCGAGGAGCGGACGCACGACCCGGCGGAAGGCGCGCCGGGGGCGCTCGCGGTCAAGCACCGCCACCTCGAGCTGGTCGGCGCCGAGGACCCGGGGCTCTCCCCCGTCGGCCGGGGCGCCGAGGACGCCGACGGCGATGCGCAGCGTCTCGCCGAGCGACAACCCGGGCCGCCAGGCCTCCTTGAGCCGGGCCTCCACCTGCTCGCTCGCGCCGCCCATGACGACGAAACCGCGCTCGTCGGCCACCGACCCGTCGTAGGTGAGCCGGAAGATCTGGTCCTCCTCGGGCCGGTGCCCGACCTCGGCGACGACGATCTCGATCTCGAACGGCTTGGACTCCTGGGTGAAGACGGCCCCGAGCGTCTGGGCGTAGGTGTTGGCCAGGGCCCGAGCGGTCACGTCGGTGCGGTCGTAGGAGTAACCGCGCAGGTCGGCATACCGGATGCCGGCCACCCGCAGGCTCTCGAACTCGTTGTAGCGACCCACGGCGGCGAAGGCGATCCGGTCATAGATCTCGGAGACCTTGTGCAGCGCCTTGGAGGGGTTCTCGGCGACGAAGGCGACACCCTTGTCGTAGGCGAGGACGGCGACCGAGCGGCCGCGGGCGATCCCCTTGCGCGCGAAGTCCGCCCGGTCCTTCATGACCTGCTCCGGCGGCACGTAGAACGGCATGCTCATCGCGCGCCTCCCGGGTTGTCGCGACGGGCTGCGACGACGGCGTCGACCACTTCGCTCAGCTGAGCGTCGGGGATGAAGTGGACGCCCTGACGGTCCACGACGGCGACGGTGGGCCAGATCTGGCGGCCGACGTCGGGTCCGCCCGTGGCCGAGTCGTCGTCGGCCGCGTCGTAGAGCGCCTCGATGGCCACGGAGACGGCCTTGTCCTCGGGCAGCCCGGGTCGCCACAGCTTCTTCAGCGCCCCTCGGGCGAACACCGAGCCCGAGCCGGTGCTGTGGTGCCCGTTCTCGGAGTAGCAGCCGCCGGTGACGTCGTAGGAGAAGATCCGCCCCACCTCGGCGTCGAGGTCGTAGCCGGCATACACCGGCACGACCGTCAGGCCCTGCATGGCGAGGGGCAGGTTGCCGCGGATCATCGAGGCGAGCCGGTTGGCCTTGCCCTCGAGCGACATGATGGCGCCCTCGATCTTCTCGTAGTGCTCGAGCTCCACCTGGTAGAGCCGGACGAGCTCGATCGCGATGCCCGCGGTCCCCGCGATGCCGACGGCGGAGTACTCGTCGGCGGCGAACACCTTCTCCATGTCGCGGTTGGCGATGATGTTGCCCATCGTCGCGCGCCGGTCACCCGCCATGACGACCCCGCCCTCGTGGAGGAGGGAGACGATCGTCGTGCCGTGCGGCGCCTCCAGCGTGGCGCCGGTGGGCAGGGCGCGCCCCGTGGGCAGCAGCTGCGGCCGGTGGGCCGCGACGAACTCCGTGAACGAGGAGGAGCCGGTGGTGAGGAAGGCATCGTCGAGACGCCGGAAGCCGCCCGTGCCGGTCACTGTCCGCCCTTCTGGACGAAGCCCCGGACGAACTCCTCCGCGTTTGACTCCAGCACCCCGTCGATCTCGTCGAGGACGCTGTCGATGTCGTCCGTGAGGCCCTCCTTCGTCGCCGCGCCGGCTGGCGCCGGCGGGGTCTCTGGCGACTCCGGGGGCTCGTCGTCTCGCCGCTGCGGCTTCGCGTGCTCCTGACCGGGCATGACTACCTCCTGCGTGCTCCTGCGGGCATGGTGTCCTCGACCCGACCCTAGCCCCTGGGGACCCACACGCGGCGGCAGGTCGGCGGCATACGCCCCGTCGCGCCCACCGCCTCCTCGAGTGGCCACTTCCGCACAGCCAGCCCCGCACCAAACTGGCCACTCG
>NZ_DASSMH010000011.1:0-20425 GCF_035688975.1 Intrasporangium sp. | reverse complement strand
TGTACGGATCTGGTGACGGCGGCGACGCCTGGATCACGGTGGTCCTCCACGACGGCCAGGACCACGTCGAGGTCGCCGACCAGATCCGCTCTGTCGCCGGAGTCAACGCCACCCTGACCCGGGATCTTGTCTGGCCGACGGGCTCCGCGAGGGTGGTGCTTGCGCTGGTTGACAACAGCACCTCGAAGGTCCGGACGCTGCTTGCCGTGAGAGGCATCGCCGGACGTCACGACGAAGTCCTTCTCGAGACGTCGTCGGCGACCCCCGTCGCGGGCCTCGACTCCTTCATTAGCAGATAGGACCGCTCATGCGCTTCAAGACGACGACCGCGAACCACGCGAGCGTCCTCTCGGCAGAGATCGATGAGTTCGATGGCTGCCCGCCGGTCACCGATCTCGAGATCGGGGTGGCACTTGACGGCGTAAGCCCCGACCGGGTGGCTGTGGGCGCCACCTTGGCGTTCGCGCCGTGGCTGGCCGGTCCCATGGAGGTGCCCAAGCCGGTTTCCGCGCTCACCGCCCAGCGGATCGGTGAGTTCTTCGGCATGCGGTGGGTTCATTGCGTGTCGGTGAGCAGAGGCGCGCTGCCGATCACTCGCGGCGGACGGACCCTTGGCCTGCGTCACGCTGGAGACTCTGTCGGTTCGGGCCTGCGCGAGGAGCTGCTCATCGACAGCGTCTCCTCCTTTGCCGGGATCCGCACCGAGGGGGACACGATGGCGATCGCCACCAACGCGGCGATGCTTTCCCCGCGGGGGACGGACCGGCAGATGGGGTTCGCCGACCTGGGAGTCGCCGTGTTGGTGGCCAGCTACCTGGACGTGAACGAGTACGTCTGTCCTGGCCTGGCCCGGCAGGATCGCGACGCCTTCGACCGCGCCACCATCCTCCTCGAGTCCGTAGGTCTCGGACTATCCGGATGACCGCGTCGTCGTCCGACTCCGCGAGCGAGCTCGTGACCCAGAGCACGCATCACGGCTCGGCTCAGGACCTCGTCGTCGCATACAACTTCCCGCCCTTCGTCGACGCCTCGGCGGTCACTGTGGCCAAACGGGTCGTCGAGCGAGGACGCCCCGTCGACGTGGTCAGCCAAGACCTGAGCAAGATCCGCCGCTCGGACTCGTCACTGGATGCACTAGTCGCTCCGTATGTCCGGCGCAGGATCGCGGTTCCGGGCACGCCCGTCTTTGCGCAGTGGCCCGGAATCAGGGCGTTCGTCGCGAGGGGGGCCGCAGTCGTGCATTCGTGGCGGGGCGGCCGGGCGTATCACTCGGTGTACTCACGAACCATGTGGCCGCACTCGCATTTCCTTGCTGCGTACGTCAAGGCGGAGGCGCCCTCGACCCGGTGGACGGCCGAGTTCTCCGACCCGCTCCTGTGGCACGTCGATGGTTCTGCTCGGACGAGCGACGCGGTACGGGCTGACCCGATCAGCCGCCGACTCTTCGGGGGCCTGAGCCCTGCGTTCCAGCGCGAGCTCGGGGCATCTCCCGGGGTCCTCCGTGCGGCGCAGCTCCTCCCATTCGCCCTCGCTGACGAGCTCGTCTTCACCAACGTCCAGCAGCGAGAGGTCATGGTCGGCGACCTGGGAGATACCGAGCTCAGGCGGCAGGTGTTGGCGCGCTCGATCGTCAGTCCCCACCCCACGCCGCCAGCCGAGTGGTATGCCGGGGTGCCATCCGTCCACCCACCGCGCGACCGTATCTCGATCGGCTACTTCGGGACCTTCTACGCCAACCGCGGACTGGGAGTCATGATCGAGGCTCTGCGCAGCCTGCCGAGGGAGCAGCGCAACCGATTCTCCGTGCACATCTTCTCGGCCGGGTCCGCGGCCGTCCGTGCGGCGGCAGAAAGAGCGGGAATCGGTCAGCTTGTGAGCGCCCACGACGAGCTGCCCTACCTGCGCTTCCTGCAGGCGGCGAAGGCCTTCGACTACCTGCTGGTCCAGGACACGCAGACCGGAGGCTTTCCGGTCGCCAACCCCTTTCTGCCCTCGAAGCTCAGCGACTACAAGGGGACGGGCGCCCGGATCTTCGCCCTCGTCGCTCCCGGCAGTGAAATGGCCGCGATGAGCTTTCCAGCGAAGGCGGTGGTGGGCGACGTGGGCTCCGTGCGCTCGGCCCTGCTGCGCATGACGGAGTCCGCCACGGTAGATCGCGCAGAGGGGAAGGGAGCGACCCATGCATGCTGACGAGAGCCGCGACCCGGCAGTCCTGGAGCGCCAGCTGCTGCAGGACTTCACGGCCGACCCCGCCGTCCTGCGCACGAGGTACCAGGGCCTGCAGGCGCGCGACGTGGCCGCACGCAAGCGCATCGCCGAGCTCGAGAAGGAGCTGGCCCGCCTGCGCAAGGTCGAGGCGGAGAACCGCGACCTCAAGCGGCGCCTGGGCAGCGCTCACGGCGCCCTCGACGCCTACCGCGCCGAGTCGGCCCGCCTCAAGGCCGACCTCAAGCGGCTGCGGGCCTCGCAGGCCTACCGGATCGGCCGCACCCTGGCGCGACCGGCGGCGCTGCTGCGCCGGCCCGCCCGCCCCGCGACGCCAGCGCCCGTCGCCGCCATAGAGGCGCCGCCGCTGCAGGCGGCGGTGGAGCCCGAGCCGAGCGTCACCGACCCGTCGGTCGGAGAGGTCCCCGACACCGCCAGCCCGCCGCCGTCGGTGCCCCGCCGCCTCAGCGAGTACACCTTCGACGAGCTCGTCGAGCGCTTCCACGAGCAGCCCGGTCCCGAGCGTCTGGGGCACGTGCTCTCCCGGGCGTGGTACCAGCAGGGCCTGATCACCGTGCCGGCCCGGCTCCTGCGCGAGCACCCCGACCACGCGGAGGCGCTGGACCACCGCAGCAAGGACCTCGCCGCCCGCATCCTCGGCGGCGACCGGGTGATCACGCAGGGCCTCGATATCCCGCCGCGGGCGAGCGGCCCGGCATACCGGCCGGAGCGCGACCGGGTCATGTACTGCGCCTACTCGACCCCCGCCTTCAACTCCAACGGCTACTCGCTGCGCACCAAGGGCGTCGCGGAGGGGCTGCGCAGCGCCGGCGCGGACGTCGTCGTCGTCGCGCGCGCCGGCTACCCGTGGGACGCCAAGATCGACGGCACCCGGCCGACCAGTCGCCGGCACGTCGCCCGCGTCGACGGCATCGACTACGTCCACCTGCCCGGCGCCAACCTCGGCACCAGCCCCGTCGACCACTACGTCCTCCAGTGCGCCGACGCCTTCGTCCGCGAGGCGCGGCTCACCCGCCCGAGCCTGATCCACGCCGCGTCCAACCACCGCGTGGGCCTCGCCGCCCTCATCGCGGCCCGCCGCCTCGGCCTGCCCTTCGTCTACGAGGTGCGGGGCCTGTGGGAGATCACCGAGGCCTCGGACAAGCCCGGGTGGGAGGACACCGAGCGCTTCGCCGAGCAGGTGGGGCTCGAGACCCTCGTCGCCACCGAGGCCGACGTCGTGCTCGCCATCACCACCCAGACCCGGGACGAGCTGCTGCGCCGCGGCGTCGACCCCGAGCGGATCCGCCTGGCGCCCAACGCGGTCGACCCCGCGGAGTTCGTCCCGCTGCCCAAGGACGTGGCGTATGCCGCCCGCCGCAAAGTCCGCACGGACGTGCCCGTCATCGGCTTCGCCGGGAGCATGGTCCCCTACGAGGGCCTCGCCACGCTCGTCGACGCGGCGGCCATCCTGCGGGACCGGGGCATCGGCTTCCAGGTCGGGCTCGCCGGGTCGGGCAGCGCGGAGCCGGAGCTCAAGGCCCGGGTCGCCGAGCTCGGCCTCGACGCGCACGTGCGCTTCCTCGGCCGCGTGCCCGCGGAGGAGATGCCGCGGGTGCTCAGCCTCTTCGACATCATGCCGTGCCCCCGGCTCTCCCTCCCGGTCACCGAGATGGTCTCGCCGCTCAAGCCCCTCGAGGCGTTGAGCTCGAGCAAGGCCGTGGTCCTGTCGGACGTGGCGCCGCACATCGACATCGCCGGCCCGGACGAGGAGCGGGCCCTGCTCTTCCCAGCGGGCGACGCGGAGGCGCTGGCCGACGTGCTGGCCCGCCTCATCGAGGACCCGCGGCTGCGCGCCGACCTCGGCCGGGCCGGCCGGTTGTGGTGCGTCGACGAGCGCAACTGGTCGACGCTCGGCGCAGCCATGCGGGAAGCGCACGCGGCCGCCGCGTCGGAGCACGACGCCCTCGTCGACCCCGCCCGGACCCGGGCCCCGTCCGACCTGCGGGTCGGCCTCATCGCCGACGAGTTCACCACCTCGACCCTGTCGGAGTCGGTGCAGGTCGTGCCCCTGGACCGGGAGGGGTGGCCGGCCCAGCTCGAGCAGGGCCTGGACCTCGTCTTCATCGAGTCGGCGTGGGAGGGCAACGGCGGCCAGTGGCACCGGGGCGTCGGCTACTACTCGCCGGAGGAGGACCGCGCGATGGCGGGCCTCCTCGCGGCCGCCAGGCAGCGCGGCATACCCACCGTCTTCTGGAACAAGGAAGACCCCGTGCACTACGCCCGGTTCGTGGCGACGGCGTCGCGCTGCGACCACGTGTTCACGACCGACGGCAACATGGTCGTGCGCTACCTGCAGGCCGGGGTCGGGCGGCTGCGCACCGCGTCGTCGCTGCCGTTCTACGCCCAGCCGCGCATCCACAACCCGCTCCCGGGCCGGCGGCCCTTCGAGCGCACCATCGCCTATGCCGGCACGTACTACGGCGACCGCTACGCGCAGCGGTCGGCGGAGCTGGCAAAGCTCCTCGGCGCGGCCCGCCCCCACGGCCTGGCCATCTACGACCGCCAGGCCGCGATCCCCGACTCGCCCTACCACTTCCCGCCTGCCTTCCAGCGCGACGTGCGCGGGAGCCTGCCCTACGGCGAGGTCATCGACTCCTACAAGTCGCACCTGGCCAACCTCAACGTCAACTCCGTCGCCGACTCGCCCTCGATGTTCTCGCGCCGGGTCGTCGAGGTGGCCGCGTGCGGCGGGGTGGTGCTCTCCGGGCCGGGCCGGGGCATCGAGGAGACCTTCGGCACGGCGATCCCGAGCACGGGCGACGCCCTCGTGTGGCGCGCGCTGCTGCGCGACTGGGCCGTCGACCCCCAGTCACGGCTGCGCGAGGCGTGGCTGCAGATGCGCGCGGTGCTGCGCTCGCACACGGTCGGCACCGCCCTGACGATCCTCGCCCGGACCGCCGGCATCCCGGTGACCGGACCGCAGATGCCCTCGTATGCCGTCGTGCTCGACGGGTCGCGCCCGGACCTGCTCGCCGCGGTGGCCGCCCAGTCCGTCCTCCCGCGGCGCGTCTGGGTGACGGACGGCCTCGAGGCCGCGTCGCAGGCCCTCACCCCCCTCGGCGTGGCGGTCTCGCAGTGGACCGGCTCGGTGCCCCGCGGGAACGGCGGTGGCGACGGCGGCGACGGCGGCGACGGCGACGGCTCGGCGGCGGCAGACTTCGTCGGGCGCCTCACCAGCCCGGTCTCCCGGACGCACTTCGAGGACCTCCTGCTCGCGACCCTCTTCGGGTCGTGGGAGCGGATCGCGCCGGTCAGCGACCCGCAGCTCGAGCACGGCCGGCCCATGGCCTCGCCGGTCGAGCGCGTGGACTCGGTCGATGGCCTCGTCGCGGCGGACGTCCTCGCCCGCACCGGAGACCTCGACGCGGCCCTGCGGTCCGACGACGTGCGCGGCGTGGAGCTGCTCGTGCCGTGGGAGCCGGCGCCGGTGTCCGGGCAGGCCGTCGCGCGGGCCGCGGCCCTGACGGCGTCCATCCGGGCGGGCGGCGTCGCCGGGCGCACCGTCGTCGTCGCCGGCCACGACCTGAAGTTCGCCAGGTTCGCCATCGAGGCCCTCGAGACCGCCGGCGCCGAGGTGCTGCTCGACGAGTGGCAGACGCACACGCAGCACGACGAGGAGCGCTCGCAGCAGCTGCTCGAGCGGGCCGACATCGTGCTGTGCGAGTGGGCGCTCGGCAACGCCGTCTGGTATTCCAAGCGGGTCCAGCCGGACCAGCGTCTGGTCGTGCGGGTGCACTCGCAGGAGCTGCGCCGGCCGCAGCTGGCCCAGATCCGGCACGAGGCGGTGGACGCCTACGTCTTCGTCGGCGACCTCATCCGCGAGGCCGCGATCCACAGCCACGGGGTGCCCCGGGAGAAGTGCCACGTGGTGCCCAACGCCGTCGACGTCGGCGCGCTCGACCTGCCGAAGCACGACGGTGCGCAGTGGGCACTCGGGCTCGTCGGCATCGTGCCGCAGTCGAAGCGGCTCGACCTGGCCCTCGACGTCCTCGAGCGGCTCCTCGAGCGCGACGGCCGCTACCGGCTGCGGATCAAGGGCAAGATCCCGGAAGACTACCCGTGGATGCTCGACCGACCGGACGAGATGGCCTACTACGAGGCGCAGTACGCCCGGATCGAGGGCCTCAACGCCTCGTTCCCCGACGCCGTCGTCTTCGACGGGCACGGCGACGACATGCCCGAGTGGTATGCCGGGATCGGCGTCGCGCTCTCGGTGAGCGACTTCGAGTCCTTCCACCTCACCATCGCCGACGGCGCGGCGACCGGTGCGCTGCCCGCGCTCCTCGCCTGGCCGGGCTCCGACCTCGTCTACCCGCGCGAGTGGATCAGCCCCACGGTCGACGCCCTCGCCGACCGGGTGGCCACGGTGGAGCGGGACCCCGCGGCATACCAGCGCGTGGCGCGCGAGCGCTTCGCCCTCCCGGCGGTCACCGACTCGCTCCTGCGCCTGCTCTCGGGCGCACCCATGTCGTCGGCCGTGCTCCCGTGACCATGGCCCACCAGGCGACGTCGACGGCGGACGACCATGGTGCGACGGGAGAGGCCGAGACGCGGGTCCTCATCCACGGCAGCTGTGTGTCCCGGGACACGTTCGAGGTGCTGCCGGGCTCGTTCCGCCTGCTGACCTACGTCGCCCGGCAGTCGTGGGTGAGCGCCGGCGTACCGGCCGAGGGCGTGGCCGGCCGGCTCAAGCAGCTGCCGTCGGCCTTCCAGGACCGCGTGGTCCGCGGCGACGTGCGCGGTGACCTCCTGGAGGTCCTCGAACGACTCGCTGGCGAGATCGACGTCGTCCTCGTCGACCTCGTCGACGAGCGCGGTGGCGTCGTGTCCGTCGGGGGCGGTTACGTGACGAAGCTCTCCGAGCTGTGGAGCGCCGGGGGAGCGGCGGCCACGTCCGGCGGCCGCCACGTCGCGTTCGGCACCGACGAGCACTTCGCGCTGTGGTCCGCGGCCGTGGAGCGCGTCGCCGCCCGGCTGCGCGCGTTGGACCTCTTCGACAAGGTCATCGTGCTGCGCACTCCGTGGGCGAGCGACATGCCGTCGGGGGCCAAGGTGCCCGTGCCCGGATGGATGACGCCTCCCGACGTGGCCAACGAGCAGTACGAGCGCTACTTCGCCCGGCTCGCGGAGGTGGGGTTCGAGATGATCCGGCTTCCCGACGAGCTGGCGCAGTCCACCGAGACGCACAAGTGGGGCCCGAGCCCGTTCCACTACACGGACGAGGCCTACGCCCATCTCGCGGGCGAGATCCGCGCCCGCGTCGAGGCGCGGCGGCGGTCAGCGCACGCGCACGGGTGAGCTCGTGACGGGCACCCGCTGCCCGTCCGTCTTGCGCACGAACACCCGACACCGGTAGGTGTCGGGCCGCGGCACGGTGAAC
Source organism: Intrasporangium sp. (assembly GCF_035688975.1). Classification (GTDB taxonomy): domain Bacteria; phylum Actinomycetota; class Actinomycetes; order Actinomycetales; family Dermatophilaceae; genus CALMNV01. Next base: position 12,777 of record NZ_DASSMH010000011.1, on the reverse strand, counting down.
GTGTGCGTGACCTCGCGCCGGTAGGGCGTCAGGGCGAGCCGTTCCCCGCCCCGGTGCAGCGAGAAGGCGCACGCCTCGACGTCCGACGCGGTGACCGTCGCGGTGACCTCCAAGGGACCGGTCTGGACCAGGGACACCGACAGCACCTCCTTGCCCAACGGGCTGCGCTCCTGAGCCGTCGGGATGCGCGTCCGGTCGGCAGGGTCGCCGCCGTCCCAGCCGGGTGGCCGCAGGATCCGGCTCGCGGCTGCGGCGATCTCGGTCGCCAGGTCGCGATACGTGCGGTCGTCGTAGTGGAACGGGGCCAGGCCCCACTGGTGCGTGGCCAGCGCGCGGGCCGCCTCGAGCGACCGGCCCACCACCTCGACACCGAGCACCTCGACCGCCCGGTCGAGGTAGGGCTGGGTGAGTCGGTTGGCCTCCTGCGCATCGAGCCCGAAGCTCGACGGCGTGAGCTCGCCCGTCGTGGACCGGGTGGCCCACGGGGGGGCCACCAGCACGGTCCGGTCGAGCAGGCCGAGGCTCGCCAGCAGGTCCCGCCAGGCCGGCAGGACCGCGCTGAAGCGGGCCAGGTGCTCGGGCGTGCCGAAACCGACGTGCGTGAGGCCGGAGGACGCCACCTCCGACGGTTGCGAGCGCACCTCGACCGAGTCGGTGCTCACGCCGCCGTCGGGATGGTCGAGGATGCCGAGCCGCTCGTCGACGAGGTCCCACAGCAGCAGGTCGACGTCGGGCGCCAGCTGCCGGAGCATGCCGGGCAGCGCGGACCGCGCGTCGGCCTCCAGCATCCGCCGCTGGAAGGGGCTCGTGAGCCGGGCCGGGTCGATGGGCGGCTGGGCGACCGCGCCGAAGGCGCTGATGAGGCTCTGGCGGGCCAGGTAGCCGCGCAGCTCGAAGAACCGGGGGTCGAGGAACTCGAAGGTGTCCCGCGCCACGCAGCTGCCCATGATGAAGGTGCGCAGGCGCTGCGGCTCACCGGGCAGGGCATCCAGCCCCTCCGCGGGGATGAGGCCCTGGTGGCGCAGCCGGTCGACGACCGCGAGGGGGGAGGTCCCCACGTCGAGCAGGTGCCGCAGCGCCTCGACGAGGACCGGCCGGGGCGGGGGGTCGTGGCCTTCACTCATGTCGGCCAGCAGCACGAGCGAGCCTGCGTCGTCGACCCAGCGGCCGGCGCCCAGAGATCGGAAGCGGCCCCGGCGCAGATACGGCGCGGCGTGCTCGGCGACGTGAGAGTCACCCGAGTTCTGCAGGTAGAGCACCCGGCGGCGCCCGCCGCCTTCGACGTCGGGGACCACGTTGTGCTCGACGTCCCCTCGGCGCAGTGCCGCGGACCGCTCGGCACGCGACATCGTGGCCACGGCACGGCGCGGCACACCGAGGGCGACGGAGAGGTACTCGGACACGACCCGGGGGATATGGTCCAGGAGGTCGGTCTGCGGGTTCCAGACCAAGGCCGAGACGGGGCAGGGCAGCCGGGCGGCGTTGAAGAGCGACGCGAAGCCGCCTCCCGACCCGCCGACGAGCAGCAGCTCGCGCCCGTGTCGGGTCTGGACCTCGGCGAGCAGCCGCAGCAGGGCGGTCTGCAGCTCGTCCCCGGCGCGACCGGCATACCAACCGAGCTTGAGGGTGACGTCGAGGTTGAGGGTCGGGTCGCTGATGGCCACGAACGGCGACTCGACGCTCCTGCCCAGGCCGATGCCGGAGAAGAACGGGCCGAAGTGCCAGCTCCGCTTGGTGACGGCGCCCGAGAAGATGACCGGCAGCGCGCGGCCCTCCGGGATGGTGCTGAGGTCGCCCCCGATGTAGAGGTCGACGTGCAGCCCGGTCGGCGTGCGCACGACGTGCACGCCCGGGGTCCACGCGGGTGACGCCAGGAAGGCCTCGATGGACGGCCACGCCACGACGGGCGTGTCCGGCAGGAAGCGGTCGTAGTCGCTGTCGGAGGGCAGCTGCTCTGGGCTCGCGGCAGAGTCACCCGGTGCGCCGGGGGTCACGGCGCCCGCCGTGAGCTCCAGGCGGTCGCTGACAAGCGCGAAGCGCTCGCCGCGGGTGGTCCGGACGAAGACCCGGCACCGGTAGGTGCCGGGCCGCGACACCCGGAAGGTGTGGATCGACTCCCTCACGTAGGGCGTCGCCTCGACGCGATCGCTTCCCCGGAAGAGGTGGAACGCCACCGAGTGAGCCTCCGCCGCGCGGGCCCGGACCGCGATGCCGCCCGGGCCGAAGGCCCGGATGTCCACGCCGTCGTCCGACGTCGAGGCGCGCTCGTCACTCACCGACGCCACCACGCAGGCACTCTACCCGCGGCCTGTCGCAGATGGTTCACCACGACGTGGCCCGCAGGAGGACCGACCGGGACGGGAAGTAGAGCAGGCCGTCGATCGCCCGGACCTTTGCCGGCGCCACGCCCCGGCTGGCGATGGTGTCGACCGCGAGCGTGTCGGGGTCCACGGCATACAGGCGCCCCTGGGCCGCGACGACGACCCGGCCGTCCAGCTCGGCGAGGTCGGCGCCCCGGTAGGTCGGCTCGTCCCGCTCCGCCCCGGGCAGGAGCGGCAGGGTGCGTCGCACCCTGCCGCTCGCGCGGTCGAGCTCGACGAGGGTGGTCGAGGTGGCCGCCCAGAGCCGGCCCTCGGAGTCGAGGAGCACCGCCGTGAACGCCTGCGCCCCGGGCAGCGGGGCCACGTGCCAGAGCGCCTGGCGGCTCTCGAGGTCGTAGGCGAAGAGCTCCGCGCTCGCGGTGCTGGGGCGCACGCCGAGGCCGCCCCAGCGCGACGTGCCGCCGTAGGCGACGTGTCCGGCGCCGGCGAGGGCGACGACGCTCTGGTCGGGCACGGGGCACCACACGGTCTGCGGCGTGGTGTCGGCCCCGTCGAACCACCCGAGCACCCCGCCGAGGCGGCCGTACTGCGGCACGGTGCCGAAGACGGTGCGGTCGCCGGATGTGGCCCAGGCGAGGGGGCGGTCCTGCCCGAGGGTGGGGCCGAGCGTCGCGAGCAGGCGCGGGTTCTCGCCGTCCACCCACGGCAGGGTCGAGTCGCGGCGGAAGAGGCGGGCCGAGGTGTAGCTGCCGAAGAAGTCGAAGCGGCCGTTGGAGACCATCCCCTCCACCTCCCCGAAGACGTCCCGGCCGACCGGGTCCGAGATGAGCGGGGTGAGCCGGGGCTGCGGGTCGGCGGGGTCGAGCATGGACAGGCTCGACCCGCCGAAGCCGCCGACGAGCACCTCCCCGCGGGAGCCGACGGCGAGCGACTTGATCGGCACCGGGCTGGGGCGCAGGTGCAGGCGGAGCGTCCGCACCGGGGCAGCCGGCAGGCTCGCGCCGGTCGCCGGGGGCAGCGCGCTCACGTTGAGCGCCGTCACGGTGTCGACGCCGTCGAAGGACAGGATCCAGTCGCCGTCGACGCCGCCGATCCGGGTGCGCACGACCGCCCGGTCGCGGCCCTCGGGTGCGGCCACGGTGGCCACCGCCCGCTTGGCTGCGGGACCGGTGGCCTGCGGGTCCACCCGCCACAGGCGGCCGTTGGTGAAGTAGTAGAACGGCGCGCCGTCGACCGTCGTGCTCGTCGGGGTCTGCTGGATCTGCCTGCCGCCGGCGTCCTGGCTGAGCGGCACGTCCCACGTCTGGCTCACGGTGTCGTAGACACCACGCCGCCCCTCCGGCAGCCGCGCCGCGAGGTAGCGGCCGTGCAGGTCGAGGGACACGACGAAGCCGCTCGCCACAGGGTCGGGCAGGGCGATCGTCGTGCGCCTCGACGGGTCCGCCGCGGAGATGCGGACGATGTCGGGGTTGACCGACCCGGTCCCGACGTAGACCCAGTCCCGGTCCACCGCGATGCTGCGCGCGTAGTCGTGTCCCGAGCCGACCGGGTCGAGGACGGTGAACGCCTGGGTCGCCGGGTCATAGGCCCAGACCTCTCCTCCCGGATAGCTGGCGCCCCATACGCGCCCGTCAGGGCCGGTCGCGAGGTCGAAGACGAGGCGGGCTCTTGGCGTGGCCCGGCCCAGGTCGGTCAGCGACTTCGTCGCGGGGTCGTAGCGCAGCAGGTGGCCGGAGCCGCCGCCGACGTAGAGCGAGCGGCCGTCGGCGCTCTCCGTCAGGCCCCAGCCGTGGACGAGCCCGGGCAGCCGGCGCACGTCGTCGACCGTCCCGGTCTGCACGTCGGCGATCTGGAGGCTCGCCGGGTCGCCGGAGACGATGGTGGCCAGCTTCGGGCGGCCACCCACGTTGAGCACCCGCGACGTCGCCGTCGTCGTGAAGCCGTCGAGCTGGGCGACCCGCTCGGTGCTCCAGCGCTGCGGGCCGGTGCCGGGTGCCGGCTCGACGGCGACGTCGTCCCAGACGGCCCGGCCCTGGCCGGTCGCGCTCGTGTGCACCTCGACGGTCGCGTATGCCGCCGTGTCCGGCGCGGGGTCGGTGACCTCCACCTGCGTCCAGGCCCCCGCGTCGGTGCGCAGGCCGTCGTGGACGTCCGTGGCCAGGAGGGTGCGAGCGGCGTCGTACCAGCGCACCGTGAGGCCGGCGGTCGGCTCCCCGGAGTCGACGAGGACCCATGCGGAGAACGTCTGCCCGACCGAGGGCGCCACCTGCACGGGGCCCGTGACGGCTGTGACGGCCTCGTCGGCGGAGCCGTCGGTCAGCAGCAGCGCGGCCGCCCCGGAGTGCCGCTCGCTCGTCGTGCGGGCGCTGTCGCTCCCGGCCGGGGCCACGCAGGTCCACGCCTGCGGGCAGCTCGAGTCGGGCCCCTCCGCCTCGACGCCCCCGTTGGGCACGGCGCTGTCGACGAAGCTGACGTCGTCCCAGCTGACCGCGCTCTGGACACCGTCGATGGCGGTGAGGGTGAGGGTCGCAGAGGCAGCGCCCGGCGGGGCCGTGGCGGTCGTGGAGACCCGCGACCACGCGCCGGTCGTCGTGCCGGTGGGCGCGGACGCGTCGGTGATCGGCTGTCCCGCGCCGTCGCGGAACTGCACGACGAGCTCCTGCCGGCCCGTGCCGACGAGCGAGAAGGCCCCGGCGGCATACGTGCGCCCGGGCACCACGGGCAGGCGCGGGAGGGCCGCGGAGGCCGGGGCTCCCCCCTCCGTGCCCGTGAGCTGCAGGGATGCGCTGCCGGAGTGCGCCTTGGTCGTCGTGGGGCTCACCACGCCGTCGCCGGCAGTCAGCACCCACCCCGCGCGAGCCGGGTCCCCCTCGAAGCCGCCGGGGATCGCCTGGGGGACGGGCTGCGGCGCCGGGCCGGGTGCCTCACCCGCGCGGCCGGTCAGGAGCAGCACCGCGGCGACGCCGAGCGCGAGCACGACGACGGCGGCGGCCACGATCGCCGCCAGGGACCTGCGTCTCACTCCTGCTCCCGCACCTTCATGTCGTCACGCGTGCCGTGCTCCGGTTCAGAGGCCGAAGTCGGGAATCCGCGTCCCCACGCCGAGCAGCTGCTCGATGGCCGCCACGGAGCGCGCGGCCGCCTGGCCGTCGCCGTAGGGGTTGACCGCGTTGGCCATGCTGGCGTAGTGCTGTGGGTCCGTGGCGAGCCGGCTCACCTCGGCGACGATGCGCTCCTCGTCGGTGCCGATGAGCTTCACCGTGCCGGCCTCCACGGCTTCGGGCCGCTCGGTGTTCTCCCGCATCACGAGGACAGGCTTGCCGAGCGAGGGCGCCTCCTCCTGCACGCCGCCGGAGTCGGTGAGCACGATGGTCGCCGCGGACATGATCCGGGTGAACTCGCCGTAGGGCATCGGCTCCGTGACGAGGACGTTGTCGAGCCCTTCGAGCGCCGGGAGGACCGCCTCACGGACGATGGGGTTGCGGTGCGCCGGCAGCACGACGGCATACTGCGGAAAATCGCGCGCGAGGCGGGCGACGGCGCGGCCCACGACCTCCATGACGTGCCAGTTCTCGCGGCGGTGCGTCGTCACGAGGAGGATCGGCCGGCCGGAGGCCTCGATCTCCTTCAGGTGCGGGTCGGTGAAGGGAATGTCCTGCCTGACGGTGTGCAGCAGGGCGTCGATGACCGTGTTGCCCGTGACCGCGATCGTGGCCGGGTCGACGGCCTCGCGCAGGAGGTTGGCCTTCGACGTCGGCGTGGGCGCGAGGTGCAGCGCCGTGACCTGGGAGGTGATCTTGCGGTTGGCCTCCTCCGGGAACGGCGAATGGATGTCACCGCTGCGCAGGCCGGCCTCGACGTGCACGACGGGGACCTTGCGGTAGAACGCCGCGATCGAGGCGGCCGCGACCGTCGAGGTGTCGCCCTGGACGACGACGGCGTCCGGGGCCTCGGACTCGAGGATGCCGTCGAGGCCGTCGAAGACCTTGGACATGAGGGTGTTGAGCGTCTGCCGGTGGGCGAAGACGTCGAGGTCGTGGTCTGGGACGATGCCGAAGATCTCGTTGACCTGGTCGAGCATCTCGCGGTGCTGGCCGGTCACCACGGTGACCGACTCGAGGGCCTGGCTGGCCTCGAGGGCCTTGATGACCGGGGCGACCTTGATGGCCTCCGGGCGGGTGCCGTAGATGGTCATGACGCGCTTGCTCATGAGTTCCTCTCCGTGGGGTGGCTCTGCCTCAGTCGGGCCCGCGCATCGTCGAGCAGTCCGGCCGCCTTGTCGTGCTCGCCCTTGGCGACGTTCCAGGCCCACCAGCGGTAGGCGCGGGCGGTCTCGTAGGCCGGTCCGTCGGCGACGAGCTCGCCCTGGTGCAGCCAGATGGCCCGGGTGCACATCTCCTCGATGGTCTGGGCGGCGTGGGAGACGAGGAAGATCGTGCCCGCGTGCTCCCGGATCTCGGCCATCTTGGCCTCGCTGCGGTCCTTGCTGGCCGCGTCACCGGTGGCGAGGGCCTCGTCGATGAGCAGGATCTCGGGGCGTGCGGCGGCGGCGATGGCGAACCGGAGACGGGCCGACATGCCGGAGGAGTAGGTCTTCATCGGCAGGTGGATCGACGGGCCGATGCCGGCGAGCTCGATGACCTCCGGCATGGCTGCCCGCACCTCCCGAGGGCTCTTGCCCATCGCGAGCAGGCCGATGCGGACGTTCTCGCGGCCCGACAGCTCCGGCAGCAGCGCCGCGTTGACGCCGAGGAAGGAGGGGGTGGAGGCGGCGAGAATGCTGCCCGACGTGGGTGTCTCGAGGCCGGCGATGACCCGCAGCAGCGTGCTCTTGCCCGAGCCGTTGTGACCGACGACGCCGACCGACTCGCCGGAGCGCACCGCGAAGCTCACGTCGTCGACCGCCTTGACGGTCACCGAGGCGGACCAGCCGAGCCTGCGCAGCAGGCGGCGACCGCGGGACAGGCGACGGTGGCCGCCGATGTCGTCCCGGGCCGACATCGGCACCTTGTAGTGGACGCAGAGGTTGCGCACGACGACCGACGGGGCTCCCAGGGGCACCTCGATGCCCTTCTTGGGGGCGTCACGGGCGGCATCCTCGGTGTCGGCGGTGCCCGCCTCGGCCGCGTCAGGCGGGACGAGGTGCCCGATCTCGCTGTCGAGGTCACTCACGGCCGTACTCCTCCTCGCCCTGCCAGAAGTAGAGGAAGCCGATGAGCGGGGTCAACACGGCCCACAGGGTGAGGGTGATCCACAGTTTGGGGTCGGGCACCTTGCCGTAGACGAGGAGGTCGCGGGAGAGCTCGAGCACGCAGTAGAGCGGGTTGAGCTCGAGGACGGTCAACAGGCGGGGGTGGTTGATGAAGCGGTCGAGCGCGAACATGACACCTGAGCCGTACATCCAGAACCTGGTGATGAAGCCGAACAGCAGCCGGGCGTCGGGGATCGCGGAGGTGATGCGCGCGGCATAGAAGACGAGGCCGGCGTTGAACATGGACTGGAGCACGAACACGAGCGGGTAGAGCGCCCACAGCCACGTGATGGTGGCTCGTGGCGGGATGACCGCGATCATGACGAGCATCATCATGATCACGGGGAGCGTGGAGATGACCTGGCGCAGCACGATGGCGATCGGCACGGTGGCGCGCGGGAAGGCGAAGGCGCGGATGATGTTCTTGCCGGCGCTCATCGCCGTGGCGCCCTCGGTCAAGGATCGCGACGTGAAGGAGAACAGGTAGACACCGATGAGCAGCCAGGCGATGTAGTTGTCGACGCCCTTCGACGTGCCCAACATGACCCCGAAGACGAGGAAGAACGCGAAGCCGTCGAGAAGTGGCCGGCCGATGAGCCAGCCGTTGCCGAGGAGCATGTCGCGGTTGCTCGACAGGGCGCGGGCCCGCGCGTCGGCCCGGATGAAGTGGCGACGGCCCCAGATGCCACGAATGTAGTCGCCGAGCGGTGGCCGGGTGCCCACCGGCCGGAGGCCGCTGATGTCGACGGCGTGGCCGTTGATCTCGACGATCGAACCGGCAGTCGCGCTGCTCATCTGTCTCGTGCCCTCACGTCGTGCTCTGCTCTTCCTGTGGTCGCGGTCGGTCGCGTGCCGTCGGTGCGCCGGCGTGCCCCCGACAAGGGACAAACCCGCCAGAGCCGGTCCAGTCTAACGGCCGCTCGGCGGCATACGGCCGCGGCGACCGTCCCCCGCGCCCCGACGCGTGCCTGGGACGGAACTGGCCACTCGACCGGGGGTGGCCACCCCCCTCACGTCGAGTGGCCACTTTCGTCCCACCCCCCCACGTCGAGTGGCCACTTTCGTCCCGACCCGCGCTGCTCGGAGGGGCTCCAGATCAGTCCCCGGGGACGAGGATGAGCTTGCCCGTCGTGCGCCGGCCCTCGAGCGCCTCGTATGCCGCCGCCGCCTCGGTCAGCGGGTAGCGCCCGCCGATCTCGAGGTGCAGCGACCCGTCGGCGAGGGCGCCGAGCACCTCGCTGGCCCGCCACTCGTACTCCTCGCGCGTCGCGATATAGGCGCCGATCGAGGGCCGGGTCAGGAAGAGGGAGCCGAGCTGGTTGAGCCGCTGGATGTCGAAGGGCGGCACCTGGCCGCTCGCGCCGCCGAAGAGCACCATCAGGCCGCGCGGCCGCAGCGACGCCAGGGATGCCTCGAAGGTGGACCTGCCCACCCCGTCGTAGGCGACGTCGACGCCCCGCCCGGCCGCCGCACGGACCGCGGCCGCGAGGTCGGGCACCTCGGAGTAGTTGATGGCCGCCGTAGCACCCAGCGAGCGGGCGATCTCGCACTTCTCGTCGGAGCCAGCCGTCGCGACGACCGAGCCGCCGCGCGCGGTGACCATCTGCACGAGCAGCTGGCCCACTCCGCCCGCGGCCGCGTGGACGAGCGCGACGTCGCCCTGCTTGACGGCATACGTGGAGGTGACGAGGTAGTGCGCCGTGAGGCCCTGCAGCATCGCGGCGGCGGCCACCTCGAGGTCGAGGCCGTCGGGGACGCGCACAAGCGCGGAGCCCGGCTTGTTGACCACCGTGGCCTCGCTGCCGAGCGACTGGCACCACGCGACCCGGTCGCCGGCGGCATACCCGTCGACGTCAGGGCCGACGGCGACGACCGTGCCGGCACCCTCCTGCCCGAGGACGAAGGGGGTGGGGATGGGATAGACCCCCTGACGCTGGTAGACGTCGATGAAGTTGACCCCTGCGGCGGCCACCTCGACCTGCACCTCGCCCGGCGCCGGGGGCCCGAGCTCGGCCGAGCGGGTCTCCAGGACGTCACGGTCTCCGGGGCGCGTCACGACGACGCTGGTGGCGGTGGTCATGCGCGCCAGCCTACGACCGGGCCGGCCCCGCCGGCCTACGACCGGGCCAGCCGCGCCAGGGCCTCGCCGTCGAGGCGGTACGTCGTCCACTCGTCCTGGGCCACGGCCCCGTGCGCGCGGTAGAACTCGATGGAGGGGGTGTTCCAGTCGAGCACCCACCACTCGAGCCTGGTCCAGCCGCGCTCGACGCAGACCTGAGCGAGGCGTCCGAGCAGCGCCGTGCCGATCCCCAGGCCGCGCTGCTCCGGCTCGACGAAGAGGTCCTCGAGCCACAGCCCGCTGCGCCCGGTCCACGTGGAGAAGGACGGGAACCAGATCGCCATCCCGACGACGTGGCCGGCCCGCTCGGCGACCAGGGCGTATGCCGTGGGGCCGCCCCTGGGCGGGAAGAGCGCCGCCGCGAACTGCTCGGGCGTCGCGGTGGCGGCCTCGGGCTCCTTCTCGTAGACGGCGAGCTCCCGCACGAGCCGCAGGAGGTCGGGCACGTCGGCCGCCGTCGCGTCCCGGATGGTGAACCCCGTCATCGCCCGATCCCACCACACCCCAGATATCTGGGGGGCTGGGTATCGCTGGGGCGCTATCTGGCCCCCCAGATATCTGCGGGGCTGGGAGGTGTGTCGGCGGGGGCACGTAGGCTGGTCCGATCATGAGCACGCTGTTCGATGACCTGCCCATCTCCGGTCTCGGCCCCGGCGTTCCCGCGCCGGGGCGCCCGAGGGACGTCACGGAGCAGGGCGTGCCGACCTGGGCGGAGGCGGCGGCCCGGGGCGGCGTGTCGCAGGACGAGCGGCATACCGGCGCGGACCCCGGCACCCTGCTCGAGGGCCTCAATCCGCAGCAGCGCGAGGCCGTCGTCCATGAGGGCAGCCCGCTGCTCATCGTCGCCGGGGCGGGGTCGGGCAAGACGCGGGTGCTCACCCATCGCATCGCCTGGCTGCTCGGGCAGCGCGGTGCCCAGCCCGGCCAGATCCTCGCCATCACGTTCACCAACAAGGCCGCCGCAGAGATGCGCGAGCGGGTCGCGGCGCTCGTGGGGCCCCGGGCCCGGGCCATGTGGGTCATGACCTTTCACTCGGCGTGCGTGCGGATCCTGCGCCGGGAGGCGGCCAAGGTCGGCATGAAGTCGACCTTCTCCATCTACGACGCCGCCGACAGCCAGCGCCTCATGTCGCTCGTGCTGCGCGACCTCGACCTCGACCCCAAGCGCTACCCGTCGCGCAGCTTCTCGGCGCAGGTGAGCAACCTCAAGAACGACCTCATCGACGAGGAGACCTATGCCGCCCAGGTCGCCGAGGGCAGCCACGGCGCCAACCACTCCGAGCGGACGCTCGCCGAGGCCTACACCGGCTACCAGCGCCGGCTGCGGCAGGCCAACGCCCTCGACTTCGACGACATCATCATGATGACCGTCAACATCCTGCAGGCCTTCCCCGACGTGGCCGAGTACTACCGCCGGCGCTTCCGGCACATCCTCGTCGACGAGTACCAGGACACCAACCTCGCGCAGTACCAGCTCATCCGCGAGCTCGTCGGGGTGCGCCCGGGTCCTGGGCGGGAGGGCAGGGAGTATGCCGTGCCGCCGGCCGAGCTCGCCGTCGTCGGCGACTCCGACCAGTCCATCTACGCCTTCCGCGGCGCGAGCATCCGCAACATCCTCGAGTTCGAGAAGGACTACCCCGACGCGAGGACGATCCTGCTGGAGCAGAACTACCGCTCGACGCAGCGGATCCTGCGCGCGGCCAACGCCGTCATCGCCCGCAACGAGGGCCGGCGCGCCAAGCACCTGTGGACCGACTCCGGCGACGGCGCGCTCATCGTCGGCTACGTCGCCGACAACGAGCACGACGAGGCGGCCTTCGTCGCCAAGCAGATCGACGAGCTCGAGCGGGAGGACGTCCGCCCCGGCGACGTCGCCATCTTCTACCGCACCAACGCGCAGAGCCGTGCCATCGAGGAGGTGCTCGTCCGCGTCGGCCTGCCCTACAAGGTCGTCGGCGGCACCCGCTTCTACGAGCGCAAGGAGGTCAAGGACGCCCTCGCCTACCTCCGGGTCATCTCCAACCCCACCGACACCGTCAACCTGCGCCGGATCCTCAACACCCCCAAGCGCGGCATCGGTGACCGGGCCGAGGCCTGCGTCGCGGCGCTCGCCGAGCGGGAGCGGATCCCCTTCGTGGCGGCGCTCGGCCGGCCCGAGGACGCGCCCGGCATCGCGACCCGGTCCGTGGCCGCGATCAAGGCCTTCACGGACCTGCTCGAGAGCCTGCGCACGGTGCGCGACGGCGGGGCGGGGGTGGCGACCCTGCTCGAGGCGATCCTCGAGCAGAGCGGCTACCTCGCGGAGCTGCGGGCGAGCCACGACCCGCAGGACGAGACCCGCATCGAGAACCTCGCCGAGCTGGTCGCCGTCGCGCAGGAGTTCGACGACCGCAAGGCCCAGGAGGGGCTCGCCGAGGACCCAGCCGGGCTCGAGCCGGAGGACGTCGGCCCCGCGACCGACCTCGAGGAGTTCCTCGAGCAGGTCTCCCTCGTCGCGGACGCCGACGAGATCCCGGACTCACCTGAGGCGGAGGCCCTCGGCGTGGTGACGCTCATGACCCTGCACACGGCCAAGGGGCTGGAGTTCCCCGTCGTCTTCCTCACCGGCATGGAGGACGGCACCTTCCCGCACATGCGGGCGCTCGGCGACGCCAAGGAGCTCGAGGAGGAGCGGCGCCTCGCCTACGTCGGCATCACCCGGGCCCGTGAGCGGCTCTACCTCTCCCGGGCTGCGGTGCGCTCCGCGTGGGGCGCGCCGCAGTACCACCCGGCCTCGCGCTTCCTCGACGAGATCCCGTCCGACCTCGTGGACTGGCAGCGGCTCGGGCCCTCCTTCAGTGGGGCCCGCGGGGCGGGTGCGCCCGCTGTCGCCACCCTCGCCGCCCGGCCGGGGGTGCGCAGCCCGGGCAAGCGGGCCATCCTCGCGCTGCACGCGGGCGACCGCGTCACGCACGACGCCTTCGGGCTCGGCACGGTCGTGCGCGTCGAGGGTGAGGGGGACAAGACGATGGCCCACGTCGACTTCGGCGACACCGGCACCAAGCGGCTGCTGCTGCGCTACGCGCCGCTCGAGAAGCTCTGACCCC
>NZ_DASSMH010000010.1:0-46037 GCF_035688975.1 Intrasporangium sp. | reverse complement strand
GGGCGGAGGTGCCAAGCGAGGGCACCGGGCCGCCTGGGCGCGACGGCACGCAGTCGCTGGCCCCTGCCCAAGCCCACGACCTCCAGTGCGCGCCGGCCTCTGCCGCGCGCCGGCTTCGTGGCGCGCCTGCTTCGGCGCGCGCCGGCTTCGTCGCGGGCCGGCTTCGTCGCGGGCCGGCTTCGACGCGCGCGGGCCTGCGTCGGCGGCTCAGCCGCTCTCGCGCACGAGCAACGCGTGGGGCACGACGATGGACCCGCTCTCCGGCACCGAGGGGTCGTCGAGACGCTCCACCAGGCGGCCGATGGCCGCGCCGGCGAGCACGTTGAGGTCAGGGGCGACGGTGGTGAGCGGGGGAGTCGCGTGCCGGCCTTCGGGCACGTTGTCGAAGCCGACGACGGCCACTTCGTCCGGCACGGCGAGCCCGTGGCGGCGCAGGGCCGACAGGGCGCCCAGAGCCATCAGGTCACTGAAGCAGAAGAGGGCGTCGAACGGCACCTTGTCATCGACGAGCCGGTCTACGGCGGAGGCCCCCTCCTCACGGGAGAACTGGTGGACCGGCACCTCCAGCCGGTGGTCCGGGTCCACGCCGCCCCGCGCAAGGGCCTGACGGTAGCCACTCAGACGCAGTTCGGCCGTCGCCGCCGTCGACCCTCGCTTGGCCCCCACCGCTGCGATCCGGCGACGTCCCTGCGCCAGCAGGTGGCTGACCGCCTCATCGGACGCGGCAACGTTGTCGACGGCCACCCTCGAGCGGCGGCTCGCCAGCAGGTGCTCGCCCAGCAGGATCAATGGGATGGTCGGAGACGCGTGGTCGAGCACGTCCTGGGTGACCGAGATGGGGGAGAAGATGAGCCCGTCGACGATGGTGGGCCTCCGGCCGTGGAGGACTTCGGTCTCCCGACCTGCATCTCCTCCGGTCTGCTCCACCAGCACTGACAGGCCGCGTTGCGCGGCGGCGTCGATGACCGCTGCGACGACCTCGGCGAAGTACGGGTCGCTGATCCGGGGGACGGCCAGACCGATCAGTCCGCTGCGGCCCGTGCGCAGCGACCGGGCCGAGATGTTGGGCAGGTAGCCGAGCGCCTCGATGGAGGCCTCGACCCGGGTCCGCATGGACCGGCTCACCGCCGGGTGGCCGTGCACCACGTTCGAGACGGTCTTGACCGACACACCGGCGTGTTCGGCGACGTCACGGAGCCGCACCGGCAACACCATCACCCACTTCCTCGCGCTGGACCTTCATGGTGCCACACTCTTTACAACGTTGGAACAACGTTGTATACCTGTGCGTGCACACCGACGTGACGACCGCAGGAGGCACAGTTGCCCAGCACCCGAATCGTTCTCGACCCGGCCTTCACGGTGGGGCAGCTCGACCGGCGGGTGTTCGGCTCGTTCGTGGAGCACATGGGCCGGTGTGTCTACACGGGCATCTACGAGCCGGAGCACCCCTCGGCGGACGAGCACGGCTTCCGCGGAGACGTCGCGCGCCTGACGCGCGAAGGTGGCGTCACCCTCGTGCGGTACCCGGGTGGCAACTTCGTCTCCGGATACCGCTGGGAGGACGGGGTGGGGCCGGTCGAGGAGCGCCCGGCACGGGTGGACCTCGCGTGGCGCAGTGTGGAGAGCAACGAGGTCGGCCTCAACGAGTTCGTCGGCTGGGCCCGCAGGACCGGTGTCGAGCCCATGCTGGCGGTGAACCTCGGCACCCGCGGGGTGCAGGAGGCCTGCGACCTCCTGGAATACGCGAACTACCCGGGCGGCACCGCGTGGTCCGACCTCCGCGCGAGCCACGGCCACCCGAAGCCGCACGGCATACGGCTGTGGTGCCTCGGCAACGAGATGGACGGTCCCTGGCAGACGGGGCACAAGACCGCCCAGGAGTATGGCCGGCTCGCGCTCGAGACCGCCAAGGCGATGCGCCAGGTGGACCCGGACATCGAGCTCGTCGCGTGCGGCAGCTCCAACAGCGCCATGCCGACCTTCGGTTACTGGGAGGCGACGGTTCTCGAGCACTGCTACGACGCGGTCGACTACATCAGCCTGCACGCCTACTACGAGGAGCGCGACGGCGACCTCGCCAGCTTCCTCGCGTCGTCGGTGGACATGGACCACTTCATCCGGTCCGTCATCGCGACGGCCGACCACATCGGCGCCACCCGACGCAGCCGCAAGAAGATCAACCTCTCCTTCGACGAGTGGAACGTCTGGTACCAGCAGGACTTCGCCGGACACACCAACCTCGATGTCGAGCGGACGCCGCGCCTGATCGAGGACACCTTCTCGGTCGCCGACGCGGTGGCCGTGGGTGGCTTCCTCAACACGCTCATCCGCCACGCTGACCGCGTCAAGATCGCGTGTCAGGCGCAGCTGGCCAACGTCATCGGCCTGATCCGTTCCGAGCCCGCAGGGCCGGCCTGGCGCCAGACGATCTACCACCCCTTCGCCCAGACGGCCCGCCTAGCCCGCGGGACGGTGCTGCAGGCGCAGACCAGAGGCGCCACGCACGAGACGGCCGTGCATGGGGTGGTGGACAGCGTCGACGCCACCGCCACCTGGGACGAACCGAGTGGCCAGCTAGCCGTCTTCCTCGTCAACCGCAACCCCACGGAGGCCGTCGACGTGACCGTCGAGCTGCGCGGGTTCGCGGAGGCGTCGCTGCAGGAGTGCCTCCGGCTCGCCGACGACGACCCGCGCGCGGTCAACACGATCGACGAGCCCGACCGGGTGGGCGTGCACGTCGACAGCGGTGCGCACGTCCAAGACGGGTGCGTCAGCCTCCGCCTTCCCCCGGTCTCCTGGACGGCACTGGACATCCGCACGACCCAGCCCTGATATCCCCCGCGGCGCCCTCGGCGCCCCTTCGAAGGAGAAGCACCACATGACCCCTACCCCGATGTCGTCACCCCTGTCTCGGCGACTCTTCCTCGGCTCCCTCGCGGCCGTTGGAGCCACCACCGCCCTGGCCGCCTGCGGGGGCTCCAGCACGCCTCCCGGGGCCGGTGTCCCCAGCGGTGCCTTCGGCCAGGGGGACACGTACACCGGCCCCAAGGTGGCCCTCAGCTTCTGGAACGGCTTCACCGGTGGCGACGGCCCGTTCATGCGGCAGCTCGTGGAGCAGTTCAACAAGGCCAACCCCACCGTCACGGTCTCGATGAACACCCTGCAGTGGGGGGACTACTACGCCAAGGTGCCGAATGCCGTCGCCTCGGGGGCGGGTCCGGACATCGGCATCATGCACATCGACCAGCTGGCCACCAACGCCGCCCGGCGCGTCATCATCCCCCTCGACGAGGTGGCGTCCGGGCTCAAGCTCACCGAGTCCGACTTCGCGCCCGTCGTGTGGAAGGCGGGGGTGTACCAGGACAAGCGCTACGGCATCCCGCTCGACATCCACCCGCTCGGCTTCTACGCCAACACCGGCCAGCTGAGCAAGGCCGGGATCGACAAGCTGCCCACCGACCGGGCGGGATTCGAGGCAGCCGTCAAGGCGCTGCAGGCCGGCGGCGGGGTCAAGCAGCCCTTCTGGGTGACCGCCACCTGGCCGGCCCACCTGATGTTCACTGCCCTGGTGGCCCAGTTCGGCGGCAGCATCTACGACGCCGAGGGCGGCAAGGCAACCTTCAACTCCGACGCGGGGGTGGAGTCCCTCGAGTGGCTCCGCAGCTTCATCACCAACGGCGCCAGCCCGGCGAACGTCTCCAACGACGCCCAGGCGCAGGCGTTCCGGCAGCAGCGCAACTCCCTCACGTGGGACGGCATCTGGATGATGAACGAGTGGGCGAAGGTCAACGGGCTGAAGTGGGGCGCCGCAGCGCTGCCGACCATCGGCGACAAGCCGGCGACGTGGGCCAGCTCCCACAACTTCGTCGTCACCACCCAGGCGACCAAGGACAAGAACAAGCTGGCGGCCTCCCGCGCCTTCATCTCCTATGTCTCCGAGCGGTCCATCGAGTGGGCCAAGTCCGGTCAGATCCCGGCCCGCAACAGCGTTCGTGAGTCGGCGGCCTTCTCCGCCCTGCCCGTGCAGTCGACGCTGGCCGCGCAGCTGCCCAACGTCGTCTTCCCGCCGGCGGTGCCGGGCATCGGTGACGTGACGACGCCGACGTTCGAGGCGGCCGTCAACGAGGTCATCCTCGGCAAGGCCCAGGCCAAGGCCGCCCTCGACGCCGCAGCGAAGAAGGCCGACGCTCTGCTGGCGGACAACCGCGCGAAGTACCAGGCCTGAGATGGCCACCGTCGTGCAGCCCTCCTCACCGCCGCAGGCGCGGCGAGGGGGGCGGCGGCCCAGGCCGGAGCCGGCGGTCAGCAGGGCCGGGCTCGGCACCGCGCTGCTCTTCGTCGCTCCCTACCTCGTGCTGTTCGGCACGTTCATCCTGGCCCCCATCGTCTACGGACTGTGGATCAGCCTGCACGAGTGGGACTTTCTCCTGCCCGGCAAGCCGTTCGTCGGCCTGAAGAACTACATCGACCTCGTCACGCCGGGATCGGTCACCTCTGGTCCGTTCTGGTCCGCCATGCGGGCGACCGCCATCTTCACCGTGCTGAGCGTCCCCCTGCTCATGGTGGTGCCGCTCGCGCTCGCCGTGGCGCTCAACCGTAGGTTCCGGGGGCGCAACGCCGTGCGGGCCGTCTTCTTCGCCCCCTACGTCCTCGGGGTGGCGGTCGTCGGGCTTCTCTGGCGTTACCTGCTCGACCCGAACGTCGGCGTGCTCAACTACTACCTCGACGCCCTGGGACTGGATCGCATCCCCTTCACGACGGCCACCCCCTGGGTCTGGCTCGCGCTGGTCGTCCCGACGGTGTGGTGGACCGCGGGATACAACATGGTCATCTTCCTCGCCGGCCTGCAGGACATCCCGAGTGAGCTCTACGAGGCGGCCGAGCTGGACGGGGCCAGCGCCTGGCACAAGTTCCGGCACGTCACCCTGCCGGGACTGAGGCCGGTCACCGTCTTCGTCCTGACCATCACGATCCTCGCGTCGGCCAACGTCTTCGGCCAGCCGTATCTCATCACCCAGGGCCAGCCGGGCCGCGAGACGCGCAGCGCCATCATGCAGATCGGTGAAGAGGGGCTGCGTCAGTTCAAGATGGGCAGCGCCTCGGCGATGAGCACCGTCCTCACGGTGGCGCTGCTGGCGATCAGCCTGCTCAGCCTGTCGTTCCTGCGCGAGCGGAACCCCAAGGAGAAGAAGCGATGAGCGAGCCGGCGAACCCCACGGTCACGGTCGCGCAGGGCGCGCGAAGGCGGGTGCCGTGGCAGGCGGTCGTCCTCGCCCTCGTGGGGCTGCTGTTCCTCACGCCGCTGCTGTGGCTCGCCACGACGTCCCTGAAGTCGACGAGCGAGGTCGCGCAGGCCGACCTCAGCGTGCTGCCGCGGGATCCCAGCGTCGAGGGCTACACCACCATCCTGCGGGCGCCCCAGACCCCCGTGGCCCAGTGGTTCCTCAACTCCATGGCTGCGGCGACCGCGCAGACCCTGCTCGTGCTCACCGTGGCGACGATGGCGGCATACGCCCTGGCTCGGCTCTCCTTCCCGGGCAAGCGGGTCCTGACCGCCCTGATCCTCGCCACGCTGTTCGTCCCGCCGATCTCACTGCTCATCCCCAACTACGTCATCGTCTCAAGGCTGGGGTGGCTCGACAGTCTCACGGCCGTCGTCGTGCCGGGCGCCGCGGGGGCCTTCGGGGTGTTCTTCCTCCGGCAGTTCTTCCTCTCCCTGCCCATCGAGCTGGAGGAGGCCGCCCTGCTGGACGGCGCCAGCCGGTGGAAGATCTTCCTCGCCGTCATCGTGCCGCTGTCACGTCCCGCCTTGGCAACCCTCGCGCTGCTGACCTTCCTGGCGAACTGGAACGACTTCCTGTGGCCGCTGTATGTGCTCTTCAGCCCGGAAAGGCTGACGCTCCAGCCCGGCCTGTCGACCCTGCAGAGCGCGTACACCACCGACTACGCAACGATCATGGCGGGGGGCGCGATCGCGAGCATCCCAGTGCTGATCCTCTTCCTCGTCAGCCAGCGCTTCGTCATCGAGGGCATCGCCCGCGGTGGCCTGAAGGGCTAACGCATGCCGCAGCAGCGACCGCTGTGGGACGGGTACTGCGCCGACCCCTTTGTCATCCGGGCGCAGGACGGACGGTTCGTCATGTACGGAACCTCGCCGGAGCGACCGGGCGGGCGCGCCTTCCAGACCCTCGTCAGCGACGACCTCGACGTGTGGTGCCCCGCGGGAGGGGCGCTGGTCATCCCCGCCGACGCCCCAGCGGGCACCGAGTGGTGGGCGCCCGAGGTCGCGTATGCCGGTGGACGGTACTGGATGTACTACTCGCAGGGAATGGGGGACCAGGGCCACCAGATCCGGGTCGCCTCCTCGGTCGAGCCGACCGGGCCCTTCACCGAGGCCGGCCCGCCGCTCACCGAGGACCTGCCGTTCGCGATCGACCCCTCACCCTTCCAGGACGTCGACGGCACCTGGTGGCTCTTCTACGCCACCGACCTCGTCGAGGGAGCGCGGCCGGGGACCGTCATCGCCGTGCAGCGTCTCCGCACGATGACCGAGCTCGCGGGTGAGCCCCGCATCATCCTGCGGGCCTCGGCGGACTGGCAGCTCTACGCCAGAGACCGGCAGCTGTACGGCGCCCAGCATGACTGGCACACCCTCGAGGGGCCGGCGGTCGTGCGCCACGGCGACCGCTACTGGCTGCTCTATTCCGGGGGGAACTGGCAGACGCCCCGCTACGGCGTCGCGGCGGCGAGCGCGGCCTCGGTGGAGGGGCAATGGACCGAGGACGCTGCGATCGGGCCGTTCATCACCAGCCAGAGCACGGGCCTGATCGGTCCCGGCCACTGCAGCATCGTGTCCGCGGTGGGCGGCGGCCACCACCTGTTCCTCCACGCCTGGGACGCGCAGCGCCAGCGCCGCCGACCGCACCGCCTCACCCTCCAGATCACCGGGGGCCCTCCCCGGGTGGCGCCGTGACCGCGTGGGTCGACCTGCTCCCTATCCGGCGTCGGCTGTCAGCCGCACCTAGTCGTCGTGGTCGTCATCGTCGTCCTCCCGGTGGCGCGCAGGCAGCCGGGTGATCCAGTAGCTGGCGGTGTCGGGGGATGCGACACCGAAGCGGGCGTTGACCGCCCACAGCCAGCGGCCGGCCAGCGTGGCCGTCGACGGCACGTCCAGGGTGTCGTCGGTGAGCTGACCGGCCCAGCGAGCCGCCCAGCCGTCGTCGGTCCGCCGGAGGAGCAGCACCGACACGGCGTCGGTCCCGGTGCCACGCACGTTGTAGAGGACGCGCCCGTCGAGCTCCAGCCCGTCGCCGCTCGTGATGCCCGGGCCGCCGCTGACCGGGATGGCGGTGGTGCGCCCCGTGGCGGGGTTCACTCTCCACAGTCCGCCCACCCGACTGTTGTTGAGCACGAGTGAACCGTCTGGCAGTCGCCGTATGCCGTTGCCGTTGAAGGCGATCCCGTCGCCGGCCGGCCAGGCACCACGCAGGCGCAGGAGCGCGCAGGCGTCCCCGTCGGTCGGCCCCGGGGACCCAGCCGGATCCACGTGAGCCGGTCGACCATCGAGTCCGTGACCCAGACCCGGTCCCGCGTCACGACGAGGTCGTTGAGGAACTTCGCACCGGGCACCACGGTGTCGGAGACCACGGCCCCGCTCCGGCCGTTCACGGCCCACACGTGACCGACGTCCCCGACGCTCCCGACCGCCCAGACGAGTCCCGTGCGCCGGTCCCAGAAGAGGCCTCGGAGGGACCGTCCGGTCGCGCCCGGCAGCAGGTTCCGGACCGCACCGGTGCGCAGGCTGCCGGTGGCGATGCGGCCGTCCGCCACCGAGCCGACGTAGAAGGTGAGGCCAGGACCCGAGGTGATCCCTTCCGGCCGGAAGCCGGCGGGCAGGGAGACCGTCTCGGGCACACGGCGCGGGTGGCCGGACGAGACGGACGCGGCCCCCGCAGCGGGTGCTGCAGGGGCCGTGAAGGCGACGAGGGCGGAAGCGGCCGCAGTTGTCAGGACCGTTCGCCGTGAGAGCTGGAGGTCTCCTCTGTGCATCGTTCATTGTGGACACGGGAAGGCGTCGGCGTCGACCCTCCGCGCATGGGGCGGCTGCGGGCCGGGTAGGGGGCGTGCGCCGGTGCGAGGAGGAGCAGCCGAGCCGCCGGCCCTGACCGAGCCTCAAGGAGAGAGATGCCCGAGGACCAGTACACCAAGCAGGACCCGACGCAGCAGCACCCGCAGCCGGACACCGAGGGCGAGCAGCTCGAGCACCCCGGCCGCACCGGCGAGATGCGCGACAAGCCCGACCACGGGGAGGAGAGCTACCGTGGCAGCGGGCGGCTGCAGGGCAAGAAGGCCGTCATCACCGGTGGCGACTCCGGGATCGGGCGGGCGGTCGCCATCGCCTTCGCCCGAGAGGGCGCCGACGTCCTCATCTCCTACCTCGAGTCCGAGGAGGAGGACGCGCAGGAGACGGTCAAGCACATCGAGCAGGCCGGCCGCAAGGCCGTCACCTGTCCGGGCGACATCCAGCAGGAGGACCAGTGCCAGCGGGTCGTCGACCGCGCGGTCGAGGAGCTCGGGCGCATCGACATCCTCGTCAACAACGCGGCATACCAGATGGCCCAGCCCGGTGGGATCGAGGACATCACGACCGAGCAGTTCGACCGGGTGATGAAGACCAACCTCTATGCGATGTTCTGGCTGTGCAAGAAGGCGCTGCCGCACATGGAGTCCGGTGCCTGCATCATCAACACGTCGTCCATCCAGTCGTCACAGCCGTCGCCGGAGCTGCTCGACTACGCCACTACGAAGGCCGGCATCGTCAACTTCACCAAGGGCCTCGCGCAGATGCTCGCCGCGAAGGGCATCCGCGTGAACTCCGTCGCCCCCGGCCCGATCTGGACGCCGCTGATCCCGGCGACGATGCCCGAGGACCACGTCGAGGGCTTCGGCGAGCAGGTGCCGCTCGGGCGGGCCGGTCAGCCGGCGGAGCTCGCCCCGGCCTACGTGTTCATGGCGTCGCAGGAGTCGAGCTACGTCACGGGGGAGGTGCTCGCCGTCACCGGGGGCAAGCCGCTCTGACGGTCGTGGCGGGCCGTCACCCCTGGGTCCGCCGCGCGGTGCGCAGGGCGTCCGCGATCCGGGCGGCGAGTGGCGAGTCCATGACCTGCTCGAGCTTCACCGGTATGCCGTCGGGCCCCGCCAGCGGCACGCGCCAGTTCGGGTACTCGTCCTGCGTCCCCGGCTGGTTGATGATGCGCACGTCGCCGACGAGGTCCGTGACGGCGACTCCGAGCATTCGTGACGGCGTCTGGCCGAGGAAGCGGTGCAGGGCCTCGACGGTGGCCGGGATGTCCGAGCCCTGCTCGAGCAGGCCTCGCTCCACGAGCACGGCGCGGACCTTGGCGATGGCGGCCTCCTCGACCGCTCGCTCCTCCTCGGCGGGTCGCGTGAGCAGCCCGAGGCGGTCCCGCAGCGCGACGTGCGCCAGCGCGAGGTAGCCCGCGGTCGGGGGCAGGTCGTGCGTCGTCACGGTGGACAGGCACAGCTCGCGGTAGCGCTCCGGGGGCAGCAGACTCCCGTCGGGATCCCACTCGAACCAGAGGATCGAGGTGCCGAGCAGTCCACGCTCGCGCATGTACTCGCGCACCCACGGCTCCACGACGCCGAGGTCCTCGCCGACGACGAGCGCGCCGGCGCGCTGCGCCTCGAGGACGAGGATGCCGATGAGCGCCTCGTGGTCGTAGCGCACGTAGGTGCCCTCGCTGGGCACGTGCCCTTGCGGCACCCACCAGAGGCGGAAGAGGCCGATGATGTGGTCGACCCGGATGCCGCCCGCGTCGGTCAGCACTGAGCGGAGCATGTCGCGGTAAGGCTCATAGCCGAGCTCGGCGAGGCGGTCCGGGCGCCAGGGCGGTTGGTTCCAGTCCTGGCCGACCTGGTTGAACTGGTCCGGCGGCGCACCGACCGTCACCCCCTGCGCCAGTGCGTCGGCGAGCGCCCACGCGTCCGCGCCGCCGGGGTTGACGCCCACCGCGAGGTCGTGGACGACCCCGATCGACATCCCCGCCCCGCGGGCATCCCGCTGCACGCCGGCCAGCTGGGCGCGCAGCAGCCACTGGAGCCACCGGTGGAAGTCGACGGTCTCGCGCTGCTCCTCGCGGAACGCGGCGACGGCCGCGGAGTGGGGCCGCTGCAACTGCTCGGGCCACGACCGCCAGGGCAGCCCGTGCCGCTCCGCCAGCGCGCACCACGTGGCGAACAGCTCGAGCCCCTCACCCTCCGCGCGGCAGAACCGGGCGAAGTCACGGGCTCGCCGGCCGGTCAGTCCGGTGCGGTAGACCTCCCACAGCGCCGCGCGCTTGGCCGCCCATGCGGCGTCGCGGTCGATGGTGTCGTGCGCCGTGAGGGCACGTGCCCTGGCCGCAAGCCGCGTGATGCGCGCCCGCGCCTGACCGGTGACCTGACGCAGCTCGGGCACGTCCTCGACGTGCAGGTAGATCGGGTTGGCGAACCTTCGGGAGGTCGGCAGGTAGGGCGAAGGCTCCATGGGCGCAACGGGTTCCGCGGCGTGGAGGGGGTTGACGAGCACGAAGTCGGCACCGAGCTCGTCGCCTGCCCACGCGGACAGCTCGGCGAGGTCGGACAGGTCCCCGACGCCCCAGGACCGGTCCGAGCGCACCTGGTAGACCTGCTCCATGACACCCCAGACCCGGCCCCGGCGCAGCGCCGGCGGCAGGGTGAGCGTGCCCGGTGTGACGACGACCGTCGCGCGAGCGGTGGGGTCGGCGCCCTGCTCAGCGCCGGCGACGTGCGCCCGCAGGACGTGCCAGCCGAGCGGCAGGTCACCGGGCAGCTCGAAGGTGGCCTCGCCGACGAGCGTGCCGTCGATCTCGTGGGGCTCGACCAGGCGGTCGACCTGCCGCGCCGCTCGGCGGCTGCCGTCCTCCAGCTCGAGCTCCAGCCAGATGTCCGTGCCGTGCGGGACGTGCGCGGCGACCCACGGCGTCCAGCCCTCCCGGCACACGACCGTGGGCGGGAGCGTGCGTCGCCAGGTGCGGTCGCCGAACTCGCGGAGCGAGCGCTCCGCCGCCTCGTCGGTCTCCGCCTCGACACCGAGGGCGGCCAGCACGGCGCGGATCGTCTCCGCCCCGACCATGACGTGCGCGCCCTGCCAGTCGTAGTAGTCCGTGTCCACCCGATGGACTCGGGCCAGCTCGAGCAGCGTGGGGGAGGGGGCGGTGGCCACGGCGGTCACTCCTGCGTCGGGGGAACGGGTGCCTGCAGTGTGCCATGCGCCCCGGTTGCGTCGGCCGAGGAAACCGCCGGCCCGCTGCCGCCTCCGAGCAGCTGGTGCCACGTGCGCGGCATACCGCTGCCACCGCCCGGTCGGGGCCGCACCGCGAGCACCTGGTTGACGCCGATCCGGCCCGCGGCAAACGCGAGCGCCGAGCCGGCGAGGTAGAGGCGCCACACCCGTGCCCGGCCCGGGCTCGACAGCGCGCAGGCGCGGTCCCAGTCGCGCTCGAGGTTGGCAACCCACGCCCGGAGGGTGTCCGCGTAGTGCTCGCGCAGTGACTCGACGTGTCGCACCTCCAGCCCCGCCGTCTCCAGCGCGTCCACCATCGTGGCAAGCGGCACCAGCTCCCCGTCGGGGAAGACGTAGCGGTCGATGAAGGACGTCCGGTTGCCCCGCGGGTGGCCCGGCGGACCGGGGCGCCGGGCGATGGCATGGTTGAGCAGCCGGCCCCCTGGTGCGAGCAGCGCGTGCAGCCGCTCGGCATACGTCGGCAGGTGAGCGAGCCCGACGTGCTCGGCCATGCCGATGCTGGCGATGGCGTCATACGGCCCGTCCGTGACCTCGCGGTAGTCCTGCAGGCGGATCTCGACGCGGTCTGCCAGCCCGGCTGCCGCCACCCGCTCCCGGGCGAGCCGCGCCTGCTCCTGGGACACGGTCACCCCGACGGCCCGGACGCCGTGGTGGCGCGCCGCGTGGAGGACGAAGGATCCCCAGCCGCATCCGACGTCGAGCAGCCGCATGCCCGGGCGGAGCCCCAGCTTGCGGGCCACGAGGTCGAGCTTGGCGCGCTGCGCGTCCTCGAGACCGTATGCCGCAGAAGGCTCCTGCTCGAAGTAGGCGCACGAGTAGACCATGGACGGGCCCAGCACGAGGGCGTAGAAGTCGTTGCCGACGTCGTAGTGCGACGACACGGCTCGGGCATCGCGCCGCCGCGTGTGCCGACGTCCGGAGAGCCGGATCTCCTCCGCGGGCGGGCGTGGGGGAGGACCGAGCGCGCCGAGCCGCAGCACCGCCCTCACGATCGCGGTGACGGTGTCCCGGCCGACGTGCACCCCCGGGCCCCGGGCCGGGTCGGCGACCTGCTCCAGCAGGTCGAGGGCGTCGAGGAGACCGCCCTCGATGACGACGTCGCCGGAGACGTAGGCGCGGGCGAAGCCGAGCTCGTTCGGAGCCCAGAGCAGCCGGCGCAACGCGCGCCGCGACGCAAAGCGCACGTGCAGCGGCGCGTCCGCCGGACCGCACGCGCTGCCGTCCCAGCAGTCGACGCGCACCGGCAGCGCATCACCGAGCGTCGCGCGGACGAGGGGGTCGAGCACCTGCGCCACGGTCATGGCGCGCTCCTTCCACTCCGGCACCGGACGCGGCTGCCCGCGTTCCTCTTGTGCCGCCCCATGGTCGCGGGGCGGACACGGCCTGTCGCACGAGGCACCATGGAGGGATGGCCGATCCCTTTGACCTCGAGCGCTTTCTCTCCGCACAGGACACCGGGGGCACGTATGACGCCGCCCTTGCCGAGCTGCGTGCCGGGCACAAGCACAGCCACTGGATGTGGTTCGTCTTCCCCCAGGTGTCCGGGCTCGGTCGGAGCCCGACCGCGCAGCGGTATGCCGTGTCGGGCCTCGCGGAGGCGCGCGCCTACCTCGCGCACCCGATCCTCGGCGCGCGGCTCGTCGAGTGCGCGCGGGTGCTCGCCGGCCTGCCCACGCATGATCCGGATGAGGTGCTCGGGCCGGTCGACGCGCAGAAGCTGCGCTCGTCGATGACGCTCTTCGCGCGGGCGGCCGAGCAGCCTTGGCAGCGAACGGCATTCGAGGACGTCCTCGACCAGTACTTCGAGGGTGAGCGCGACCCGGCGACGCTCGAGCGGCTCTGATGCGGGGCGTGTGCGGAAGTGGCCACTCGACGGGGTCGCGGGGTCGCCCGTGGCTCGAGTGGCCACTTTTGCGCGGGAGTGGGTGCACGGAAGTGGCCACTCGAGGGGGTCGGCCGTGGCTCGAGTGGCCCCTTTCGCCCGGGCGGGTCGCCCGCACCAGAGGGCCTCCGGGCGCGCCGTGTGCACTCGTCCGCGTCAGGGCACGGCCGATCGCACACAGGCCGCGGCACCCTCAGGCGTGGGTGACGAGCAGGAGTCCGGCGGCGACGGCGCCGACGAGGACCAGCAGCACGGCCAGCCCGGCCGTGGCTGAGCCCGCGAACGACCGCCGCGCCGGTGCCGGTGCGCTCCTCGGCGGGTACGCCTCGTCGGGCTGGTAGTAGTCGGCCGGCTTGTAGTCGTCGGTCCACCCGGCAGCCGTGCGATAGCGCAGCTGCCCGTTGCCGACATAGAACCACCCAGTCCGCATGTCAGTACTCATCCATGCCCCCCAGCATGTCGTTCTTTCCCCGAGGTGGACCTTACGGGCGTCCGCGGCCCGCCGCGGCGGAAACGACGAAGACCGCCACGTCGGCCCGCTCACCGCACCAAGGGAGCTGCAGCATGTCGCCGGTCACATCCCGCCGGTCACATCCCGCCGCGCAGCCGCAGCTGGAGGGGACGGCCGTCGGGGTCGAAGGCCAGCCGGTAGAGCGGGGCGGCCCAGGCCCGGGTGAGCCGACCCATCGGCAGGCGGGTGAGAGGGCGCAGCTGCCCGGGGGGCCGGGGCCCGCGCCGTCCGCCGTCGTGCCACGCCTGCAGTCGCCGGGCGGCGGCGGCATACGCCTCGAAGACGTCGTCGACGTCGGGCACCGGCTCCCTCTCGCCCAGGCCGAGGTGCTCGCGGGCGAGGGTGGCCCGCAGGTCCCGCGCGTAGTCCGGGTGTGCCACCGCCGCGGACAGCTCGGAGTCGTGGGTCCACGAGCGGCGGTTGAAGTTGTCGGAGCCCACGGCCGCCCACTCGTCGTCGAGGATGCACGTCTTGGCGTGGACGTAGATGGGCGTGCCGGCGGCGTTCTCGATGCCGTAGCAGCCGACCCGACCCGGCGCGGCGGCGGACAGCTGGTCGATGACCCGCTCTCGCCCGACGACGTTGGGCGGCAAGGCGATCCGGCCGTCCTGGTCGGGGAAGTGGGGAAGCACCGCGAGGAGCCTCAGGCCGGGCTCGCGGCGCAGGGCGGCCGCCAGCAGCGTCGCCACCTGCGGAGACCAGAGGTACTGGTCCTCGATGTAGACCAGGCGGCGGGCCTGGCGGATCGCCTTGCGGTAGCCGCGCGCCACGCTGCGCTCGCCGTCGGGCGCGAAGGGGTAGCCGCCCAGCCGCCGGGGATACGTGCGTAGCAGCTGCACCGGGTGCGGCCCGGTCGGGGCGGGGTCCGGCAGCTGCGGCGGCAGCGCCGGGCATGACTCCCGGTCCCCGTGGATGTGGTCGGAGACCCGGCGCAGCGGTGACCGGCTGAGAGGCTGCGGGTCCTCCCAGCGCTCGCGGAAGACGGTCTCGACGTCGCCGACCGCCGGGCCCGTGATCATGAGCTGGATGTCGTGCCAGGGTGGCCGGTCCCCGTAGACCGAGGCCATCGTCTGCGGCTGGGGGTCTCCGTCGTGGGTGGCGTCGTCGCGACGGCTGTGGCACAGGTCGATCCCGCCGACGAACGCCACGTCGTCGTCCGGTCGGCCGGGGTGGCGCAGGACGACGAACTTCTGGTGGTGCGAGCCGCCGGTGCGCACCCGCATGTCGAGCACGCAGCATCCCCCGGCGGCGTTGACGTCCTCCTCGAGGTGCCGGTTCTCCTCCGCGGAGAAGGCGAACTTGTCCCAGTGCGAGCGCCACACGAGGCCATGGACGGCGACACCCCGCCGGGCCGCGTCCGCGAGGACCCGGGCGACCTCGCTGCCGTCGGTGCCGACGAGCCGCTCGTCCGGGTCGCCGCGCCAGTCGACGAAGAGCAGGAGGTCACCGGCCCGCATGGCGGCGAGACGCCGCGTCAGCTCGGCGAAGTAGCCGGCCCCGTGCACGAGCGGGCGCACGAGGTTGCCCTCGCTCCACGGCAGGGCGCCGGGGTGGCGCGAGTCGAGCCGCGTGGCGGCGTTGCCCCGCTCACCGGGACCGAGAAACCACCGCGACGGATCCACCTGTGGATCGTATCGACGGGCCGAGGCGCTGGGTTAGGTTGAGGACATGCGCCTGACCCACCTCGGACATTCCTGCCTGCTCGTGGAGATGGCCGACCGCCGCCTGCTCATCGACCCGGGCAACTTCTCCGCCGGGTTCGAGGACCTCGGCCGCCTGGACGCCATCCTCGTCACGCACAACCATCCGGACCACTTCGACCCCGAGCGGGGGCCGTCCCTCGTCCGCGCCCACGCCGACACGCCCGTGCACACCGACCCCCTCACCGCGGAGACGCTCGCGGAGCAGGGCCTGCGGGCCGTGCCCACGCGGGAGGGGGAGGACTTCGCCGTCGGCGACGTCACGGTGACGCCGGTGGGCGCGCTGCATGCCTTCAACCACGTCGCGATGCCACAGATCCCGAACGTCGGGCTCGTCCTGCGCGCGGCGGGGGAGCCGAGCCTCTTCCACCCCGGCGACGCCTACGACGCAGAGCCGGGTGAGGTCGACGTGCTCGCCCACCCCCTCAACGCCCCGTGGGCGGCGAGCCGGGACTCCATCGCCTTCGTGGGCCGGATCCGTCCGCGCACCGTCGTGCCGATCCACGACGCGCTCCTGTCGGACCGTGGGCACGCCATGTATGCCGGCCACATCGAGAAGTTCGCCGGCGTCGACGGGCTGACCGTGCGCATGGTCGCCGACGGCGAGTCCGTCCAGTTGTGAGCCTGCCTCCACCCCGCGGCGCCCCGGCGGCAGGGCCGGCGATCGCCATCCGCGGCCTCGGCAAGCGCTTCGGGGACGTCATCGCCGTGCGCAGCATCGACCTCGACGTCCCACGGGGCTCGTTCTTCGGCCTCGTCGGCCCCAACGGCGCGGGCAAGACGACGACCCTGTCGATGGTGACCGGCCTGCTCCGGCCCGACGTCGGCCACGCGTTCGTCCTCGGCCGCGACGTGTGGGCCGACCCCGTGGGGACCAAGAAGCTCCTCGGCATCCTGCCGGACGGGCTGCGGCTCTTCGACCGCCTCACCGGCTTCCAGCTCGTGACGTATGCCGGGCTGCTGCGCGGCCTACCCCGCGACCTCGCCGCCGAGCGGGCCACCCTCCTGCTCGCCGCGCTCGGCCTGTCCGACGCAGCCGGAAAGCTCGTCGTCGACTACTCGGCGGGCATGACCAAGAAGGTCACGCTCGCGTGCGCGCTCGTGCACGGCCCCCGGGTGCTCGTCCTCGACGAGCCGTTCGAGGCGGTCGACCCGGTCTCCGCTGCGACGATCCGGCACATCCTCGAAGGCGTCGTCGACACCGGCGGCACGGTCGTGCTCTCGAGCCACGTCATGGACCTCGTCGAGCGGACGTGCTCGCACGTGGCGGTCATCGCAGACGGGTCGGTGCTCGCGGCCGGCCGGACCGACGAGGTGCGCGGCGGCGGCACGCTCGAGGACCGCTTCGTCGAGCTCGTCGGTGGCACGACGGTGGCGGAGGGGCTCGCGTGGTTGCACACCTCGTCCGACTGAAGCTGGCGCTGCTGCGCAACATCTTCCGCCGCAGCCGGGCCCAGGCCATCGGCGCCATCGTCGGCGTCCTCTACTTCGGCGGGCTCGTGCTGCTCCTCGCCGTCGCCGTCGGCGCGCTGCGCGGCTCGCTCGAGCTCGCCCTGACGGTGATCCCCCTGGGCGGGGCCGTCGCCGTCGTGCTCTGGTCGCTCGTGCCGCTCCTCGCCTTCGGCTCGGACCCCACGCTCGACCCGGGACGCTTCGCGACGTTCGCCATCCCGTATCGACAGCTGGCTGTCGGCCTCGTCCTCGCGGGGCTGGTGAGCCTCCCCGCGATCGCAACGAGCGTGCTTGCCGCGGCGACCGTCGTCGCGTGGTCGCACTCGGTCGCGGCCACGCTCGTCGCCCTCCTCGCTGCGGCGGTGGGGGTGCTCACGTGCGTCACGACGAGCCGGTGGCTCTCGGCCGCCGCCACCTCCGCCATGGTCAGCCGCCGTGGCCGCGACGTGGCCGCCGTCGTGGGCCTCGTCGTCGTCGTGACGCTGGGCCCGGCGGTGTCGCTGCTCGGCTCGCTGGGCGAGCGGTCGATGGACACCCTCTCGTCGGTGGCCCGAGCCGTCGGGTGGACGCCCCTGGGCTGGGTCTGGGCCGCCCCGGGCGACGTCGCCTCCGGCCACCCCGCCACGGGTCTGGGGCGGCTCGCCCTCGGCGTCGGCGTCCTGGCCGCGGTGGGCACGGCGTGGGCGCGGGCGCTGCGCAAGCAGGTGGAGAACCCCCGGCTGGTGGCGCGGTCACAGGCCGTGTCGGCCGCCGACGACCTCGGCGCCTTTCGCCGGGTGCCCGACGGCGCCACCGGCGCCGTCGCGGCCCGCCTGCTGACCTACTGGCGCCGCGACCCCCGCTACCAGGCCAGCCTGGTCCTCACCCCGGTGCTGCCGCTCGCGCTCCTCGTGCCGCAGCACGTGGCCGGTGCGCCGTGGACCGCCCTGCTCATGGCACCGCTCGCCGCCTTCCTCCTCGGCTTCAGCGAGCACAACTCGGTGTCCTACGACTCCACGGCCTTCTGGCTCCACGTCGCCGCCGGCGTCCCGGGGCGGGCCGACCGCCTCGGCCGGCTGGTGCCCACCGCCCTGCTGTCGGTCGTCCTCGTCCCGGCGTACGCCGTGCTCGGGACGTGGCTCGCTGGTCGCCCCGACCTGCTGCCCGCGACGGTCGGGCTGTCGCTCGTCCTGCTCGGCTCGGGCTACGGCATCTCCTGCCTGATGAGCGTGGCCCTGCCGTATGCCGTGCCCAAGCCCGGGGACAGCCCGTTCAGCAGCCCGCCCGGCGCGACGGGCGCGACCCTCGTGTCCCAGACGATCGCCGGCATGGGCATGGCCCTGCTGGCCGCGCCGACGCTCGTCCTCGCCCTCCTCGCCTGGTGGGGGAGCGCCGCGGCGGGCTGGGGCGCGGCTGCAGGCGGCGCGCTGCTCGGCGCGGCATACCTCGTCGCCGGCCTGCGGGCCGGCGCCGCCCTCTACGACCGTCGGGCACCCGAGCTGCTCGCGACGCTGTCCCGCGACTGACGGCGCAGCGACGGCTCAGGCGTGGCGGGCGAGGTCGGCGGCCAGCCGGGCGGCCCCCACGATGCCCGCGGAGTTGCGCAGGGCGGCCGGCACGATGGGCGCCCGCAGGCGCAGGTGGGGCAGGAACAGGTCGGCCTCCTTGGAGATGCCGCCACCGACGACGATGAGGTCGGGGGAGAAGAGGCGCTCGACCATGCTGTAGTAGCGCTGCAGGCGCTCGATGTACTCCTCCCAGGACAGCTCCTCCTTGTCCTTGATGGACGAGGCGGCGACCTTCTCGGCGTCGTGGCCGTCCATCTCGAGGTGCCCGAGCTCGGAGTTGGGCACGAGGACGCCGTCCATGATGAGCGCCGAGCCGATGCCCGTGCCGAGCGTCGTGAGCAGGACCAGGCCGGGGACGCCCTTCGCCGCGCCGTAGTGGACCTCGGCGACGCCCGCCGCGTCGGCGTCGTTGACGACGGTCACCTCGCGGCCCGTGTGCTTCTTGATGAGGGCCTGGGCGTCCGTGTCGACCCACGACGGGTCGATGTTGGCCGCGGACAGCACGGTGCCGTGGATGACGACGGCCGGCACGGTGACACCGATGGGAGCGTCCCGGGTCTGTGCGGCGAAGTGGTCGACGATCTGGTCCACGACGTCGGCCACCGCCTCCGGCGTCGCCGGCTGCGGGGTCGCGATCTTGAGCCGAGAGGTGGCGAGCTTGCCACCCTTGAGGTCGACCGGTGCGCCCTTGATGCCGCTGCCGCCGATGTCGATGCCGAGCGGGGTGCCCTTCTTGCCCATGTCTGTGCCGTTTCCTTCGTGCGGTGGAGGGGCGGATGCCGTGGACGTGCGGCCACCCTACGGGAGGGTGAGGATCTCGTTGCCGTCCTCGGTGATGACGATGGTGTGCTCGAACTGTGCCGACCGCGACCGGTCCCTGGTCACGACGGTCCACCGGTCGTCCCACATCTCCCACTCGGGGCCGCCGAGGTTGAGCATCGGCTCGATGGTGAAGGTCATGCCCGGCTCGATGACGGTGTCGTAGGCCGGTGCCGCGTCGTAGTGCGGGATGACCAGGCCGGAGTGGAACTCGAGCCCGATCCCGTGGCCGGTGAAGTCGCGCACCACCCCGTAGCCGAAGCGCCTGGCGTAGCTCTCGATGACCCGGCCGATGACGTTGACCTCGCGGCCCGGCCGCGCGGCCCGGATGCCGCGCATCATCGCCTCGTGCGTGCGCTCGACGAGCAGCCGCGACTCCTCCGCGACGTCGCCCACCAGGTAGGTGGCGTCGGTGTCGCCGTGGACGCCGTGGATGTATGCCGTGACGTCGAGGTTGACGATGTCGCCGTCCTCGAGCGGGCGGCTGTCCGGGATGCCGTGGCAGATGACCTCGTTGACGCTCGTGCACAGCGACTTGGGAAACGCCTTGTAGCCCAGGGTCGAGGGGTAGGCGCCGTGGTCGAGCAGGTACTCGTGGGCGACCCGGTCGAGCTCGTCCGTCGTGACGCCGGGCGCGATGCGCTCCGCCGCCGCCTGCATCGCCCGGGCCGCGATGCGTCCGGCGATGCGCATCCGCTCGATCGTCTCGGCGTCCTTGATCCGCAGGTCGCCGTCCTCCCGCGGGTTGGGCCGGTCGACGTAGTGCGGGCGCTCGATCGAGGCGGGGACGGCACGGCGGGGGCTCACGGAGCCCCGGGACACACTTGCGTGGGTGACCGGCATACGGTGGAGTCTAGGAGGTCCCGTGGGCGCGGCCACCGGCGGCGCGGCGCCTCGGAAGCACGGAAGGAAGGCGCGCGATGAGCTTCTGGTACAACGTCGACACCGGCAGGGTCGAGACCGACGAGGAGCGCAGCCCCGGCGCCACGGTCCTCGGGCCCTACGCCACGGAGGCGGAGGCCCGCGACGCCCTCGAGACCGCCCGACGCCGGACCGAGCGCTGGGACGCCGAGGACCGTGCGTGGAACGAGAAGGGCGCCCGCCCGGACGGAGGCGGCGAGGAGTAGCCGCCCCCACTCCGCCCGGCCTCGGGCCGTCATTCCCCGAAGGAGTGCTCCGGGCCCGGGAAGGCTCCGGACTCCACCTCGGCGGCATACGTGCGGGCCGCGGCGAGGAGGACCGTGCGCAGGTCCGCGTAGTGCTTGACGAAGCGGGGGCTCCGGCCCGCCCGCAGCCCTGCGAAGTCGGACCACACGAGCACCTGCGCGTCGGTGCCCGGACCCGCGCCGATCCCGACCGTCGGGATCGACAGGGCCGCCGTGACGCGGGCCGCCACGGGCGCCGGGACCATCTCGAGGACGACGGCGAAGGCACCCGCCCCCTCGAGGGCGCGCGCCTCGTCGACGAGCGCGTCGGCCGCGTCGCCCCGGCCCTGCACCCGGTAGCCGCCCAACTGGTGCTCGCTCTGCGGTGTGAACCCCACGTGCGCCATGACCGGGATGCCGGCGCGGGTCAGCAGCTCGACCGTGGGGACCATGGCGCGTCCGCCCTCCAGCTTGACGGCGTGCGCCCGGCCCTCCTTCATGAGCCGGACGGCGCTGTCGAAGCCCTGTTGCGGGGACGCGCCGTAGGTGCCGAAGGGAAGGTCGGCGACCACCATGGCCCGACTCGTCGAGAGGGCCACCGCGCGCACGAGCGGTAGGAGCTCGTCGAGCGTGACGGGAACCGTTGTGTCGTAGCCGAATACGTTGTTGCCGGCAGAGTCGCCGACGAGCAGCACTGGGATGCCGGCCTCGTCGAAGATCTGGGCGGCATACATGTCGTATGCCGTGAGCATGGCCCACTTGCGCCCGTCGCGCTTGAGCGCCTGCAGGTGGGGGATGCGGACCCGACGCACCTGCGAGCCGCTCCTGAGCCCGGCGCCGTAGGGGCTCGGCTCGTCCTGAGCCGGCTCGCGACCTCCCGGCGTGCTCTCGGTCATGTGCCCGAGCATAGCTGCGGGCGAACGGGCCACCGGCACAGGCCATTCGAGCGGCACTCCCCGGATGGTGGCACGCCGACAAGGTCGCTCGGGTCGTGTCGCCACAGACGTGGGCAGGAACGTGCCACCGGAGCCTCCGGCTTGGTCGAGTGGCCGACGGCGCCCGACCGTGCGCCCCGACGAGGAGGTAGGCGCGCTTCCCCTACCAGAAGGGCCTGCTCGTCTGGTAGGCCGACGGCGCGCTCCTCGGCAACCGGCGCCAGCCGTTCGACGACACGGACCCGAACCGGTACTGGGCGGCGGACCACCCGTGGGCCTCGACCAGGGTGGCCGGCATCGGCACCCGGATCACCGTGGAGGAGGCCACCTATGGCGGTCAGCGCATGCGGCTCTCGGTCCGGGGCAGGTGAACTACCCCTGTGAACAGGGAGTGCGGCAGGATCGAGCCATGAACCGTCAGGAAGAGTTCGTGCTGCGCACCATCGAGGAGCGCGACATCCGCTTCGTGCGCCTCTGGTTCACCGACGTGCTGGGGACGCTGAAGTCGGTGGCCGTCGCGCCCGCGGAGCTGGAGGGAGCCTTTGCCGAGGGGATCGGCTTCGACGGGTCGGCCATCGAGGGCTTCGCCCGCGTCTTCGAGGCCGACATGCTGGCGGTCCCCGACCCGGCGACGTTCCAGGTGCTGCCGTGGCGTGGAGAGAGCCCGGGCACGGCCCGGATGTTCTGCGACCTCCAGCAGCCGGACGGCTCGCCGAGCTTCGCCGACCCGCGGCACGTCCTCCAGCGCGCCCTGACCCGCGCGGCCGACCTGGGGTTCACCTTCTACACGCACCCCGAGATCGAGTTCTTCCTCCTCGAGCACGAGCGTGGCCCCGACGGCCGCCCCGTCCCCGTCGACGACGCCGGCTACTTCGACCACGTGCCGCACGGCACCGGGCACGACTTCCGGCGCGCCGCCATCACGATGCTGGAGAGCATGGGCATCTCGGTGGAGTTCAGCCACCACGAGGGCGCACCCGGCCAGAACGAGATCGACCTGAGGTATGCCGACGCCCTCAGCACCGCGGACAACATCATGACCTTCCGCACGGTCATCAAGGAGGTGGCCCTGACCCAGGGGATCTACGCCACCTTCATGCCCAAGCCGTTCTCCGAGCACCCCGGGTCGGGGATGCACACGCACCTCTCGCTCTTCGAGGGCGACGCCAACGCCTTCTACGAGGCCGGCGCGCCCTACCAGCTGAGCCGCGTCGGCCGGCAGTTCATCGCCGGCCTC
Organism: Intrasporangium sp.; assembly: GCF_035688975.1. Taxonomy (GTDB): domain Bacteria; phylum Actinomycetota; class Actinomycetes; order Actinomycetales; family Dermatophilaceae; genus CALMNV01. The sequence goes on along the minus strand of NZ_DASSMH010000010.1, from coordinate 23,480 downwards.
CTCGTGCACGGCGCGGAGATCGCGGCCGTGACCAACCAGTGGGTCAACTCCTACAAGCGGCTCTGGGGCGGCGGGGAGGCCCCGGCCTACCTCACGTGGGGGCACAACAACCGGTCCGCGCTCGTGCGCGTGCCGATGCACAAGCCGAGCAAGGGCCAGTCGACCCGGATCGAGGTGCGCTCCCTCGACGCGGCGTGCAACCCCTATCTGGCGTATGCCGTGCTCCTCGGTGCGGGCCTCAAGGGCATCGCCGAGGGCTACGAGCTGCCGCCGGAGACCGAGGACGACGTGTGGAGTCTCACCGACGCCGAGCGCCGTGCCATGGGCATCGCCCCGCTGCCGGCGTCGCTCGGCCGGGCCCTGGAGGTGATGGAGCGCAGCGAGCTCGTCGCCGACATCCTCGGCGAGCACGTCTTCGAGTTCTTCCTGCGCAACAAGCGACAGGAGTGGGCCGACTACCGCCGCGAGATCAGCCGCTTCGAGCTCGACCGCTACCTGACCCGGCTCTGACCCCGCCCATGGCACCACGCAGCACGTCGACGGCGGGCACGCTCGCCCGCTGCGGGTTCCTCGACCTGCCCAAGGCGGCCACCCTGCTCGCCGACCGGGCGCTCGCGCCGCTCGCGGAGGCAGGCGGCGGGGAGGTCCCGGACGACCTCCTCGGTGCGCTGGGGGAGACCGCGGACCCCGACCTCGCCCTCCTCGGCCTGGTGCGGCTGCTCGAGTCGCTCGCCAGCCGCCCGGAGGACGGGTCGACCGGACTGGCCCGCCTCGTGTCGGAGCTGACGACCGAGGGGCCGGGACGCGAGCGGCTGCTGGCCGTCCTGGGCGGCTCCTCCGCCCTCGTCGACCATCTCGTGCGGCACCCGGAGCACTGGCTCGACGCCGCGCGGGCCGAGCGGCATACGGCCGAGCAGGTGCGGGCCCAGGTCCTGGAGGCGGTCGGCGCGGGTCGCGGCGACCGGACGCCACTCGACGCGCTGCGCGTGGCCTACCGGCAGGGACTGCTGCGGATCGCCGCCCGTGACCTCACGGCGCCCGACCCGCTCGCCGAGATGCCGTCCATCGGCGAGGCGCTCGCCGAGCTGGCGGAGGCGGCGCTCGAGGGGGGTCTCGCGATCGCCCGGGAGGACTACGGCCCCGGGCACGAGCAGTGCCGGCTCGCCGTCATCGGGATGGGCAAGACCGGCGGGGGAGAGCTCAACTACGTCAGCGACGTCGACGTCATCTTCGTCGCCGAGCCCGCGGAGGGCGCCGACGAGGACGTCGCGCTGCGGATCGGCACCACCCTGGCGACCGGCCTCATGCGCGCGTGCTCGGCTCCGACGGCCGAGGGCACCCTGTGGCCGGTGGACGCGGCGTTGCGGCCGGAGGGCAAACAGGGGCCGCTCGTGCGCACCATCCGCAGCCACCGGGCCTACTACGAGCGGTGGGCCAAGACGTGGGAGTTCCAGGCGCTGCTCAAGGCCTGGGTCTCCGCCGGGGACAAGGAGGTGGGCCTGCGCTACAAGGCCGAGATCTCCCCCCTGGTGTGGGGTGCCGCCGGGCGGGAGAACTTCGTCGAGGACGTCCAGGCCATGCGCCGACGAGTGGAGCAGCACGTGCCGGCCAATGAGGCCGCCCGCCAGCTCAAGCTCGGGCCGGGGGGCCTGCGCGACGTCGAGTTCAGCGTCCAGCTGCTCCAGCTGGTCCACGGCCGCACCGACCCGCACCTGCGCTCGGCCACGACCCTCGAGGCGCTCGCCGCCCTCGCGAAGGGCGGATACGTCGGCCGGGACGACGCGGCGATCCTCGACGAGGCCTACCGCCGACTGCGGTGCATCGAGCACCGGGTGCAGCTGTTCCGGCTGCGGCGAACCCACCTCATGCCGGACAACCCGGCCGACCTGCGGCGGCTCGGCCGCGCGATGGGCCACCGGACGGACCCGGAGCACGCGGTCGTCGCCGACCGGCAGGCCACCGCCCGAGAGGTGCGGCGCATCCACGAGCGGCTCTTCTACCGCCCGCTCCTCGCCGCCGTCGCCAAGCTGGCACCCACCGAGGCCGGCCTGACGCCGGAGGCTGCCCGGGAGCGACTTGCCGCGCTGGGTTTCCGGGACCCGGCAGGGGCGTTGCGGCACATCTCCGCGCTGACGAGCGGTGTGAGCCGGCGCGCCGCGATCCAGCGCACGCTGCTGCCCGTGATGCTGGGCTGGTTCGCCGACGAGGCCGACCCCGACGCAGGGCTGCTCTCCTTCCGCCGGGTCAGCGACGAGCTCGGCACGACGCACTGGTATCTCAAGATGCTGCGGGACGAGGGGCGGGCGGCCGACTGGCTGGCCCACTGCCTGGCCCGCAGCCGCCTCGCGGCGGACCTGCTCGTGCGCTCGCCGGAGAGCGTCGCCGTCTTCGGCGAGGTGGGCGGCCTCGTGCCCCGCACCCGGGAGGCGCTGGTCACGGTCATGCGCGCGGCCGCGGGCCGGCGTCAGTCGCCGGGAGCCGCGGCCGCCGCGGTGCGCTCCATCCGCCGTCATGAGCTGCTGCGCATCGTCGCCGCGGACCTGGTCGGGGCCGTCGACCTGCCCCAGGTCGGCGCCGCCCTGACGGACCTGACGGCCGCCACCCTGGAGGTGGTCCTCGAGGTGGCCGTCGACGCCGTCGAGGCCAGGGAGGGAGCCCCGCTCGGTGGTGACGTACTCATCGTCGCCATGGGCAGCTTCGGCGGCGGCGAGCCGGGATACGCCTCCGACGCCGACGTCATGTTCGTCCACCGACCGCACCCGGGCTCCGCCGAGGAGCAGGTGCAGCAGCAGGCCACCCTCGTCGTGCAGGAGCTGAAGAAGCTGCTCGCCGGGGCAGGGCCCGAACCGCAGCTGACGGTCGACGCCGACCTGCGTCCCGAGGGCAAGAACGGGCCGCTGGTGCGCAGCCTCGCCTCGTACCGGACCTACTACGAGCGGTGGGCGCTCACGTGGGAGTTCCAGGCGTTGCTGCGCGCCACCCCGGTAGCCGGGCCCGAGGACCTCGCCGAGGAGTTCCTGCGCCTGATCGCGCCGCTGCGGTGGCCGGCGGCCGGCCTGACGGCGGCCCAGCGGCGCGACATCCGCACCCTCAAGGCCCGGATGGAGTCCGAGCGGCTGCCTCGCGGCGGGGACCCGGGGACGCACCTCAAGCTCGGCCGCGGCGGCCTCACCGACGTCGAGTGGACCGCGCAGCTGCTGCAGATGTGCCACGCCCACGACGTGCCGGCCCTGCAGGTGACCGGCACGCTCCAGACGCTGGGCGCCCTGGAGGATGCCCGGTTGCTCACGGCCGAGGACGCCCATGCGCTGCGGGAGGCGTGGCTGCTCGCCGCCGGCCTGCGCAACGCCGGGGTCCTGTGGCGGGGGCGCGCGGTGGATGCGGTCCCGTCGGACGTCCGGGACGCCGACGGGATGGGCCGCATCCTCGGGCGCGGCCCCGCCGAGGCGGCACAACTCACCGAGCTGTGGCGCCGGGTGGGCCGGCGTGCCCGACATGCGATGAATTTCAACTTTTATGACTCGCCACGGGGCAGTAGCGTCTAGGGGTGGCGACGCACAGGGGTGGTGATGGCATGCCTTCGTATGCCGACGCCCTCCGGGTGCGCGGCTACCTGCCCATCTTCCTCGTCGGGGCGCTGTCGCTGTGGGGCGACTACATCGCGCGCGTCACCATCGCCGGCATCGTCTTCGAGCGGACGCGGTCGCCCCTCGCCACGGCGACCACCTTGGCCGTCAGCCTCCTGCCCGCCGTCTTCGGGCGCAGCCTCGTCGGGCCGGTCGTCGACCGGCTGCCCTACAAGGTGGCGCTCGTCGGGTCGCACGTGGTGCGGGCGCTCTGCGTCATCGGGCTGATCATCGTCGTCGTGCGCGCCGCGCCGCTGTGGTCCGTCTTCGTCCTGCTCGTCGTCCTCGAGGCGGTGGGAGGCGCGGCGACCGCCTCGTCGATGGTCATGCTGACGGACCTCTTCGAGGACCGTCGCCTCTATGCCAGGGCGATCGGCCTGAACGCCCTCTCGGAGCAGTTCAACCAGGCGATCGGGCTCGCCATGGGCGGGGGGCTCGTCGCCCTCCTCGGCCCGCGCGCGGGCCTGCTCATCGACCTGGCCTCGTTCGTCCTCGGCGCCGTCGTGCTCGCGGTGGTCGTCGAGCTGCGGCCGGTGCACGGGGATCGGGGCAGCGGCGTGCGGGGCTTCCTCGGCGACCTGCGACGGGCGGCCGGCGACCTCGTCCGGCACCCCATCCTGGCCCGCCTCCTGGCGCTCAGCGCCGTGGCGGCCCTGGGCGTCGGCGCACCGGAGGCGCTCGCCATCCCGCTCGCCGGCTCGAGCGGCTGGGGAGGGCTGCTCATGGCGGCACCCGTCGCGGGCGCGGTGCTGGGGATCCTGCTCATCTCGCGGTCCGACGTGCACCGGCAGAACGCCCTCGTGATGCCCCTCGCGCTCGCCATGCCGGTTCCGCTGCTCGCCACCGCGTTCCAGCCGCCGCTGGCGGCCCTCGCGGCCTTGTGGTTCGTCAGCGGGATGAGCCAGTGCTTCATGGTGCCCGTCCAGACGACCTTCACGCTGGTGACCGCGCCCGAGCTGAGGGGCCGCATCTTCAGCCTGGCCGGTGCCGTGTCCGTCGCGGCCGCGGGCCTGGCCTACCTCGGCGCCGGCTGGGTGGGCCAGCACACCGACCCGTGGCGAGGCGTCGCCATCTGCGCCGGGATCTGTCTCGGGCTCGTGGCCCTCCTCGGCCTGACGTGGCCGCACCGCCGCCTCCGCAACGCCGTCACTCGGGCCTACGACGGCCCCTCGTCGGCGTCACGCGCCGCCTGAACGGCGCTCGGGAGGGCGGCGCAGGCGGGGCGCCGGTCCTCGGGCCGGAGAGGTGCCCGCCGGTCAGGCGCCGCCGAGGTGGGCGGACAGCGGCCGGGCCGCCTTGGCGACGAACTGGCCCAGGGCATCGAGCCGGCCGGGGATGCGCGCCTTCGGGGCACTGACGTTGACGGCGGCGATGATGCGGCCGGTGAAGTCGGTGACGGGTGCCGAGGCGGCGACGACCCCGACCTCGAGCTCCTCGTCGGAGATGGCGTAGCCCGTCTCCCGGATGCGGGCGATCTGGGCGCGCAGGTCGTCGAGGGACCGGACCTGGGCCGACCCCTCGGACGGCGTGTCGAGCACGGCGAAGCGTGAGCCCGAGACGTCGGAGCGCCCCGGTCCCACGGTCGGCCGGTCCTGCCCGTGCTGCGCGTACCACGCTGCGAGGTCCTCGTCGTCCCAGTCGCTGAGCAGGACCCGACCCGACGGGGTGCGCCAGGCCGCCGTCGTCACGCCCTCCCAGCCGGCGGTGCGGAACTGGTGCGGGCTGAGCTCGCTGACGAGCGTGAGGACGTTGCCGCCCCGCAGGACCGACAGGTGGCTCGTCTCCCCGGTATGCCGGGCGATCCGCCGCAGGTAGGGGCGGGCCTCCGCCACGAGCGTCGACTCAGCCGTGCGCGCGGCGAGGGCGAAGAGCCGGGGACCCAGCCGGTAGGACAGCGTCTCCGCGTTGCGGGCGAGCACCCCGGCGTCTGCCAGCGTGGCCAGGGTGCGCGAGATGACCGTCTTCTCCCGGCCGGTGATCTCGGCGATGCGCACCACGCCCAGCCCTCCCGCCTGCACCGCCTCCGGCAGACCGAGCGCCTCGAGCACCTCGATGTCGCGGGCGAGCCCGGACGTGTTGCGGCGCGAGGCGGTGGGCTTGTGCTGGCTGGTCATGTCGGCCACGGTAGCAGAGGCAGTTGCCATATGTGCAACTGCTATTGCTGCTATGACTCAAGGGCCCGTACGGTTCCCCCACCTCAACGAAGAGAAGGGAGCGCCCCGTGGACGGACTGCGTGGGCTGCCGACGTTCCTCGAACGGCGGTGGGACGACATCCTCGTGCTGACGCTCCAGCACCTCGCCGTCGTCGCCGTGTCCCTGGTGCTCGCCATGGTCATCGGGATCTCGATCGGCGCCCTCGCCTGGGACCGGCCCGTGGCTCGGTCCGTGTCCATCACGTCGGCCGGCATCGCCCTGACGATTCCCTCCCTGGCGCTGCTCGCACTCCTCAGCCCGGTCCTCGGCCTCGGGTGGGGGCCCACCGTCGTGGCGCTCGTCTTCTACTCGCTCCTGCCGATCATCCGCAACACCGTCGTCGGCCTGCGCGAGGTGCCGAGCGAGGTGCTCGAGTCGGCCCGGGCCATGGGGATGGTGCCCTTCCGGGTGCTGCTACGGATCCAGCTGCCCGTGGCGTGGCCGGTCATCCTCACGGGCGTGCGCGTCGCGGCCCAGCTGACCATCGGGATCGCGGCCATCGCGGCCTACGTCGCCGGTCCTGGGCTCGGCCAGTACATCTTCAAGGGGCTGTCGTCCCTCGGCTCGCGCAACGCGCTCAACTACGCGCTCACCGGCACGGTCGGTGTCGTCATCCTCGCGCTGCTCGTCGACGCCGCCTTCCTCGTCATCGCCCGCCTCACCACCTCAAGGGGTCTCCGTGCCTGAGCACACCACCTCCGCAAGCATCTCCGCCCTCGCCGGGCAGCACCGCGGCGTCAGCATCGAGCTCGAGGCCGTCACGAAGACGTATGCCGGTCAGGCGGTCTCGGCCGTCGAGGACTTCTCGATGCACGTCGCCCCCGGCGAGCTGGTGATGTTCGTCGGGCCGAGCGGCTGCGGCAAGACGACCACGATGAAGATGATCAACCGGATCATCGAGCCGACGTCCGGGTCGATCCGGATCGGTGGACAGGACGTCCTGTCCATCGACCCCAACCAGCTGCGGCGACACATCGGCTACGTCATCCAGCAGATCGGGCTCTTCCCGCACATGACCATCGCGGACAACATCGGCGCCGTGCCGAAGCTCCTCGGGTGGACGAAGGCCAGGATCGCCGAGCGGGTCGAGGAGCTGCTCCACACCGTGCAGCTCGACCCCTCCGTCTTCGCCAGGCGCTACCCCCGCCAGCTCTCCGGCGGCCAGCAGCAGCGCGTAGGCGTGGCCCGCGCCCTCGCGGCGGACCCGCCCGTCATGCTCATGGACGAGCCCTTCGGGGCCACCGACCCGATCACCCGTGAGAAGCTGCAGGCCGAGTTCCTGCGCCTGCAGTCGGAGATCGGCAAGACGATCATCTTCGTCACCCACGACTTCGACGAGGCGATCCGCCTCGGCGACCGCATCGCCGTGCTCAGCGACCGCAGCCGGATCGAGCAGTTCGACACCCCGGCTGCGATCCTCGCCGCACCCGCCAACGACTACGTCCGGTCCTTCATCGGCCACGGCTCGGCCCTCAAGCGGCTGGCGCTCATCCCCGTCCTGGCGGGGGAGCTCGACGCAGGGGCGCCCGGTGCCCCTGCCGTGGAGGAGTCGGCGACGCTGCGCGACGCGCTCGACCTGCTCGTGCTGACGGGCGGCGACCGGGTCAACGTGACCCGCGCCGACGGCGCCGTCATGGGGTCCCTCACCCATGCCTCGATCTCCGCGTGCCTCGACACCGCCGCCGCCGTGCGCCGGTCGGGGGTGTGAGCCGTGTCCATCACCTCGGCCGCGGAGATCCTCGAGGGGCGGGACTCGACCACCCGGCTCGGCGCGGCACTGCGCCGCACCGCCGCCCCCCTCGTGGTGGCCGTCGTCTTCGGCGCCACCATGGCCTACGTCGCCACGACGGGGCTCGACTCCATCGAGCGGCGCACCCTCAACGCCGGCTACATCGGCGCACGGGTCGGTGAGCACCTGCTGCTCACCGTGGCCGCCTCGGCCCTGGTCGCCGTCCTCGCCATCCCGCTCGGCGTCCTCGTCTTCCGCGTGCCCTGGCAGGCGTTCCGCACCGTGGTCCTGGGGCTGGCCAACATAGGCCAGGCGACGCCTGCGGTGGGAGTCGTGATCCTGCTGGCCATCGTGTGGCAGACCGGCTTCGCCACGGCCCTGGTCGCTCTCGTGGCCTACTCGTTCCTTCCAGTCCTGCGCAACACCCTGACCGGCCTCGAGCAGGTGGACGACAGCATCCGGGAGTCGGCGCGCGGGATGGGTATGACCCCCAACCAGGTCCTGCGCCACATCGAGCTTCCCCTGGCCTCGCCGGTCATCCTCGCGGGACTGCGCACCTCCCTCGTCTTCTGCGTCGGGGTCGCGACGATCGCGACCTTCATCAACGCGGGCGGCCTCGGCGACATGATCGTCAACGGCCTGAAGCTGCAGCGCTTCCCGGTGCTCGTCGTCGGGGCGGTCCTCGTCGCCTGCATCGCCATCCTCATCGACTGGGCCGCCGGCCTCGTCGAGGAGCGCGTCCGGCCCAAGGGCCTCTGACCAGCGCCGGACCGGTTCCGGCATCCCGACAGCTCTCCACCTCCACCAGTTCATTCGGCGACCCCGCCGCACCAGTAGAAGGACACCCTCATGAAGATCACGCTCATCGCGACCGGCGCGGTCGCACTCAGCCTCGCCCTCGCCGGTTGCGGCGGCAGCAGCGACGGCGCGCCGGCGGGGAACGCCACCGCCGGTGGCCAGGCAGGCGGGGGCGACGGCAAGGAGCTCACCGGCCTCACAGGCACCATCGGCTCGAAGGACTTCTCCGAGCAGTACATCCTCGCCTACCTCACGACGGACCTGCTCAACGCGCACGGTGCCGGCCTGCAGGCCAACACCAAGCTCGTGGGCTCTGCCAACGTGCGCCAGGCGCTTGAGAACAAGCAGTTCCTCGGCTACTGGGAGTACACCGGCACGTCGTGGATCACCTACAACAAGAACACCGCCCCGGTGAAGGGCGCCCAGGCCCAGTTCGAGGCGGTCAAGAAGGCCGACGCGGCCAAGGGCATCGCCTGGGTCGACCCCGCGCCGCTCAACAACACCTATGCCTTCGCCATCCGCTCGGACGAGGCCAAGAAGCTCGGCGTCACGAAGCTGAGCGACCTCGCGAAGCTGCCCGAGGCGGACAAGACCTTCTGCATCGAGAGCGAGTTCTCGACGCGTGACGACGGCTGGCCGGGGCTCAAGAAGGCCTACAACCTCGACGTGCCGAGCGGCAACGTCAAGATGCTCGACACCGGCGTCATCTACACGGCCACGCAGAAGGGGCAGGACTGCAACTTCGGCGAGGTCTTCCAGACCGACGGCCGCATCAGCGCCCTCGGGCTGACCGTCCTCGAGGACGACAAGCAGTTCTTCCCGGTCTACCAGGGCGGCTTCACCCTCCAGGCCGACGTCCTGCGGAAGTACCCGAAGATCGCGGACGTCATGGCGCTCATGTCGCCGAAGCTCACCACCGAGGTGATGCAGAAGCTCAACGCCAAGGTCGACGTCGACGGCGAGGACCCCCAGGACGTCGCGACCGAGTGGCTCAAGGAGACGGGGCTCGTCAAGTGAGCGAGGCGCGCTTCGCCATCGGGGAGTGCTTCGTCGGTGACGGCGTCAACGCGGCCCACGTCAACACCGTCTTCGGTGACCGCAGCGGGCCGGCCGGCACGGCATGGGCCACGGCGCTCGGGTCGCCCAGCGCCGGGCACGTGCCCTTCGTCGCCGTGCTGCGCCCGTCCCTCCCGGTCAAGCCGCTCACCCTCTTCGTCTCCAAGGCGGCACCGGCGAGCGACGCGCACGGCGTGCACATCTGGGGCCCGGCCCAGGCGGGGGTCGCCGGCGGTGTGGCCGACGCCGTCGCCGAGGGCGTCATCCCGGCCGAGCACGCCGACTCCCACGTCATCATCGCCGCGGTGTGGGTCAACCCCGGCGCGGACGACGCCGAGGCCGTCTACCGCAACAACCGGGAGGCGACCTGCGAGGCGCTGCGCAACGGCATGAGCGGTATGCCGGGCCTCGACGCGGTGCTCGCGGCCCGGACGAGCGTCTCCAACCCCTTCTACACGCCACCCGCGTGACCGCCAACCCGACCAGGACGCAGGAGATCTACGCATGACCAGCGAACCCGCCCGCCCCACGGTGGGCTTCATCGGCCTCGGCAGCATGGGCTCGGGCATGACCCGCAACCTCCAGCAGGCCGGCTACGCCCTCGTGGTCAACGACGTGCGTAAGGAGGCGGCCGAGCAGCTCCTCGCCGCTGGCGCGCGCTGGGGTGAGACCGCGGCCGAGGTCGCCGCGGCCAGCGACCTCGTCATCACGATGCTGCCCACCCCGCGTCACGTGGCCGAGGTCGTGACCGGGCCGGGCGGCATACTCGCCGGGATCCGGGACGGCGGCACGTGGATCGACATGTCGACCTCGGTGCCCGAGGTGGCCGACCAGGTGCGCGCCGAGCAGGCGCACCGCGGGCTGCGCATCCTCGACGCCCCCGTGAGCGGCATGTCGGTCGGCGCGGCGAAGGGGACGCTGCAGATCTTCGTCGGCGGCGACGCGCAGGACGTCGCCCGGGTCCGGCCGGTCCTCGAGGCGATGGGCGACCCGGAGCGGATCCTCCACGTCGGTGCCCACGGCGCGGGGTATGCCGTCAAGCTCATGATCAACCAGCTGTGGTTCTCCCACCTGGTGGCCACCGCCGAGGTGCTGTCCGTCGGGGTCAAGGCCGGGGTCGACCTCGCCGTGCTGCGCGACGCGCTCGTCGCGAGCCCTGCCAACAGCACGTTCGTCGAGCGCGACGTCCTCTCGGTGCTGCGGGACGGTGACTATGACGAGGGGTTCGCCATCGCGCTCGCCTGCAAGGACCTCGGGCTGTCCGTCGACCTCGCCCGCGCGGTGGGCGTGCCGGCGGAGGTGTCCGCGCTCGTGGAGCAGGTCTACCGCCGGGCCCGGGCGAGCTACGGCGACCGGGCCGGCGAGATGACACCGCTGCGGCTCTACGAGGACCTCATCGGGCGCGACCTGCGCCTCTGAGCCTCCGGCCATCCTCGAGCCCAGCCACCCGACCGCGAAGGACAGCACCATGACGACGCCCGTGACGACCGCACCGCCGACCGCGACGACGCCAGCGGCGAGGACCCCTGTGACCGACGACACCGAACGCGCCCTGCTCGAGCGCATCCCGACCGGTCTCTACATCGACGGGCGGTGGACCGACGCGGCCGACGGCTCCCGCTTCGAGGTGCTCGACCCGTCCCGCGCGACGGTGCTCGGAAGCGTGGCCGACGCCCGGCCCGAGGACGGGGTCCGCGCGCTCGCGGCGGCCGCCGAGGCGCAGCGATCGTGGGGGCGGACGGCGCCGCGGGCCCGCGCGGAGATCCTGCGGCGCGCCTTCGAGCTCGTCACGGCCCGCGCCGACGACTTCGCGCTGTCCATGACCCTGGAAATGGGCAAGCCACTCGCGGAGGCCCATGGCGAGGTGGCCTACGGGGCGGAGTTCCTCCGGTGGTTCTCCGAGGAGGCGCCCCGCGTCTCGGGCCGGTACGCGACCGCGCCGGACGGCGGCAACCGCCTGCTCGTGACGAAGCGGCCGGTCGGGCCGTGCCTGTTCATCACGCCGTGGAACTTCCCGCTCGCCATGGCCACCCGCAAGATCGCCCCGGCCGTGGCCGCGGGCTGCACCATGGTCCTCAAGCCGGCCGAGCTCACCCCGCTCACCGCGCTGCTCCTGACGCAGGTCCTCGAGGAGGCGGGGCTGCCGCCGGGCGTGCTCAACGTCATCCCGACCACGGACCCCGGCGGGGTCACGGGGCCGCTGCTCAAGGACGACCGGCTGCGCAAGCTGTCCTTCACCGGTTCGACGGCCGTGGGACGCCGCCTGATCGCCGAGTCGGCCGACCAGGTGCTGCGCGTGTCGATGGAGCTCGGTGGCAACGCCCCCTTCATCGTCTTCGAGGACGCCGACCTCGAGGCGGCGGTCGAGGGCGCCCTCGTCGCCAAGCTGCGCAACGGTGGCGAGGCGTGCGTGGCGGCCAACCGCTTCCTCGTGCACCGCAGCCTCGCCGAGGACTTCGGGCGCGCCCTCGCCGAGCGCATGGCCGGCTACCCGGTGGGCCGCGGCACCGACCCCGACTCGAGGCTCGGGCCGCTCATCAACGAGGCGGCCGTGGCCAAGGTGAGCCGGCTCGTCGACGACGCCGTGGCGCGCGGGGCCCGCCTCGCGGTCGGCGGCGGGCGGATCGAGGGCCCCGGTTACTTCTTCGAGCCGACCGTGCTCACCGACGTGCCGCGGGGCGCGGACATCCTCGACGAGGAGGTCTTCGGCCCCGTCGCCTCGGTCGTGGCCTTCGACACCGAGGAGGAGGCGGTCGCCGTCGCGGGCGCGACCCCGTTCGGGCTCGTCTGCTTCGTCTACACCCGGGACCTGGGCCGCGCGTTGCGGATGGCCGAGGAGCTCGAGACCGGGATGCTCGGCCTCAACACCGGGGTCGTGTCCAACCCGGCCGCCCCCTTCGGCGGCCTCAAGCAGTCCGGGCTGGGCCGCGAGGGCGGGCTCGAGGGCATCGGGGAGTACCTCGAGACGTGCTACGTCGGCATCGCCGACCCCTTCGCGGGAGGACGGGCATGAGCATCGAGGACTTCGGGCTGCACCGGTTCTCCCTGGCCGGCCGGCGAGCCGTCGTCACCGGCGGCAACACCGGCCTCGGCCGGGCCTTCTCCGTGGCGCTCGCCAAGGCAGGCGCCGACGTCTTCGTCGCCGGGCTCGGCGAGGACGACGGCACGACGGCTCGCCTCATCGAGGCCGAGGGCCGCCGGATGGCGTTCCTCAAGGCCGACATCACCCAGGCCGGCGTGCCGGCAGACGTCGTGCGCACCTGCGTCGAGGAGCTCGGCGGCCTCGACATCCTCGTCAACTCGGCCGGGATCTGCCTGCTCGCCGACGTCGAGGACTTCGGTCGCCAGCAGTGGGACCCGATGGTCTCGGTCAACCTCACGGCCGCCTTCGAGCTGGCCCACGAGGCGAGCCGGGTCATGGTCGCGCAGGGCGCCGGGAAGATCATCAACGTCGCCTCGCTGTTCTCCTTCCTCGGCGGCCGCGCCTCGCCGGCATACGCCGCCACGAAGGCGGGGATCGTCGGGTTCACCAAGGCGTACTGCGACGAGCTCGGCGCCTCGAACATCCAGGTCAACGCGCTCGCGCCCGGCTACTTCGCCACGGCCATCACCGAGGCCACCCGCTCGGACCCGGAGGCCGACCGCCGGATCGTCGAGCACATCCCGGCCGCGCGGTGGGGGGACGTCAGCGACCTCATGGGCGCGGTGGTCTTCCTTGCCAGCCGCGCGTCCGACTACGTCAACGGCCATGTCCTCGTCGTCGACGGCGGCTACCTCGTCCGTTGAGGCACCGCCGCGTCCCTCGCACTCCTCGCGCCCCACAGAAAGACGTGATCCCCATGGTTGCCTCCCGCTCCCGCCTGCGCCGCGACGCCATCGCCCGGCGCCTGACCGCCCTGCTCGACCCCGGTGATGTCATCACCGACGAGCAAGCCCTGCGCGAAGCGAGCGTCGACCGCTTCCGCAAGTACACCGCCGTCCACGGCATCTACGACGGGCCCATCCCGGCCGCAATCGTCCGGCCGCGCTCCACCGAGCAGGTGGCCCGGATCTTGAAGCTGGCTCAGGACGAGGTGCTCAACATCGTCCCGCGCACCGGGGGCACGGCCACCGAGGGCGGGCTCGAGACGGTCGTCGAGGACACCGTCGTGCTCGATGGCTCGGCCATGGACGCCATCCTCGACATCAACCCGGTCGACATGATGGCGACGGCGCAGTGCGGCGTGCCACTGCAGGTCCTCGAGGACACGCTCCGCGCCCGGGGCCTGACGACCGGGCACTCCCCGCAGAGCAAGCCCATCGCTCAGCTCGGAGGCCTCGTCGCGACCCGCTCCATCGGCCAGTTCTCCACCCTCTACGGCGGCATCGAGGACATGGTCGTCGGGCTGGAGGCCGTCTTCCCCGGCGGCGTCGTCACCCGGATCAAGAACGTCCCGCGCCGCGCGGCCGGGCCGGACATCCGCCACGTCGTCATCGGCAACGAGGGTGCGCTGTGCTTCATCACCGAGGTGACGGTCAAGGTCTTCCGCTACCAGCCGGAGAACAACCGCTACTTCGGCTTCCTCCTCGACGACTTCCCGGACGCGGTTGACGCACTGCGCACGCTGGTCACGGACGGCTACCGGCCCTCGGTATGCCGGGCCTACTCCGCCGAGGACGCGCGCCAGCACTTCGCCCATTTCTCCCGCGACAAGAACGTCGTCGTGCTCGTCGCGGAGGGCCCCAAGCCGCTCGCCGACGCAACAGCCGAGGCCATCGAAGCCGTCTTCGCCGACCGGCCCCACGAGCGGGTCGAGCCCCGGCTCATCCAGGAGTGGTTCGACGGCCTCAACTGGGGCCAGGACAAGATCGACGCCGAGAAGCGGGCGATGCTCGAGCAGGCCCACCTCGGCTACACCACGGAGGTGTCCGTCGACTGGTCCCGCGTGGGGGAGCTCTATGACGCCGTGGTCAAACGCATCCGGTCGGAGTTCCCGCGAGCGCAGGACCTCACCATGCTCGGCGCCCACTCCTCGCACAGCTACCAGACGGGCACCAACCTCTACTTCGTCTACGACTACGACATCCGCTGCGAGCCCCGCGACGAGATCACCGAATACCACCTCCCGCTCAACGCCATCATCGTCGAGGAGGCACTGCGCCTCGGCGGGTCGATGGTCCACCACCACGGGGTCGGGAAGTACCGCACCCCGTGGGTGCACGAGGAGCACGGCAGCGCCTGGTACCTCCTCGAGGGGCTCAAGCGCGCCTTCGACCCCGCCGGGATCATGAACGCGGGCACCATCTACCCCCTGCGGGAGCCCGACGGCGGCGCGCCCGCCCTTCAGGGGCGGTGGTGAGGTCGCGCTACCTGCTGGCGATCGACAACGGCTCGCAGAGCACGAAGGTCTGCGTCGTCGACGAGCACGGCAGGGTTCACGCCTCAGCCCAGCGTCGGCTGCGGCCCTACGACACGTCGGTGCCCGGCCACGTCGTGCACCCCGACGACGACCTCTGGGACTCGATCCGCGACGCGTGCACCGAGACGCTCGAGCGGTTTGCGGGCGACCGTGACGAGATCGTCGCGGTGGGCCTGTGCACCATCCGGTTCTGCCGGGCCCTGCTCGATGCGCACGGCCGGCTCGTGGAGCCGGTCCTCAGCTGGATGGACGTGCGCGTCTCGCGGCCCCACGACGCGGCCGACCCCCGGGTGGCGCACGTGACGACGTCCTCCGGCTACCTCACGCACCGGCTCACCGGCCGCTTCCTCGACACCCGCGCCAACTACCAGGGCGTCTGGCCCATCGACCAGGCGACGGCGGAGTGGTCGGCCGACCCGGCGGCCTACGTCGAGACCGGTATGCCGCGCGCTCTGCTGTCCGGGTTGGTCTCCCCGGGTGAGCTGCTCGGCACGGTCACGCCCGAAGCAGCCGAGGCGACCGGCATACCGGCCGGACTGCCGGTCTACGCCACGGCCAACGACAAGGCGGTCGAGGCGCTCGGATGCGGCCTGCGGGCCCCCGACGTGGCCCTCCTGTCGCTCGGGACGTACATCGCGGCGATGGCGACAGGCTCCGCGCCCACCGCGCGCGACGCGGGCTACTGGGTCAACTTCGGCTCGACGCCGGGGGAGTATCTCTATGAGAGCCACGGCATCCGCCGGGGCATGTGGACGGTGAGCTGGTTCCGCGGCCTCGTCGACGGCGGCGTCGCCCGGATCGAGCAGGCAGCGCCGGGGGACGCGGAAGCCCTGCGCGCGTCGAGCACCGAGGACCTGCTCAACGCCGAGGCCGCCGAGGTGCCGCCCGGGTGCGGGGGACTCGTCGCCATCATGGACTGGCTCGCGCCGACCGAGGCCCCGCACCGACGCGGCGCGCTCGTCGGCTTCGACGGCACCCAGGGGCGCGCCCACATCTACCGCGCCATCCTCGAGGGCATCGCCCTGACCATGGTCGGACACGTCCGGGCCATGGAGGAGGGCCTCCGGCGGCGCTTCTC
The DNA here is from genome assembly GCF_035688975.1 of Intrasporangium sp. Lineage (GTDB taxonomy): Bacteria > Actinomycetota > Actinomycetes > Actinomycetales > Dermatophilaceae > CALMNV01. The sequence continues at coordinate 7,600 of NZ_DASSMH010000010.1, read as the reverse complement.
GGCCCTGCTCGTGTCGGGAGGGGGGTCGCGGTCGGACCTGATGATGCAGATCCTCGCCGACGTCTTCGACCTGCCGACGCGGCGCACCGCGATGCCGGATGCCGCCGGGCTCGGTGCGGCGATCTGCGCGGCCGTCGGCAGCGGCATCCACCCCGACTGGGACACCGCGGTGGACGAGATGGTCACCGCGGCGGAGGTCTTCCTCCCCGATCCCGAGCGGGTCGAGGTCTATCGGCGCAGCCGGCGGGTCTACGAGCGGCTGGGCGACTACACCGACCCGCTCTTTGCGTTCATGGACGCGCAGGCGCCGGCGGTCCAGCCGGCTGCTCCCTACCGCGCTGCTCCTGCTGGCCGTCCTGGTAGGGGTGGTGGCGCCCCGTGACGGCGGAGGTCCTCAGGCCGAAGCCGTCGGGGACGTCGCCGGCGTCGTGCCCCACCTCGACGATCCGGTTGTGCGCGTCGACGAAGACCACCTGCGCCTCGTGGGCCCGCGCCTCCTCGTCGTCCATGCACGCGTAGGCGATGACGATGACCGTGTCGCCGGGCTGGATGAGCCGGGCGGCGGCGCCGTTGATGCACACGATCCCGGTGCCGCGCTCTCCCTCGATCGCGTAGGTCGTCAGGCGGTTGCCGTTGTCGACGTCGACGACATCCACCTGCTGCCCCGGCCACAGATCGGCCGCATCGAGCAGGTCACGGTCGATGGTGAGCGAGCCGACGTAGTGCAGGTCCGCCTGGGTCACCGTCGCACGGTGGATCTTGGAGTGGAGCATGAAGCGTTGCATGGGTTCAGTCCTCGGTCGAGCCGGCAGGGCGGGGACTCGCGGCGGTCGCGGAAACGGGCTCATCCCAATCAGTGAATCTTCTCGTCAGTGAATCTTCTCGTCAGTGAATCTTCTCGTCAGGGTGTAGTGGGGCGTGAGCATGGTGGGGGCGTCGGTCCCCGGGGCGGCGTCGAGGTCCTCCGATGATGGACGTTCTCACAGTGCCCATCCGGAAGACCTCGACGTGCCCGACGCTATCTTCGCCTGCCCTGACTTGACCACGTTCTGCCGGCTTCATGAGCTCAGGCTTGGAAATCACTGGGCAGCGGCTCGAGCCGGACCGCGCGGTGCTGGCGTGCCCGGTCGTCGATCCCGACGACTGGTGCCGCCGTGCGACGGGCCCTATCGGTGAAGGGCGGTGCGAGGTCCATGCGGGCGAGGGTCGGCTCAGGTGTCCGCGTGAATGCCTGCCAGGGCGATCCCGAGCACGCAGAGGGTCGAGAGGAAGCCGAGGACGAGGGGCCGCGGCCCGAGGTTGCGCAGGGTGGCGATGCGGACGGAGATCCCGAGAGCGAACATCGCGGCACTCAGGCAGAGCCCCTGCAGGGAGGAGGCGAGCTGAAGCAGTCCGGCACTCGGGGTGAGCAGTGTCGTGAGGACGGACGCGGCGAGGAAGCCGACGAGGAAGAGCGGCAGGATCGGGGGCTTCTTTGCGTCACGAGTCGATGCCGTGGTGCCCGAGTGTCCCACGACGCCGGCCCGGGCGCGGCTGGCACCCCATCCGACGGCGACGACAACCGGCGCCAGGAGGGCGACCCGGGCGAGCTTGACGACCACCGCGGTGCCGACCGCGTCCGGACCGACGAGGGATGCGGCCGCGACGACCTGGGCCACCTCGTGGACGGAGGCGCCGACGAGCAGGTTGCCGGTGTGGGCGTCGATGGACAGCATCCGGACGAGCAGCGGGATGAGCGGGATCATAAGCGTCCCGAAGAGGACGACAAGGGCGATCGAGGCGGCGACGTCCTCGTCGTCCCGGTCGATGGCCCCCTCGACGGCTGCGATCGCGGCAGCCCCGCAGATTGAGAAGCCGCACGCGATGAGCAGCCGTTGCGCGTGCGGCACTCCGAGCAACCGCCCGAGCGCGAGTGTGCCGAGGATCCCGCCGGAGACGACGGCGAGGACGACCAGCAGCATGTCCGGCCCGAGCGCTGCGATCTGGGTCAGGGACAGTTGGAGCCCGAGCAGCACGATGCCGATCCGCAGCACACGCCGTGCGGCGACGGCGAGCCCGGGATTGAAGGCCTCGGGGATTCGGATCAGGTTGCTGGCGAGCGCTCCGAGGATGATGCACACGAGCACGGCGTTGACCATGGGCACGGCCCGATGCAGTTGCTGGGCTGCAAGGGCCACGCCGAAGGCGAGGACGACGCCGGGAACCCAGGCCAGGCATGCCGGGCGCCGCCCCCTTCCGGGGCCGGGTCCCCTTGCGGGGCGGGTTGGGGCAGGGTCCGGCGAGACGGCCCGGCTGGGCGCGAGCGGTGCGGCAGGCGGGAGGCTCACGAGCCGGCCCCGGCGTACTCTTCGAGGGTGGCCGTGACGAGGGTGTCCATTGCCGGCCATGGCCCCAAGCCGGAGGCGGGATTGGCGTGCCCGACCGCCCCGAGCTCCACGACGACGGCTCCCCACCCTGCCGCCAAGGTGCGGACCTCCTCTACCGGACCGAGCGGGTCGTCGTCGCTGAGGCACACGGTCCCCGCGAAGGGCAGGGCGCCGATGGGGATGGGAAGCCAGCCGTGGGCGGAGAGCTCGGCCAGTCGCGGGTAGGGCGGAGGGAGTTCCTCGCCCAACGTCGGCGGGGTCACGAGGAGCGCCTCGACCACGCGGTCGGTGGTCGATAGGAGGGCCCCAGCTGCCCAGTGCAGGAGGGTCAGCACCCCTGCGCTGTGGGCGATGAGGATGGGTCGGTCTGCTGCGGCCACGGCGTCGTCGAGGTCCTGCACGCGCGTGTCGAGGTCGAGCGGCTCGCGGTCGGTGCGCAGGTGGACGGCGTCCGGACGGCTGGCCAGGTGCTCCTGCCAGTGGTCTGGTGCGGGGCCGCGCAGGCCCGGCACCAGGATGAGGGTCATTGGACCGACCCGTTCGATGCGGTGGCACCACCGGCGCCGGCGAGGCCGAGCCGAGCCAGGCTGGAGTGGTGGGTCCGCCACCCGACGACCAGGGCGAGGATCGCGAGCACGCCGACCCACGGCACGACGCGCAGGGCGCCCGCCAGCCCGATCGAGTCGGCGATCCGGCCGGTGACGATCGGACCGAGAGCCAGCCCGAGGACGTTGTTGGCCAGGGCGAGCGTGGCGAAGGCGGTCGCCCTGATCGACGGGGTCGTCAGGGCCGCCACCATCGCTCCCGCCGGTCCGGCGGGGCCGGAGACGAAGAAGGCACCCACGGCGAGCAGGGCGAGTTGAGCCGGTCCCCGACCCAACGAGAAGGCGGAGACGAGGAACACCAGGCTCAGCACGGCATACACGATGGAACTGGTCCACTTGCGCTGCGTGACCCCACGGCTGACCCGGTCGCTGATCAGACCGGTCCCGATCATGCCCACCCCGAGGAGGAGCAGGAAGAGCGCGGAGACCTTGCCCGCCCGGTCCGGGGTCATCCCGTAGGTGCGGTTGAAGAAGCTCGGCAACCAGGCGAGGAGGGTGCCGGTCATGAAGAGCTGCAGTCCGCTGCCGAGATAGGCCATGATGACGGCCGGTGTCGAGACCAGGGTCCGGAAGCGAGCCTTGGTCATCAGCGCGGTGGTCTCGGGCTCGAGCTTCGCCGCGGGGTCAGGAATCGCGTGGTCACGCAGCCGCTGCTCGGTGATCGTGAAGGCATAGACGAGGGCGAGCACCAGCCCGATGACACCCATGACGACGAAGGCCGGACGCCAGCCGAAGCGCACCGCGATGACCCCACCGAGGGCGACCCCGATGACCGACCCGAACGCGCCACCACCGAGGAAGGCACCGGACAGGGTGGAGCGCAGGTGTGGCCGGAAGACGAGGAAGACCACGGCCAGCCCGATGCTGCCGTAGGCAGCCTCGCCGACGCCGACCAGGATGCGAGCGACGAGCAACTCGCCGTAGCTCGACGCCCAGGCCGAGGCCAAGGTGGCCAAGCTCCACAGTGCGGCCATGCCGACGATGGCCCGGGCGCGCCCGTAGCGGTCACCGAGGACCGACAACGGGACGGCGAGCAGGCCGACCGCCAGGGCCACGACGCTGTTGAGCGTGCCCAGGGCCGTGTCGCTGAGCCCCCACTCGGCCTTGAGGAGGGGGAAGACTGCCGCGAGCACCTGCCGGGACATGTAGTCCGACAGGAGCAACGCGAAGGTCAGGCCGAACACCAGACCGGGGAAGAACCGTGAGCCCTTGCCCGGCATCCGGTTCGGCAGCGCGTGACCGTGAGTGGGGTCGGTCGCCTCCGTGATCGTCGTCATCTCTCGTCACTCTCTGTGCGATCGCTGGGTCAGGCGTGCATGAGGAAGCCGAGTTGCCCAGGCTTGCGGTTGGGCGGGAACCCGAGACGGGCGAGGGCGTCGTCGACGTCGTCGTACCAGGTCTTGAGCTTGTACTGGTCGCGGGCCGACTTGGCGTCCGCGATGTCGCGGCCGAGCTCGGTGGCGATCCGGACCAACTGCTCGATCTGCTGCACCGAGGTGGCGCGCTCGCCGAGCCTGCCCCAGAGGGTGTCCTCGTTGCCGCACCGCGTGTGCAGGCCCATGGCGATGGCCATCGCGTTGACCGGGAGGACGTTGCGCTGGATCGACTCGAGGGTGAGGTTCGCTCCGTCCGGCACGCGGCGGATGAACTCCATCATGTTGTAGGGGCTGGGGCCATCGAAGCCGCCGCCGATCGCGACCCAGGTGAGGTTGAGCGGGCCGAGATAGACGCCGCGCCGGACGAGCCGCTCGACGGTCTCGAGCTGGGCGATGTTGGCGAGCTGGAAGTGCGGCTGGATATCGTTGGCGCGCAACCGCTTGAGGTGTTCTGCGACCCACTCCGGGCCGGCCGGGACGGTCATCTCCCGATAGGTGTGAGCCAGCTCGGGACGCTCGAAGGACGTGCCGCGGATGTCGTCCGCCGTCATCAACTCCATGATGTTCATCTGGTTGGTGTTGATCGCGATCGTCACCTGGTCCGGCTTCGGGTCGAGCTCGGCGAGCATGTGTCGCGTGTCGTCGCTGAGCCACTTGGCCTCGGCACCCTCCCCCTCCGGCGCGAAGGAGATCGAGCCGCCGACCTGGAGGATCATCTCGGGGACGGCCTCACGCAGCCGCCCGAGCAGCTCGTTGAACATCGAGAGCCGCTTGGAGCCCTTGCCGTCGAGCTCACGGACGTGGATGTGCAGGACCGTGGCTCCGGCGTTGAAGCAGTCGACGGCCTTTTGGACCTGCTCGTCCATGGTCACCGCGATGTCGCCGGGGGCGTCACCCGGCTCCCACTCGGGGCCATAGGGAGCGGCCGTGATGACCAGGTCGTCCTGCAGCTCGGGGAAGAGGGAGTCGTCGATGAAGTGCATTGGGTCCTCCTTGAGAGATGGTGGTGGTGACCGGGAAGTGGGATTGCGACTTGGCCGGAGCCGGTTGGGTCGAGCCGGAGCGGTCACTCCGGGCAGGAGCCGGGGTGGCGTTGGATCAGAAGGGACGGTCGCCTCGGATGCCGGCGCGCTCCATCCGCCGACGGCCGGGCCAGTAGTCCATGACGGCGTAGTGCTGGGTCGAGCGGTTGTCCCAGATCGCCACGCTGTTGGGCTGCCAGCGCCATCGGACCTGGTAGTCGGGGATCGTCGCCCGGTGTTGGAGATAGGTCAGCAGGGCGGGGGCACTGTGGACGAAGTCGATGCCGTGGGTGACCCGCTCGGGGGTGTGGAAGTTGACGAAATGGGTCGTGAACGAGTTGACATAGAGGATCTGCTCGCCGGTCTCCGGGTGGGTGCGCACGACGGGGTGCTCGGCGTCGGGATATGTGGCCTTGAGCCCGTGGCGCCGGTCGCGCGGCAGGACGGCCCCGAAGGTCGCCTCGATGCTGTGCCGGGCGCGCAGCGCAGAGATCTGGTCCTTGACCGAGACAGGGAGGTCGGCATAGGCGCGGACCATGTCGACCCAGATCGTGTCGCCACCGACGGGCGGGCACTCGATGCAGCGCAGGATCGAGCCCATCGCAGGCTCCTCCCGCCACGACCCGTCGGAGTGATAAGCGTTCTCGTAGCGGTCCGCGGGGCTGTCGACGTCCTTGTAGATGCGCACGAGTCCCGGGTGCTCGGGGTCGCTCGGGGCCACCGGGTGCTCCTCGAGCGGGCCGAAGCGCTCGGCCAGAGCGACGTGCTCTCCACGGTTCATGTCCTGCTCGCGGAAGAACAGCACCTTGTGGGTGAGGAGCAGGGTGCGCAGCGCGTCGAACTGCTCGTCGTCACGGGAGACCTCGCCCAGGTTGATGCCGGTGATCTCGGCCCCGAGGGTCGCCGTGAGGCGGTGCACCTCCCACGCGGCGGGCGGCCGGTTCGAGGTCGCGTGGATTCGTGCGGCGCTGATGGACATCGTCGTCCTCCGATCGTGCTGAGTGGTCGGGTGGTGCAGCTGGTGAAAGGGTTGGTGTGCGGTGCCGTCCGGTGGCTCAGAGGGTGAGCACCGAGGAGCCGACCGAGGCGCCGCTCTCCAGGGCGACGTGGGCGCGAGCCGCCTCCCGCAGCGGGTATCGCTGGTTGATCTCGATCCGGATGTCGCCGGCGGCGACGTGCCCGAACAACTCACCGGCGAGTTCGGCGCGCTCGGCGGGGTCGCGGATGTAGTCGGCCAGGGCGGGTCGAGTGACCTTGATCGAGCCCTTCATGGCGAGCTGCACCGCGTCGATCGGCGGGATCGGGCCGGAGGCAGTGCCGAAGCACACGAGCAGTCCGCGGGGCGCCACGGAGTCCAACGACGCGGCATACGTCGCGGCTCCTACGCTGTCGTAGACGACCTTCGCGCCGTTGCCGTCGGTCAGGTCGCGGACCCGGCGGGCCGTGTCATCGCGGCCCACGATGACCTCGGCGGCGCCGTGGGCCCGGGCGACCTCGGCCTTCTCCTGCGTCGAGACGACGCCGATGACCCGGATGCCGAGCAGACGGGCCCACTGGCAAACGATCAGGCCGACGCCTCCGGCCGCCGCCTGGAGCAGGACGGTGTCGCCGGCTGTCAGGTCCGGCGCGATGCGCCGGAGGAGGTATGCCGAGGTGAGGCCGCGCATCGTCATCGCGGCCGCCGTCTCCCCCGGGATGGCGTCGGGCAGGTGGATCAGGCTGTCGACAGGCATGACCCGCTCGGTGCTGTAGGCACCCAGGGGCGAGCCGGTGTAGGTGACGCGGACACCCGGGGCGAAGCCCGTGACGCCCGGGCCGACCTCCTCGACGACACCCGCGGCCTCGACACCCATGCCGGAGGGGAGCGGCGCAGGATAGAGCCCGGTGCGGAAGTAGGTGTCGGCGAAGTTGAGGCCGACCGCGTCATGTCGGACGCGCACCATGCCGGGCTCGGGTTCCCCGACGTGCACGTCGGTCCATTCCAGGACCTCGGGTCCCCCAGTGCGCTCGAAGACGATGGCGCCCGCCATGACCAGCTCCCTTGCTCGATCCGTGCCGTCGTGGTGCGGCAACACATCGAAGGTAGGTAGGACAGCGATGCCGATGCTTGACGATCTGGGACACAGGGATTGACAATCCGGGACATCATGCGATCACAACCGATCGTCCGGTACGCCGCCCTCTCCGGTTTCGCGTCCGTTTGCCGGGAGGTGGCGGTGGACCATCGTGCC
>NZ_DASSMH010000009.1:0-15241 GCF_035688975.1 Intrasporangium sp. | reverse complement strand
TTGTCTGGCGGCGCAGTTGTCTGGCGGCGAGCACATGTTGGGCACCTGAAGGAGGAACGGCCCCTGGCCTGCGGACTGTTTCCGCAGGCCGGGGGCCGTTGCTCACACGTGCGCGAGGGGGGATTTGAACCCCCACGCCCTTGCGGACACTGGCACCTGAAGCCAGCGCGTCTGCCGTTCCGCCACTCGCGCGCGACAAGGGAACAGTGTGGTGCATGACCGTGCGCAATGCCAAACCGCGCAGTGCCAACCCGCGCCATGCTGACGCACCCCACTCAGGGCTGCGTGGAAGATCACACCCCCGGGAGGGGGTGCGATCTTCCACGGACGCCCACCGACAGGCCGGCACGTGGCTCCCCGCGAGATTCGGGCCCACCCAGCCCTGCCGTTACGATGAAACGTCCGCAGGATAAGGAGCCATGCGTGGGAATCATCAACCGGGTCGAGCACGGGCTCGCCAAGGCTGTCCACGGTGTCTTCGCCAAGGCGTTCAAGTCCGAGGTGCAGCCCGTCGAGATCGCCTCGGCGATCCGGCGCGCGATGGACGACCGCGCCGCGCTGCTCGGGCACGGCCGCTCCATGGTTCCCAACCTCTACACGATCGAGCTCAGCCCCACCGACTACGACCGGCTCGGCGACTTCGAGGACGACCTCACCGACGACCTCGTCGCGGCCGCGCAGGAGCACGCCGACTCGCAGGGCTACCAGGCCGCCGGTCCGCTCCAGGTGCACCTCCTCGAGGGCGAGGGGCTCGAGACCGGGGTCTTCCGGGTGCGCCCGGCGACGGCCCGGCGACCCGCCGTCGCGCCGGAGCCGGAGCCGCCGGCCCGGCCGCGCCCCCCGGCCCGCGCCCAGGACCCGGCCGGCACGATGGTCGACGGCCGTCCGCCGCAGCGGCCGGCGCGCGCCAACCCCTCCGCCCGGCCGTGGCTGGAGATCGACGGCGACCGCTACCCGCTGCTCGGCAGCATGACCACGCTGGGGCGTGACGAGAGCGCCGACGTCGTGCTCGACGACCCGGGCGTCTCGCGTCGGCACAGCGAGATCCGCGTGACCACCGACGGGCCGCACCTGGTCACCTCGATCCGCGACCTCAACTCCACCAACGGCACCTTCGTCAACGGCGACCGGGTCACCACGCAGCGGCTGCAAGACGGTGACCGCGTCACGCTGGGCCGCACGTCCGCGACCTTCCGCGCCGGGCGGCGGTGAGGCATGAGTGAGCTGACGCTCACCCTGCTGCGGCTGGGCCTGCTCGTGCTGCTGTGGATCTTCATCTTCAGCATCGCGGGGGTCCTGCGCTCGGACATCTACGGCACGCGCGTCTCGCGCCGCGGCCAGCGCCAGGCCCAGCCGGTCCAGGCCGCCCCGCAGGACGGCCGGGGCCGGGTGGCCACGGCCGCCGTCCCGGCTCCTGCCCGGGGCCGGTCCCGGGGTCGGACGGGGCGCGTGCCCACGTCGCTGATCGTCACGGAGGGTGCCCTCGCCGGCACCTCGCTGCCGCTGCGCGCCTCGGGCGTGCTCATCGGCCGCAACCCCGAGTGCGCGCTCGTCGTGGACGACGACTACGCCTCGGGCCGGCACTGCCGCATCTACGCCGAGGACGGCCAGTGGTTCGTCGAGGACCTCGGCTCGACCAACGGCACCTTCCTCGGGCGGGAGAAGCTGACCGCCCCCCGGCCGGTGCAGGTCGGCTCGACCCTGCGCATCGGCAAGACCGTCGTCGAGCTGCGGGGCTGAGCCGGTGGCCATCGCCCTGCGGTATGCCGCGCGCTCCGACCGTGGTCTCGGACCCAAGTCCCGCAACGAGGACTCCGGGTATGCCGGGCCGCACCTGCTCGTGCTCGCCGACGGCATGGGCGGGCATGCCGCGGGCGATGTCGCGAGCTCGATGATCGTCGGCGAGCTGGCCCCGCTCGATGACGACAGCGTCCCCGCGGAGCAGGCGATCCCGCTCCTCGAGGCGGGGCTGCAGCGCGCCAACAGCCTGCTGACGCGGGCCATGGCGGAGAACGCCGACCTCGCCGGCATGGGCTCGACCACGATCGTCATGCTCCGCACCGGCAACAAGATCGCGATGGCGCACATCGGTGACTCCCGGGCCTTCCTGCTGCGCGAGGGCACCTTCTCCCAGATCACGAAGGACCACTCCTTCGTCCAGCAGCTGGTCGACGAGGGCCGCATCTCCAGGGACGAGGCGAGCAGCCATCCCCAGCGGTCCGTGGTCACCCGCGTCATGACGGGCCAGCCCGAGGACGAGCCTGACACGTCGCTGCGCGAGGCGCGGGTCGGTGACCGCTTCCTGCTGTGCTCCGACGGCCTGTCCGACTTCGTCGGTGCCGACGTCATCGAGGAGATCCTGCGCGAGGCCCGCTCCCCGGAGGAGGCCGCCGACCGGTGCATCGAGGTGGCCCTCAAGGCCTCCACGCGCGACAACGTCACCGCGATCGTCGCCGACGTCGTCGACGCAGCGGGCGACGACCTGCCCTCGACCGTGCCGCAGGTCGTCGGCGCCGCCGCGGCCCGAGGGCTGCGCGAGCCGACCCGCGCCATCCCGACCAGCCCCGCGGCCAAGGCTGCCGCCCTGTCCCGCGAGGCGACCGGGCGCCGTGAGGACGACGACGGTCCGGAGCTCGCCGAGGAGGCGCCGAGGCGGCCGCGGTGGGTGCGCCTGCTCGTCGGCGTGGTCCTCGCCGTCCTCGTCCTCGCCGCGGGCAGCTACGCGGCATACGGCTGGTCCCAGCAGCAGTACTACCTCGGCGCCCGGGACGGCCGCGTGGCGGTCTTCCGCGGCGTCTCCCAGGACCTGGGCCCGATCCGCCTGTCCCACCTCGAGTCCGAGACCGACGTGAACGTGGGCGACCTGCCGACCGACGTCCAGCTCTCCGTGGGCGCTGCGATCCCCGCGACCAGCCTCGCGGACGCCCGCGACAAGGTCGAGCGGCTCCGGTCCGAGGCCGAGCGGTGCCGGGCGCGGGCGGCCACCGGCATCCCGTGCGGGACGGCACCCGTGACACCGACCACGGTCCCCACCGCACCGGCCAGCGCGACCGGCTCCGCCAGGCCGGCCACAGGCGCCTCGGCCACCGGCCCCGCCAGTCGCGCCCCGGCCTCCGCGACGGCTCCGACGGCGACGACCGTGCCGACGGCAGCGCGGGCGGTGGCGCCCCGATGATCACGACCGTCGAGCGCGTCGCCCCCCGCACGCGGCGTGGCATGGAGCTGCTCCTGCTCATCGTCGCGATCGCGATCGTGCTGCTCGCATGGGTCACCGTCGACCTCACCCGCAACGGCACCGTGCCGGCCAACATCGTGCCGGTGGCAGGCGGCCTGGTCGTCCTGGCCGGCGTCGTCCACGTCGTGCTGCGCTGGCGCGCGGCATACGCGGACCCCCTCCTGCTGCCGATCACGACGTGCCTCAACGGCCTCGGGCTCGTGATGATCCACCGCCTGGACCTCGCCAAGAACCAGGACGGGACGGGCGGTGACGCCTATCGGCAGATCGTCTGGACGGCGCTCGCCGTCGCCCTCGCGGTGGCCGTCATCATCGCCCTGCGCGACCACCGGATCCTCCGGCGGTTCACCTACGTGTCCCTGGCGGCGGGGTTCCTGCTCCTGGTGCTGCCCCTGGTGCCGTTCCTCGGCCAGACGATCAACGGCTCGCAGATCTGGATCCGGCTCGGGCCGCTGTCCTTCCAGCCCGGCGAGTTCGCCAAGGTCGCGCTCGCCGTCTTCTTCGCCGGCTACCTCGTGCAGACGCGGGACGTCCTGTCGCTCGCCGGCAAGAAGGTCCTCTTCTTCACCTTCCCGCGCGGTCGCGACCTCGGGCCCATCCTCGTGGCGTGGGTCCTCGCCCTGCTCATCCTCGTCTTCGAGAAGGACCTCGGCTCGGCGCTGCTCTTCTTCGGGCTCTTCGTGGCCATGCTCTACGTCGCCACCGAGCGCGTCTCGTGGATCGCCATCGGCCTCGTCCTCTTCGGCCTCGCCGTCGCCTTCGCGCTCGCGACGTTCTCGCACTTCCAGAAGCGGGTCGACCTCTGGCTGGACCCGTTCTCGGCCGACAGCCTCGAGCGGTCCAACCAGCTGGCCAACGGGCTGTGGGGCATGGCGGCCGGCGGGCTGACCGGCACGGGCCTCGGCGCGGGCCGGCCGTGGCTGACCTCCTTCGCCGAGAGCGACTTCATCTTCGCCAGCCTCGGTGAGGAGCTGGGGCTCTTCGGCTCGGTCGCCATCCTCGTGCTCTACCTGCTCTTCGTCGAGCGGGGCGTGCGGACCGCCCTCGGCGTGCGGGACGGCTTCGGCAAGCTGCTCGCGATCGGCCTGACCTTCTCGGTGGCCTTCCAGGTCTTCATCGTCATCGGCGGCGTCACCCGCGTCATCCCGCTCACCGGCCTCACCACACCGTTCATGTCGCTGGGCGGCTCGGCCCTGCTGGCCAACTGGATCATCATGACCCTCCTCCTGCGCATCTCCGACCAGGCCCGCCGGCCGGTCGCCGAGACGCCGGGCAGCACCGTCCCCGAGGGCGCGGCCCCGGAGGCGACCCAGGTGGTGAGGCTGTCGTGAACACCCCGATCCGGCGGCTCTCGGTCCTGCTCGCCGCCTTGTTCACCGCGCTGCTCGTGGCGTCGACGGTCGTGCAGTTCTTCCAGGCGCGGACCCTGGCGAGCATGTCGACCAACAAGCGCACCCTGCTCGACAACTACGCCCAGGAGCGCGGGTCGATCTTCGTCGGCGGCCAGCCCATCGCCCGGTCGGTCTCGGTCAAGGACCAGTACTCCTGGCTGCGGACCTACCCGAGCGGCCCGCTCTACTCCCAGGTCACGGGCTTCTACGCGTATGCCGTGGGCAACCCCTACGGGCTGGAGCGGGCCGCGGACGGCCTCCTCTCGGGCAGTTCGGACGCCCTCTTCGTGCGGCGCGTCACCGACCTCATCACCGGGCGCAAGACGGCCGGCGCGAGCCTCGACCTCACCCTCGACCCGCGCGCCCAGGAGGCCGCCGACCGTGCCCTCGGCCAGAGCCGCGGGGCCGTCGTCGCGCTCGACCCGAGGAGCGGGGCGATCCTCGCCATGGTCAGCCACCCGCAGTACGACCCCAACGCCCTGTCCAGCCACAACCTCGGGCAGGCCGCCGCGGCGTGGAAGGCCCTCTCGAGCGACCCGAGCCAGCCCTACTTCAACCGCGCCATCGGCGGCAACCTCTACCCGCCCGGCTCGACGTTCAAGGTCGTCACCGCCGCCGCCGCACTGGAGAACGGCATCGTCAAGGACGAGAACTCCTCGGTGCGCGGACCGGCCAGCCTGGACCTGCCCCTCACCGACGCCGCCCTGCCCAACGAGAACGGCCGTCCCTGCGGCCCGGGAGACCGGACGACCCTCATCCACGCCCTCGAGATCTCGTGCAACACGGCCTTCGGCACCCTCGGGCTCGACCTCGGGGGCGAGAAGCTGCGCGCCCAGGCGGGCCGGTTCGGCTTCGGCGACACGCTCGACATCCCCATGCGGGTCAGCCCCAGCTCGGTCCCGGCCGACCTCAACGCCCCTCAGGCGGCGCAGGCCGCCATCGGCCAGTTCGACGTGCGCACCACGCCGCTGCAGATGGCCATGGTCGCCGCAGGCGTCGCCAACCAGGGCCGCGTCATGAAGCCTTACCTCATCTCGCAGGTCCGCAGCGCCAACCTCGACGTCATCGACTCGGCGCCCGAGCCGCAGGAGCTGTCCCAGGCGGTCTCCCCGCGCACCGCCGAGATCCTCAAGAAGATGATGGTCTCGGTCGTCGAGAACGGCAGTGGGGCGCGGGCCCGCATCCCGGGAGTGGCGGTCGCCGGGAAGACCGGCACGGCGCAGCACGACCCCGGCAAGCCGCCGCACGCGTGGTTCATCAGCTTCGCGCCGGCGGACGACCCGAAGGTCGCCGTGGCGGTCGTCGTCGAGAGCGGCGGCGTCACCGGCAGCGAGGTGGGCGGCGGCCGGGTGGCGGCCCCCATCGCGCGGCAGGTCATCGAGGCGGTGATCCGCCGATGACGACGATCACGACCGGTGCCGTCCTCGGCGGCCGCTACGCCATCCGGTCCCGCATCGCCTCGGGCGGCATGGGCGACGTGTGGGAGGCGACCGACGAGGTGCTCGGCCGGCCGGTCGCCGTGAAGGTGCTGCGGCCCGGGCCCGGCCAGGACGGCGGCTTCCTCGCGCGCTTCCGGGCCGAGGCCCGTCACGCGGCTGCGCTCTCGCACCCCAACATCGCGACGGTCTACGACTACGGCGAGGACGACGGCACGGCATACCTCGTCATGGAGCTGGTCCGCGGTGCTCCGCTCTCCGACCTCATCCGCGAGGGGGCGCCCTTCCCGGCCGACCAGGTCCGCGCCCTCGTGGGGCAGGCGGCGCTCGCGCTCGCCGCGGCCCACGACGCGGGCGTGGTGCACCGCGACGTCAAGCCGGCCAACATCCTCGTCACCCCGGACGGCACGGCCAAGCTCACCGACTTCGGCATCGCCCGCGCCGGCGACGGGAGCGGGGTCACCGTCACCGGCGAGGTGCTGGGCACGCCGGACTACCTCAGCCCCGAGCAGGCCCTCGGCCAGCCGGCGACCGGGGCCAGCGACCTCTACGCCCTGGGCGTCGTGGCCCAGGAGATGCTGACCGGCGCCAAGCCCTTCGACATGGGCACGCCGGTCGCCACCGCCCTGGCGCAGGTCAACGACGCCCCGCCGCCCCTGCCGACGTCGGTGCCGGGTGACCTGCGCGATGTCGTGGCCGCCTGCCTGAGCAAGGATCCGGCAGACCGGCCCGCCGACGCGCGCTCCGTGGCGACGTGGCTCGGTATGCCGGTCGGCGCGGACGCGACCGTGTCGGCCCTCGCCGTCATCGACCCCACGAGCCGGCTCCACGGCGTGGGTGCCCACTCGGCCGAGCCGACCCCGTGGTGGCGACGCAGGGGACTGCTCTGGGCGGCCGCGCCCCTGGCCATGCTGCTGCTCCTCGGTGGCTTCGCCGGCGGTCGGATGCTGAGCCCGGCCGCCGTGGCGACACCGACGACGCAGCCGGGGACGGCGGCGACGGCGACCCCCCACGGGACGGTCCGGGTCCTGACCGGGCGGGGCACGGGCGCCACGACCGGTGCGCCGACGCGGCGCGCGACCGCCGCGGCCCCGACGGGTGGGGCCAAGCGCGGCGCGGCGCGGGCGACGCCGGCCCCCGCGCGGACCACGAAGGCAACCGGCAAGACCAAGCCCAAGGCGCCGGCACCCACCCCGACCTCCAAGGGCAAGGGCAAGTGATGCACACCGAGACCGAGACCGACGAGCGCAGGACGAGAATCACGTGGCACCTGAGGACCGACCCACGACCCATCGAGCAGAGGGGCGGAGCGTGAGCACGACTCCCCGCGTACTCGGCGGCCGCTACGAGCTCGCCGAGCTCATCGGCCGGGGCGGCATGGCCGACGTCCACCTGGGGCGGGACACCCGGCTCGGCCGGCAGGTGGCCATCAAGATGCTGCGCTCCGACCTGGCCCGGGACGCCAACTTCCTCACCCGGTTCCGCCGGGAGGCCCAGTCCGCCGCCGGCCTCAACCACCCGTCCATCGTCGCGATCTTCGACTCCGGCGAGGACGAGCTCATCGACCCCCAGGGCGGGCGCCACACCGTGCCCTTCATCGTCATGGAGTACGTCGACGGGCAGACCCTGCGCCAGCGGCTCGGAGAGGTGCACCGGCTCTCGCCCGAGGAGGCCATCCGCACGACCGAGGGCGTGCTCGATGCACTGGCCTACAGCCACCGGATGGGCATCGTCCACCGAGATATCAAGCCGGCCAACGTCATGATCACCTCGACGGGCACGGTCAAGGTCATGGACTTCGGGATCGCCCGGGCCATCGCGGACACGGCCGCCACCATGACGCAGACGCACTCCGTGGTGGGGACTGCGCAGTACCTCTCGCCCGAGCAGGCGCAGGGCCAGCCGGTCGACGCGCGCTCCGACCTCTACTCGACGGGCTGCCTGCTCTTCGAGCTGCTGACGGGTCGCACGCCCTTCACCGGCGACTCGGCGGTCGCCATCGCGTACCAGCACGTCGGGGAGGCGCCGCAGCCGCCGAGCGTGTGGAACGACGCGGTCGGCGGGGACCTCGACGCGGTCACCCTGCACGCGCTGGCCAAGGACCGCGAGACCCGCTACCAGGACGCGGCCTCCTTCCGCGCCGACCTGGAGAACGTCCGCCTCGGCCGACCCATCAGCGCCGCGGCGCTCGGGTCCGGCGCGGCGGTCGGCGCCGCGGCCACCCAGACCCTGCCGGCGGCATACGGCACCGCGGGCACGCCCACCGCGGTCCAGCCCGCCGTGGGACGTCGACCAGCCAACACCGCCGGTATGCCGGCCGTCGGTCACGAGGTGCGCGAGGACGAGCGCCGCGGGGGTGGCGGCCGGGTCGCGCTGGTCACGCTGCTCGTGCTCGCGGTCCTCGCCCTCGCCGGCTGGGGGGCGCTGCGGTGGTTCGAGGCCCAGGCGCCCGCGGTCGTGCAGGTCGCCGTCCCGTCCCTGAAGGGGATGAACCAGGAGCAGGCCGAGTCGGCGCTGCGGCAGCAGAAGCTGCAGGGCAAGGCCACCAAGGCGGCCAACGAGGCGCAGCCCGGGACGGTCTTCGACCAGTCGCCGTCCGCCGGGGTGCAGGTGGCCCAGAACAGCACGGTCCAGTTCTCCGTCTCGACCGGCCCGGACTCGGTCGCGATCCCCGACGTGACCGGCTTCAACCAGGCCGACGCCCGCAAGGCGATCGAGGACGCCGGCCTCTCCGTGTCCAAGGTGCAGGAGGTCAACGACCCGGCACAGGACAAGGGCAAGGTGGTCTCGACGACCCCCGGCGCCCGGCAGACGGTCGCCAAGAGCAGCGGTGTCGTGCTCAACGTCGCGACGGGCAAGGTGGAGGTGCCGGATCTGGTCGGCCGCGACTGGGCCGTCGCCGCCAACAAGCTCGACGAGCTGCGGCTGACCTACAAGAAGGAGGAGGTCGACTCGCGGGACAAGCCGTCGGGCACCGTCCTCGAGATGTCCGACGTGAACAAGGCCGTGGACTTCGGCACTCAGATCGTCGTCAAGGTGGCCCGCACGCCCACGCCCCAGCCGACGACGGCCACGGTCACGGTGACGCAGCCGCCGCCGACCGCCACGACGTCGGCCCCCCCGACGCCCCCGGCCTCGCCGACGACCACCCGCTGAACCCCCAGACAACTGCGGGGCCAGGTATCGCTATAGCGATGTCTGGCCCCGCAGTTGTCTGGGGACGGGCTGGCTGTGGGCGGCGCTGGGCGGCCCGTATGCCGCTGGGGTGACCTGCGGGGTGCCGGGTCCCGGGACGCGACCGGCGCGGCTCAGGCGGCGCGGCTCAGGCGGCGCGGCTCAGGCGGCGCGGACCGCGACGCAGACCTCGCAGCACGGCGTCAGCGTGCCCGTCCACCCACGCCCCCGCAGGACCTGCGCGATTTCCGCGGCCACCGCACAGGGATCGTCGATGATCTCCCACCACATGTACCGCAGCGTGACCCAGCCGTCCACGGCAGCCGCCCGGTCACGACGCCGGTCCCGCTGCATGCCATCCCCCTCATGCCCAAGCCGCCCGTCGACCTCGATGATGACCTTCCACTCCGCGAAGCTGAAGTCGCGGCGCAACCTGCCTTGAGGCGTGCCGCCCGGAGCCTGCAGCACCGACGTCGGCAGTCGGTGCGGGCGCTCCACGCGCTGGACGTAGCGGATCTCGAGCAGGCTCTCGGCGCCGTGCTTGATGTCGCCGAAGGCGGCCTCGAACAGCAACCGGCCCCTGTGCCGGTGCCGACCACGCAACGCCTCGGCCAGCGCCTCCGCCGTGGTGAGCCCCCGCTGCGCCGCCTTGGCCGCCAGGCCGATCGCCGCCGCCGCGCCCATGGTGTAGGTCAGGTCGAGCACGGTGTGCTCCACCGTGGTCCGCGGGGGAAATGGTGTCTCGACCACCCGCTCCTCGAACCTGCTCGTGCTGCGGACCCGCACCTGCCGTCCGGACCCGGTCGTCGCCCCCCAGGGCACGAGCAGCTCGATCCGGTCGGGCATGGGCACGAGGCCGTAGTGGTGGGCCGCGCTGCGGTAGGCCAGCGCCGCGGGGCCACTGCGACCCAGCACCGCGGCAGCCGCCCGCGCCTCCCACGACACGTCTCCCGTGTGCGTGAGGTAGAGGCCGCTACCGAGCGACGTCCAGCGCCGCGATGCCAGCCGCCAGGTGATGGCGGCCGGCGTCAGGCCCGCCGCCAGGGCCTGCTGGCGGCTCACCACGCCCGACTGCCGAGCGGCGAAGTCTTCGATGTCCACCCACCGATGGTGACGGCATACCGCCGTCCCGCCGCGCCGTTATCCACAGGCCCCAGATATCTGGGGGGCCAGATAGCGCCCTGGCGATACGTAGGCTCCCAGTTGTCTGGGGCGGGGAATCAGACGGCGGCCGAGACGAGCGGGCTCAGGCCCTGCGAGCGCCCCACGGCGCCCTCGTCACCGCACAGGGTGAGGAAGTTCGCGAGCATCCGGTGCCCACCCTCGGTGAGCACGCTCTCAGGGTGGAACTGCACGCCGTGGAGCGGCAGGTCGCGATGCCGCACGCTCATGACGATCCCGGACTCGGTGTGACCCGTGGCGACGAGCTCAGCCGGCAAGGTGGCCGGGTCGATGGTCAGCGAGTGGTAGCGGGTCGCGGTGAACGGCGACGGCAGCCCCGCGAGCACCCCCGTGCCGTCGTGGTGCACGAGTGAGGTCTTGCCGTGGAGCAGCTCGGGTGCCCGGTCGACCGTCGCCCCCGCCACGACCCCGAGCGCCTGGTGCCCAAGGCACACGCCGAACATCGGCGTGCCCGTGCGCGCGCACTCCCGGATGACCTCCATGGAGACACCCGCCGCCTCGGGCGTCCCCGGACCCGGAGAGACGAGCACCCCGTCGTATGCCGCGACCTCGGCGGCCGAGACGGCGTCGTTGCGCCGGACGTCGCACTCGGCGCCGAGCTGCTCGAGGTAGCCGACGATCGTGTAGACGAAGCTGTCGTAGTTGTCGACGACGAGGATCCTGCGGGGGCGGCTCATGGCGGTCTCCGGTCCGGTGGCTGCGCGGAAGGGCGTGCGGCCCGTCCCGGACAAGGGTAGATCAGCCGCGGCGGCTGCCCGCAGCCGTCACCGTCG
Organism: Intrasporangium sp.; assembly: GCF_035688975.1. GTDB lineage: Bacteria > Actinomycetota > Actinomycetes > Actinomycetales > Dermatophilaceae > CALMNV01. The sequence continues at coordinate 4,050 of NZ_DASSMH010000009.1, read as the reverse complement.
TCCCCCGGACCGGCGCTCGCTCAGCGCACCACCGTCGCATGCGCGAGGTCGACCGAGCCCGAGTAGGCCGGGAACTGGGCCTGCGCCTCCGTGGTGACCTGGTAGCCCAGCCCGACGGCGTCGACGTACTGGCGGTAGATCGCCACGGACGGATCCCCGTCGAGGCTCGCCTGCATCCGGGCGAGGTCACCCATGGCCTTGATGACATAGGGCGGTGAGTAGACGCGCCCCTGCAGGATGAGGGTGTTGCCGACGCACCGGACGGCGCTCGTGGAGATGACCCGCTGGTCCTGGATCATCATGGCCTCGGCCCCCGCGGCCCACAGCGCGTTGACGACGGCCTGCACGTCCTGCTGGTGCACGACGATGTCGTCGCCGCTGAAGCCCTCCGGGAGCGAGTCCACCGAGCGGTGTGCGTCGTCGAGGGTGACCGCGAGCGCGGGCCCGCGCACCGGCGTCGTCGCGGCCGAGGCGGCCAGCGCCGCCGCCTGGGCGGTCAGCGCGCCGAGCCGCCGGTCGAGCGGAGCGCTGGCCCGGCTCAGCTGGTCCACCTCCCGGCGCAGCGCGTCGAGGGTCCGCGCCTGCTGCGCGACCCGCTCGTTGCCGGCGAGGATGAGCTGGGGCAGGTCGCGGTCGGCCCGCAGGTCGTTGCCCTGCGCGGTCGAGAAGCTCATCGCGAACATCAGCCCGGCTCCGGCGGTCACGACGGGCACGACGAGCGACCACCGGCTGCGCAGGCGCGGCCTCAACACGGGCGGCCCACCTCGATCCCGGCACGACGAGTGTCAACTACGCTGGTCACGATCCATTCTCACCCAAGGAGCCGCCGTGCCCGAGTCCAGAGGCCGCGACCACGCGTCCGCGGCATACACGCCGCCGCCGGCGAGCAAGGTCCGCGAGCCCAACCCCGCCTGGTGGGCGCCGGCGTTCACCGTGCTGCTCGTGGTCGGCCTGCTGTGGATCGTCGTCTACTACGTGTCCGAGTACAAGTACCCCATCGCCTCCATCGGGGTGTGGAACCTCGGCATCGGCTTCGTCCTGCTCATGAGTGGCTTCATCATGACGATGCGGTGGCGGTGAGCGGTATCCACAGGGTTGTCCCCAACCTGTGCGCAAAATGACACGCGTGTAAGTACATCCACAGCCTTTCCCCACACTGTGGACACCGCGCCCGTATGCCGGGACGCCCGCGGCCCGCGGCGCCGAGCTGGCCCGACGCTGGCCCGGCGCTGGCCCGACCCTGGCCCGACCCTGGGCAGGCGCACCTGCTCAGCCCGCGGTGAAGGCCGTGAGCTCCCGGATCATGGGCGGCACCGTGAGGTACTTGACCACAGCCATGGCGACGAGCACGAGCAGCACGGCGCCGAGCGAGGCCCAGGCGAGCCGCGGCATGCGGCGCCGGCGCGCCACGACGACGGCACCGGCGCACGCCAGGCCGGTGACGAAGCCGCCGAGGTGGGCCTGCCAGGAGATGCCCGGGTAGAGGAATCCGAAGACCGCGTTGATCGCGAGGGTGGCGTACATGCCGGACGACGACCGCCCGAGGTGCCGGTTGAGCACGAGGAGCGCGCCGAAGAGGCCGAAGATCGCCCCCGAGGCACCGACCACGCCGGTGAGCCAGGCATCGTCCGCACCGGAGCTCAGCCCCTCCACGGTCGGGGAACCGGCCAGCAGCGTCACCGCGACCTGACCGCCGATGCCGCTGATGAGGTAGAGCGCGGCGAACCGGGCCCGGCCGAGCATCGGCTCGAGGTACTGCCCGAGGGTCCACAGCGCGAACATGTTGAACGCGATGTGCAGGAGCATCTGCGGTGAGTGCAGGAACGCCGCCGTGAGGAAGCGCCAAGGCTCGGTCCACCCGAGGTAGGGCGCGAACGCGAAGCGGTTGGTGACCGAGCTCGAGCCCAGCTGCCCGATGTAGGCGAGGACGCAGATGCCGATGATCGTGTAGGTGACCAGCGGCCGACCGTCGGTGGCACGGCCGCCGAAGACGGACGTGACCGTCGGCGCGGTGCGCGCCGCCTCCCGCACGCAGTCCACGCACTGGATGCCGACGGCTGCCGGGCGCTGGCACTCCGGGCAGGCGGGCCGACCACAGCGCTGGCACCGGACGTAGGCCTCCCGGTCCGGGTGCCGGGCGCACACGGACGCGCCGACAGGCTGGCGGCCCGCCTCCGCGGGGATCGGGGGCTGGCCGCCGGCTGCGTCGTCGGACACGCTCGTCTGCCTTCTGGTCGGGATGGGGCGGGGTCAGTCCTCGACGGTCACCGAGGTGATGACGACGTCCTCGCGGGGCTTGTCCTGCGCCCCGGTCGGGACGGCCGCGATCTCGTCGACCACCTTGCGGGAGGCCGCGTCGGCCACCTCGCCGAAGATGGTGTGCTTGCCCTGCAGCCAGGTCGTCGGGGCAACGGTGATGAAGAACTGCGAGCCGTTGGTCCCCTTGCCGCCCCGCTTGCCCGCGTTGGCCATGGCGAGCATGTAGGGCTTGGTGAAGTCCTTGTCCGGGCTGATCTCGTCGTCGAAGGTGAAGCCCGGTCCGCCCGTGCCGCGGCCCACCGGGCACCCTCCCTGGATCATGAAGCCGGGGATGATGCGGTGGAAGACCAGGCCGTCGTAGAACGGCGTCGGGCTGGTGCGACCCGCGTCGTCCCGGTAGTCCTTGTCGCCCTTGGCCAGCCCGACGAAGTTCTCGACCGTCTTGGGCGCCTGGTGAGGGAAGAGCTCGACGGCGATGTCGCCGTGGTTGGTGTGCAGGGTTGCCTTCATGCGGCCAATCCTTGCACGTATGCCGCCGGGCCCGGCGGTGGCCGGGGACGGCAGCCGCGCGCGGCGCGCGCCTTCCCTGTGGCTGCGCCGCGTGTCCGGACTTGGCAGGATGGGTAGGGACACGAGGACCCAAGGAGGACTAGATGTTCTGGACCCGGACCCGTTCCGACCACCTGGAGGCGGCCGCAGAAGACCTCGAGGCGGCGGCCACCGAGGCAGACGCCGCGGCGAGCGAGGACGTCGAGACGCGGGCGGCCCACGACCGCCTCGTCGCGCTGCGCGACCAGGCGGCAGCCGCAGCCGCGGCGGCCGAGGCCGCCCGCGTGAGGCTGGCCGCCGCCCGAGAAGCCGCAGGCCCGGCGCTCCATGGGGCCACGGAGCGCGCCAAGGTGCGCCTCACCGCGGCCAGGGACGCGGCGACGCCGGTCGTGCACGACGTCGTGGAGCGGGCCAAGCCCCACGTGGAGGCCTACCAGGCCAGCCTCAGCGAGGCGGTCAAGCCCAAGGTCGGCGCCGCCCTCGCGAGCGCGGCTGCCTCCCTGGCCCACGCCGGCGAGCACGCCAGGGTCGCTGCGGCACCTGCTCTCGAGCAGGCCCTCGAGACGGCCCACGTGGGCAACGCCCGCGCCAGGGACGCACTGCTCGTGCTGCGCGGCGAGGCCGTGGCCAAGCCGGTCCGCCGCGGCGGGGGCAGGGCCAAGTGGCTGCTCGGCATCGGCCTGCTGGCTGCGCTCGTCGCCGCCTTCGCGGCCTTCCGGCAGAAGCAGCAGCGGGCGGACGACCCGTGGGCGACGCCGCTCACCGACGGCGCCGCGCAGCCGTCCTTCAAGGACAAGGCGGTGGGGACGGTGAGCCACGCCAAGGAGGCGGTCACCGAGGCGGCGAGCAAGGCCGCCGAGAAGGGCGCGGGTCTGGCCGAGACCGCCAAGGAGGCCGCCGTGGGGATCGCCGCGAGAGGGCAGGCGGCCGTCACGGAGGCCAAGGACCGCTCCGCGGAGGGCGAGACGGCGCCGGACACGCAGTCGTCGCTCGACGCCGCGCTGGCGAGCCCGGCTCTCGACACCGGTGAGGTCACCGCGGTCGAGGGGATGCCCGGCTCTGACGCCGTGGACGGCCTCGGGCTCGACACGGGCCTGGATGCCAACGCGGAGGCCGAGCGGGCCCCCCTGAGCGGCGACTCCCCGATCGACGTGGCGGGAGACAAGGACCGCGGCGACGCCTGAGCCCCCCCCCCCAGATATCTGCGGGCCTGGATATCGCTATATCGATATCCAGGCCCGC
>NZ_DASSMH010000008.1:0-50497 GCF_035688975.1 Intrasporangium sp. | reverse complement strand
CGCCCGTTCGGGCAGCCGGTCACGAGCGAGTGGAGCTACCGGCTGGTGCGGACCCTCGAAGAGGAGTGGGTGGCCGTCCTGCTGGTCGGCGGCACGGCATACTGGGCGGTGGTCCTCGGCGGGCCAGCGCACCCGGCGCCCGCAGGCCACTGCGGAGTCCGCGGCGACCTGGAGTCCGGCGGCGCGGTCCACCTGCTCATCGACGGTGACGTGTGGATCCCCATCTCACCCGTGATCCGGGTCGACGCCGAGGTCCGCGAGCAGATCCGTGAGGACCTCGTGCACCGCCTCACCGGTGGGGTGCCCGAGGTGCCCGACGCGAACGGCCGGCCGTGACGCCCCTGCGCCCCGGGTGCCGGTCCGCGGCGGGAGGCGCGGGCCACCCACCGCGGCCGCCGCGGACACCCGGACGACCATTGGTGCCCGGCTCCGGCCACGCTGAGCACGGGCGCGGCCAGCACCGGAGAGCAATGGTCGTCGGTGTGCTCATCGGCCAGCCACGGCCGGCTCCGGGCACGGCATACTGCAGCTCATGGCATACGACCACGACCTCGCGGACCGGGTGCGGGAGGTCGTGGGCGGCGAGAGCGGCGTCACGGAGCGGGGCATGTTCGGCGGCCTCGCCTTCCTCGTGGGCGGCAACATGGCCGTCGCCGCAAGCAGCGGCGGCGGCCTGCTGCTGCGCGTCGACCCGAGCCAGACGGACGTCCTGGTGCGGGAACCGCACGTGCAGCGGTTCGAGATGCGCGGCAGGCAGATGGACGGCTGGCTGAGGGTCGACCCCGCGGCGGTCGAGACCGACGAGGAGCTCCGGCGCTGGGTGGGCCACGGCGTGGCCTACGCCCGGTCGCTGCCGCCGAAGTAGCCCGACGGGCGGCCGTCCACTGCGCTCAGGCCGGCGTGGCGGCGCAGACCGCCTCGAACGCCGCCTCGAAGACGTCGAGACCCTCGCGCAGCAGGTCGTCGTCCGCCGCGAGCGGCGGCAGGAAGCGGAAGACGTTGCCGTAGGTGCCGCACGTGAGGGTGACCAGTCCCTGGGCGTGGCAGGTGCGGCCCACCGCGGCGGTGAGGACGGGGTCCGGCGTGAGGTCGCCCGCGCCGCGCACCAGCTCGACAGCGAGCATGGCGCCACGGCCGCGGATGTCGCCGATCTGCGGGAACCGCGCGGCGAGCGCCTGCAGCCGGGGCAGGAAGAGCGCCTCGACCGCCCGGGCGCGCGCGCACAGGTCCTCCTCGCGCATGGTCTCGATGGCGCCCAGAGCGGCGGCGCAGGCGACGGGGTTGCCGCCGAAGGTGCCGCCGAGCCCGCCGCTGTGCACCGAGTCCATGACGTCGGCGCGGCCGGTGACCCCGGCGATGGGCAGGCCCCCACCCATGCCCTTCGCGGTCGTGACGAGGTCGGGCACGACCTGCTCATGCTCGGAGGCGAACCAGTCACCGGTCCGGCAGAAGCCGGTCTGCACCTCGTCGGCGACAAGCAGGATGCCGTGCTCGGAGCACCACTCGCGCAGCTGTGCGACGAATCCCGGTGCGGGCACGATGAACCCGCCCTCGCCCTGGATCGGCTCGAGGATGACGGCGGCGACGTTGTCCTCACCCACCTGGGCGTGGACGTGCGCGGCGAAGACGTCGAAGGACTCCTTGGCGCAGTCGGCCGGGCCGCCGGGCCAGCGGAACGGATAGCTCATCGGGGCCCGGTAGACCTCGCCCGCGAAGGGCCCGAACCGGTGCTTGTAGGGCATGCTCTTTGCGGTCAGCGCCATGGTGAGGTTGGTGCGGCCGTGGTAGGCGTGGTCGAAGGCGACGACGGCCTGGCGCCCCGTGTGGTGCCGGGCCACCTTGATGGCGTTCTCGACCGCCTCGGCGCCGGAGTTGAAGAGCGCCGAGCGCTTCTCGTGCTCGCCCGGCGTCAGGGCGTTGAGCGCCTCGCAGAGCTCGAGGTACTCGGCATACGGCGTCACCATGAAGCACGTGTGGGTGAAGTCCTCGACCTGCCGCCGTACCCGCTCGACGACCCGCGGGGCCGCGTTGCCCACCGTGGTCACGGCGATGCCCGAGCCGAAGTCGATGAGCTGGTTGCCGTCGACGTCGACGAGGATGCCGCCGCCGGCGCGCTCGACGTAGACCGGCAGGCCGGTGCTGACGCCCGCCGACACGGCAGCCGCCTTGCGCGCGTGGAGCTCGATCGACCGGGGACCGGGGATGGACGTGCGCAGGACGCGGTGCTGGTCGACGGTCGCCATGACGGCCAGTATGCCGCCCGGACGGCTCCCGGTCGGCCCCCGGCCGGCCGGCTCCCGGTCGGCGCGGGTCAGCCCCCACCGCCCCGGCGTGGCGGGGGCCGAGAGGGACTCGTCCAGCCGCTCGTAGCCCCCGCATCTGCGGAGGTAGAGTGCTCCGTATGCCGCACCTGCGCATCAGCGAAGCCGCCGCCCTGCTCGGCGTTTCCGACGACACCGTCCGCCGCATGGTCGACTCCGGCCGGCTGGGCGGGGGCACCGACGCGTCCGGGCGGCGCACCGTCGACGGGGCCGCGCTGGCCGCGGCGGCCCAGGAGCTGGCCCACCCGGCCGAGGTCGGCCTCACCGGCGGCGCCTCGGCCCGCAACCGCATGCGCGGCATCATCACCGCGATCACCCGCGACACGGTCATGGCCAAGGTCGAGCTGCAGTGCGGGCCGTTCCGGATCGTCTCGCTGCTGTCGAGCGAGTCGGTGGACGACCTCGGCCTGGAGGTGGGCGGGGTCGCCGTTGCGTCCGTCAAGTCGACCCACGTCGTCGTGGAGGTCCCGGCGTGACGGCCCGGACCGCCGCCCGGCGTGCCTGCGCAGGGGCCGCGCTGATGCTCGCGCTCGTCGTGTCCGCCTGCGGCCGCGCGGGGCTCGACAGCGACGCGGCCGGCGGCGACACGGCTACGGCCGCTTCGGCGTCCTCGGCCCGCGGCACGGTCGTCGTCCTGGCGGCCGCGTCCCTCACCGACGCCTTCGACCGCATCACGGCGGACTTCGAGGCCGCCCACCCCGGCGTCGACGTCTCGGTCTCCTACGGCTCCAGCTCGACCCTCGTCCAGCAGGCCAACCACGGCGCGCCCGCCGACGTGCTCGCCCTGGCCGGCGAGGCGGCCGCCGGTCCGCTCGACCCGTCGCTCGTGCGCGAGCGGGCCGTCTTCGCCACCAACGTCCTCGAAATCGCGGTCCCCCCGGGCAACCCCGCCCACGTGGGGAGCCTGCGCGACCTCGGCCGGCCGGGCCTGGCGCTCGTCCTGTGCGCCTCGAGGGCGCCGTGCGGCGCGGCGTCCGACGCCATCCTCGCCAAGGCGGGCGTCGCCCCCTCGGTCGTCTCCCGCGAGGTGGACGTCAAGGCGACGCTCGCCAAGGTCCGGCTCGGCGAGGCGGATGCCGCGGTGGTCTACGCCTCCGACGTCGCCGCGGCCAAGGGCGCCGTGACCGGCATACGCATCCCGCCGGAGGCCAACACGACCCTGCGCTACCCCGTCCTGCGACTCGACGACGACGCGGCCACGCGGGCCTACGTCGACTTCGTCCGCAGCGACGCCGCCCGCTCGACGCTCGAGTCGGTCGGCTTCGGGGCGCCATGACCGCGGCCCGCGGCCGGTGGCGCTCGCGGACCGTCCTCGGGGTGCCCGCCCTGTTGGCGCTCGCGCTGCTCCTGCTGCCCCTCCTCGCGCTGCTGCTCCGCGCCGACTGGGCCCGCGTGCCCGCCGACCTCACCGCCGAGACCGCCGGGCCGGCCCTGCGCCTGTCGCTCCTCACGACCACGTCCACGGCGGCGCTCTGCCTGCTCCTCGGCACCCCGCTCGCGTGGCTCCTCGCTCGCGCGAACACAGCGGCCGTCCGCTGGCTGCGGGCTCTGCTCACGGTGCCGCTCGTGCTGCCGCCGGTCGTGGGGGGCGTCGCGCTGCTCCTCACGTGGGGCCGCCAGGGCCTGCTCGGCGGGCCGCTCACAGCCCTCGGCGTGCAGGTGCCCTTCACCACGGTCGCCGTCGTGCTCGCCGAGACGTTCGTGTCGCTGCCCTACTACGTCCTCGCGGTGGAGGGCGCCCTGCGTGGCCTCGACGTCCGGCTCGAGGCGGTCGCCCGGAGCCTCGGCGCGAGCGAGCTGCACTACCTGCGCACCGTGGGCCTGCCGCTCGTCCTGCCCGGCATCGCGAGCGGCCTCGCCCTGGCCTGGGCGCGGGCGCTGGGCGAGTTCGGGGGCACCATCACCTTCGCGGGCAGCTTCCCGGGCCGCACCCAGACCGCGCCGCTCGCCGTCTACGTCGCCCTCGAGCAGGATCCGCAGGTCGCCATCTCGATGAGCATCGCGCTCCTCGCGGTCAGCGTCCTCGTCCTCGGGCTGCTGCGCGGCCGGTGGCTGCGGTGACCCCTCCCCCGGGGCTCGAGGCGCGGATCGGCCTCAGCCGCGGGACGCTTGAGGTGTCCGTCGACCTCACGGCCTCCCCGGGCGAGGTCGTGGCGGTCCTCGGCCCCAACGGCGGCGGCAAGACCAGCGCCCTGCTCGCCCTCGCCGGCGTGATCCCGCTCCGGTCGGGCAGGGTGGCCGTGGCCGGCGAGGAGTGGGAGAGCGCGGGCCGGCGGCGCCGGCTCCCGGAGGAGCGGTCCGTCGGCCTCCTCCTCGCCGAGCCGCTCCTCTTCCCCCACCTGCGCGCGCTCGACAACGTCGCCTACGGCCTGCGCAGCCGGGGCGTCGGCCGCAGGGCCGCGCGGGCCCGCGCCCACGACGAGCTCGGCCGCGTCGGACTCGCCTCCCACCACGGGGCCAGGCCCCGAGAGCTGTCGTCGGGCCAGGCCGCCCGCGTGGCGCTTGCCCGGGCCCTCGCCACCGACCCACGTCTGCTCCTCCTCGACGAGCCGCTCGCCTCGCTCGACCCGGACACGCGGGCGCGGACCCGCTCGGACCTCTCGGCCCGGCTCGCGGCCTACGACGGGGTCACGGTGCTCGTCACGCACGACCCCCTCGACGCGCTCACCCTCGCCGACCGGCTCGTCTTCGTCGAGGGCGGCCGCGTGACCCAGTCCGGCTCACCGGGAGAGGTGCTGCGCGAGCCGCGTAGCGCCTACGTCGCCACCGTGGTCGGGCTCAACCTGTATGCCGGTGAGCTCGGCCCCGCGGGCACCGTCCGGCTCGACGGGGCCGGCTCGCTCGTGACCGCCGACGCGCCAGCCGGGCGCGTGTGGGCGACGATCGCCCCGTCGGCGGTGTCGCTGCACCGGCAGCCACCGGAGGGTTCGCCCCGCAACAACTGGCGGCTGCGGATCACGGACATCACCCTGCAGGGGCAGTCGGCGCGGGTCGGCCTCGCCGGCGCGCTGCCGCTGACGGCAGAGGTGACGCTCGCGGCGGTGACCGCGATGGCGCTGCGCGCCGGCGACGAGGTGTGGGCGTCGGTCAAGGCGACGGAGGTGCGCACGTATCCCCGCTGAGGGCGGACCCGGGCGCGGGCGCGGGCGCGGGCGGTGCGGGTGTGCGGAAGTGGCCACTCGACTCGTGGGTGGGCGGGCGGCTCCCCCCCATCGTCGAGTGGCCAGTTCCGTTCGTCCTGGGTGGCCAGCCCCACGGCATACGTCTGGCGTGTTGGTCGCCCGGAGCCAGCGCCCTAGAGTCGGGCCATGCCAGCAACGAGGGTGATGCCGACCGGCGAGGCCGAGGACCTCATCGAGCTGACTCGCGAGATCTGCCGCAAGGACCTCGCTCCCCACGTCGACGCGATGGAGCAGGCGCACACCCTGCCCCGCGAGGTCTTCCGGACCCTCGGCCGGGCCGGCCTGCTGTCGCTGCCGTACCCGGAGGAGCACGGCGGGGGCGGGCAGCCGTACGAGGTCTACCTGCAGGTCGTCGAGGAGATCGCCTCAGCCTGGATGAGCGTCGCCGTGGGGGTGAGCGTGCACAGCCTCACGGCCTACCCCGTCGCGACGTGGGGGACGCCCGAGCAGCAGGCGACACTGCTGGCCGGGATGCTCTCGGGCGAGCAGCTCGGCGCCTACTGCCTCTCCGAGCCGCTCGCCGGCTCGGACGTCGCCTCGATGACGACCCGCGCCACCCGCTCGGCCGACGGGCGGACCTACGCGCTCAAGGGCACCAAGGCCTGGGTGTCGCACGCCGGCCACGCCGACTACTACACGACCTTCGCCCGCACGGCCGACACCGGCGGCAAGGGCATCACGACCTTCGTCGTGCCGGCTGACGCGTCCGGTCTGGAGTTCGCCGCGCCCGAGCGCAAGATGGGCCTGCACTCCGACACCGTGCGCCAGGTCGTCTTCGACGGCGTCGTCGTCGGCGCGGACCGGCGCATCGGCGAGGAGGGCCAGGGCATGATGATGGCCCTGGCCGCCCTCGACTCCGGCCGTCTCGGAATCGCCGCTGCCGCAACGGGACTCGCGCAGGCGGCCCTGGACAGGGCGGCGGCATACGCGATGGAGCGCGAGCAGTTCGGCAGGAAGATCGGCACCTTCCAGGGACTCGCGTTCCTGCTCGCCGACATGGAGGCCGCCGTGACCTCCGCGCGCGCCACCTACCTGCACGCCGCCCGGCTGCGGGACGCCGGCCGCCCGTTCACCAAGCAGGCCGCCGTCGCCAAGCTCGTCTGCACCGACGCCGCCATGAAGGTCACGACCGACGCCGTCCAGGTGCTAGGCGGCGCCGGCTACACGCAGGACTTCCCCGTCGAGCGCTACCTGCGCGAGGCCAAGGTCACCCAGATCTTCGAGGGCACCAACCAGATCCAACGGCTCGTCATCTCCCGACAGCTCCTTCAGCACTGACGGCGAGTGCCGGGGGATCCAGGCGCCGGGCGCGACGCGAAGTGCACGGGGCACGCGCACACGCGGCAGACGCCCACCATGGTCCCGCCCGCCCCACTCGCGTGGGCGCATAAGGTCGCTCCCAGGCGGCATACCCAAACGGCTCGGCGAAACCATCAACCAGGAGGACGCATGCGCATCGCGGTCACCGGAGGCTCCGGCAAGCTCGGCCGGCACGTCGTCACACGGCTGCGCGACGGGGGCCACGACGTGCTCGTCCTCGACCGCGCCGGTGCCCGCGGCCCGGGCTTCCTGCAGGTCGACCTCACCGACTATGGGCAGGTCGTCGACGCGCTCTCCGGCGTGCGCGAGGGGTCGGCGACCACGACTGTCGACGCGCTCGTGCACCTGGCCGCGATCCCCGCCCCCGGGATCGCGCCCGACATCGAGACCTTCCGCAACAACCTCGTGTCCACGTTCGGGGTCTTCTCCGCCGCGATCCGGCTCGGCATCCGCAACGTCGTCTACGCCTCGTCCGAGACGGTGCTCGGGCTGCCCTTCGAGGTGCCGCCGCCCTACGTGCCCGTCGACGAGGAGTATGCCGCCCGCCCCGAGTCGGTCTACTCCCTCGTCAAGCACCTCGAGGAGCAGATGGCCGCCCAGCTGTGCCGGTGGCATCCGGACCTCAAGATCGTCGCGCTGCGCTTCTCCAACGTCATGGACGTCCAGGACTACGCGGCGTTCCCCTTCGACGGCCACCCGCAGGGGCGGGCGTGGAACCTCTGGGGCTACATCGACGGCCGTGACGGCGCCCAGGCCGTCGAGCGGGCCCTGGCGCACGACAAAACCGGGTTCGACTGCTTCGTCATCGCCTCCCCGGACACCGTCATGACGATCCCCAACGGGGAGCTGCTCGACCGGTTCTTCCCGGACGTCCCGCGCCGCGGCACCATCGGCGATCACGAGACGCTGCTGTCCATCGACAAGGCCCGGCGCGTCCTTGGCTATCACCCGGAGTTCTCGTGGCGGACCCTTCGGGCGTGAGCGCGCCCCACCTGGTCGAGTGGCCACTTTCGTTCACGGCCCACCTCGTCGAGTGGCCACTTTCGTGCACTCGCGACCGCACCGAAGTGACCACTCGACCGCAGCGCCAGGACCGGTCGCTGCACCGAAGTGACCACTCGACCGCAGCGCCAGGACCGGCCACCGGTCACTGCGCAGAAGTGACCACTCGACCGCAGCGCCAGGACCGACCGCTGCACCGAAGTGACCACTCGACGGCAGGCAGGACCGGCCACGGCCCAGTCGAGTGGCCACTTTCGTGCACCCGCGACTGCACCGAAGTGGCCACTCGACTGGGGCGCGGGGTGGGCGTTCACTGGCTGAGGGACATGTCCAACCTGTCGAGGAGTGCCTCGAGGGCCCGCTCGAACTCCGCCTCGGTGTCGTCCTGCGACAGCAGCGGTCGCAGACGCAGGAGGGTCGGATAGTCGGCGAGCTCGACGTCCTCGTCCCGGTTGGGAACGTCCGCGTTCCCCTCGTCGAGCGGCTCCGAGGCCGGTCCGGTCTCGGCGCCCAGGGTCGCGGTCTCGAGGAGCAGGTGCCCGAGCAGGAAGCTGGTGAAGGTGCGGTAGGCGTCGACGGCCTGCTCGCCCGTGAAGCCGCGGTCGATGAGCGCGTTGAGGAACTGCTCCACGATGCGCAGGCTGCGCAGCGGAGGGCGCAGCCACGGGGCGGCGGGGTGCCGCGTCGCGACGAGCGGAAAGGCCGCAGGGTGGGCGAGCGCCATGCTGCGCACCTCGTGGGCAAGCCACTGGATGTAGGCCTGCCACCCGTTCGAGGCGCCGAGCCCCTTCTCCGGCGCGACCTCCAGCTCACCGACGAGCTCGTCGACGATGCCCTCCAGCAGGTCTTCTCGGCCGTTGACGTAGCGATAGAGCGACATGGCCTCCACGCCGAGCTGCTTGCCGAGCCGGCGCATGCTGAGGGCGGACACGCCGTCCCGGTCCACCTGACCGATCGCTGCATCGATGATGAGGGAGCGCGACAGCCGCTCGCGCTCGACAGGAGCGGTGCTCGGGGTTCGGCGGCCGTCGCCAGACATCTCAGCTCACCTTTTCCTCGGTCATCCTCGACGCGCCGACCGGTTCACGTCCCCTGGCGGTCGACACGTGGTCCCGACACCCCGGATGCCTCGACCGGGGGAGGTTGTGCAGCCATTCTGGCACAGGACCGGCCCGGCCTCGGTCTTCCGGGCGGGCAGGGTCGGGTGCCGTGACCCCCTCGGCACGATCCGTATGCCGCTAGCGGCGCCCGACTGGTCAGCCGGTGACGAGGACGGTGAGCGACACGAGGATGGCGATGCCGCTGCCGACGATGGCCACGACGCCGAGGACCCGCACGACCAGGGCCCAGTCGACGGACCCCGGCCCGAACGCGAAGGGAAAGACCTGCCAGATGACGACCATGGCCACCAGTCCGATCGAGGTCGTCACGATGTCGCCGAGCGCCTTGAACCGCACGCTGTCCACGAGCAGGTAGAGGGCGTTGGCGACGACGCCGGCGGCAATGGAGGCGTTGACGATGCCGAGGACCTTCGGCGTGTCGGCGGTGAGGAACGGCACAGCCTCCCACCCGGGCCAGCGGTTCACGGCATACAGCATCGCCCCGTTGACGAGGAGCGCTACGGCGTAGCCGAACCGCCGCGACGCGACGGCCGGGCGACGAGGCGGGGCAAGCGTGGTCATGACTGCCTCCTTGCGGCTTCTCTCTTCATCGTCACCGCGGCCCCGGTGCGCGGGTCAGGGCCGTAGGTCCCTGCCCCGCAGCGCGACCCCGGCATACCGTCGGTCCATGGACGTCAAGGAGCTGCTTGCCCAGGTGACCGACAACATGGCTGTCTCCAAGGTGTTCGGGGACCCGATCCCGCAGGGTGACGCGCTCGTCGTGCCCGTGGCCCAAGTGCGCGGCGGCGCCGGCGGAGGCGAGGGCGACAGCGAACAGGGCAAGGGCAGCGGCGGAGGCGGGTCGTTCTCAGCCCGACCGGCCGGCGTCTACGTCATCCGCGACGGCACCGCCTCGTGGCAGCCCGCCGTCGACGTGACCCGCATCGTCCTCGGCGGCCAGCTGGTCGCGATCGTCGTGGCGCTTGTCGTCCGCTCCGCCCTGCGTCCGCGCCACCGCTGTAGGACACCGCGCGTGACCGGGCTGCGTCCTCAACGTAGATGACGCGCGCGGGCTCCCGCAGGTAGCCGGCCAGGGCGGGGGTATGCCGCCGTGTCCGCTCCGGGGCGACGCGTGACGCGCGGGAGCGTCACCGACAATGGCGTCATGCAGGCCGTTTCGCGCCGCCCCCTCTCGGGCCCGCGGCGGTGGGCGCGGCACGCGTCGAGTCCCGCGTGGCTCGCCCGACTGCTCGCCCTGCTGGGGCTCGTGTCCCTCGTCAGCGCCCTCACCCCGTCGCTCGGTGAGCGCCTGGCGGCCATCCGGGAGGTGTTGCCGCACTTCGCACCGGCGGCGGCTCGCGCGGGCACCGCGGCCACCGGCCTCGTGCTGCTCTTCCTCGCCCGCGGCCTGCGTCGCCGCAAGTCCCGCGCCTGGTGGGCTGCGGTCACGCTGAGCGGTCTGGCCGCGGTGCTGCATCTCGTCAAGGGCCTCGACGTGGAGGAGGCCACCTTCGCCGGCGTGGTGCTGCTGCTGCTCGTCGCCGGCCGCCGCGACTTCGTCGCCCGGCCCGACCCCCGCTCCACGCGGACGGTGTTGTGGACGGCCGGGAGCGGCCTCGTCCTCGCCACGAGCCTCGGCTGGCTCCTGCTGACACTGACCGGTGCCCGCGAGGCGCCGGGCACCTCGGCGGCCGAGCGCCTCGAGGAGGCCGTGTTCGGGCTCATCGGCATCCCGGGGCCGGTCCGGTTCGTCACGCAGGACGCGGCCGACCGGGCCGCGGTCACCCTCCTCATCCTCGGCGCGGCGGGGCTGCTGACCGCGCTCGGGGTCATGCTCCGGCCGGCGGGCGGCCCCCACACCCTCACGCCCAGCGAGGAGGAGGAGCTGCGGGCGCTCATCGCCGGGCACGGCAGGGTGGACTCCCTGTCGTACTTCGCGCTGCGTCGGGACCGCAGCGTGATCTTCTCGAGGTCGCGCAAGGCAGCGGTGAGCTATCGCGTGGTCGGAGGGGTGAGCCTGGCCGGTGGCGACCCCATAGGAGACCCGGAAGCCTGGCCAGCGGCGATCTCGGCGTGGCTGGAGGAGACGACTCGGTTCGGCTGGTGCCCAGCGGTGCTCGGCGCGAGCACAGCGGGGGCCAATGCCTACCACCGCGCCGGCTTCGATGCCGTGGAGATCGGCGACGAAGCGGTGATCGAGGTCGACGACTTCGGCCTCGACGGCCGGCGGATGCGTCCCGTGCGGCAGGCCGTCCGCCGGGTCGAGCGGGCCGGCTACCGGATCCGCTGCGACCGGGTGGCCGAGGTCGGCCAGGCGGCCCGCGACGAGGCGGTGCACGGGGCGGACGCCTGGCGCAACGGCGCCACCGAGCGCGGGTTCTCCATGGCGTTGGGAAGGTTCCAGGACCCGCAGGACGACGGGTGCGTCATGGTGCGGGCGCTCGACGGCAACGGCCGTCTCCGCGCCCTCATGCACTTCGTCCCGTGGGGGCCCGACGGCCTGTCCCTCGACCTCATGCGCCGCGACCGGTCGAGTGAGAATGGCACCGTCGAGGCCATGGTGGCCGGCCTGGTGTCGCAGGCGCCGCGGTTCGGGGTCACCCGGCTCTCGCTGAACTTCGCGGTGTTCCGCTCCGTCTTCGAGCGGGGGGAACGCCTCGGTGCGGGCCCGGTCCTGCGGGTGTGGCACGCCGTGCTGCTCCAGGCGTCGCGCTTCTGGCAGATCGAGGCGCTCTACCGGGCCAACGCCAAGTACCACCCGTTGTGGCAGCCCCGATACCTGTGCTTCGTCGAGGCGCGAGACCTCCCCCGCATCGGCCTGGTGGCACTGCGGGCCGAGGCATTCCTCCGCACCCCGTCGTGGGCGACGCTCTCGGGGAGGAGGCGTGCGTCCCCTCCCACCAGCGACCTCTCAGGCAACCATCGGCCGCCTCCCAGCCAGCGACCGTAGCGTCGCCGCCGACGCGGTGGAGGAATCGGGGAAGTGATGTCGCTGACGGGCGGGGGCCTGCTGGTCGGGCTCGGCTGCCTCGCTCTCGTGCTGTTGCTGCTGATCGCACTCGGGCTCCCGCGCACCTCGCGCCGATGGGTGGCAGTGTCGATCCGGGGAACCGAGGCGGTCGCGCTGAGCATCGTCGTCGTCGCCCTGGGCGCCGCGGCGCTCAACGACGAGTACTCCTTCTACGTCAGCTGGTCCGACCTCCTCGGCGCGCGGTCGCCCTCGACGTCCACCCACGGCGGAGCCAGCGCCCAGCGAGCGGCCAGCGCCCGGGCAGCCGGGCCGGGCTTCTCGCAGTGGGCCGAGGCGGCGCCCGGCCCCCTGGCGCCGCACCCCGGCATACGGCTGCAGGCCTTCTCGGTCACCGGGGCACGCAGCGGCGTCCACGGGCAGGTGCTCGTCGACCTCCCGCCGGGCTACGCCGCCAACCGCACCCACCGCTATCCGGTGGTCCTGGCCCTGCACGGCTTCCCCGGCAACCCGGCCGTGTGGGTGCACACCATCCACGTGGACAGCATCGTGGACGACCTCGTGGCCCGGCACCGGCTGGGTCAGTCGATCATCGTCATGCCGCAGGTCAACGACCCGGCCACGGTCGACACCGAATGCGTCGACGCGCCGGCCGGGACCGGCCCCCAGGCAGAGACGTGGCTCGCGCAGGACGTGCCAGCATGGGTCATGACGCACCTGCGCGCCCAGCCGCTGCGCACCTCGTGGGCCGTGATGGGGTACTCGTTCGGCGGGTGGTGCGCGGCGATGCTCGGCATGCACCACCCCGACGTCTTCGGGGCGGCCATCGTCCTGCAGGGGTACTTCCGGCCCGACTTCTCCGCGGGCTACGACCCCATCCCGCCCGGCTCGCCGGCGGCCCGCGCCTACGACCTCATCCGGGCGGCGCGCACCGACCCCCCACCGCTCGCCATGTGGGTGCTGTCGACCAAGACGGACGGGCTGTCCTATCCCACGACCGCGCTGTTCGTGCAGGACGTCCGGCCCCCGCTATCGGTGACGACCGTCCTGCTCAAGACGGGTGGGCACCGTCTGTCGGTGTTCATCCCGCTCGTTCCCGATGCCCTTAGCTGGCTCGGAGAGACCATGCCCGGATTCCGCGCGTGAGCAGGCCCGCCGACCCCTCGCCGTGACAGCCGGCTGGCTCGGAGAGGGCACCGAGCTCGACGCCGCCTCGACGCCGCCTCGACGCCGCCTCGACGCCGGCTCAAACGCCGCCTCACCCCGCACCCCACGTGGCCCACGACCGCCCGTCGGTGATCTGCGCCCTTACGCTGTACCACTATGTCCTCCTGCCCCCTCCCCGTGCCCTCCGCCGGCCCTCGCGAACCTGATCCGCGGTGAGGATCGCCCACGTCACCGACTTCTACCTCCCGCGGCTCGGCGGGATCGAGACGCATGTCGCCGAGCTGGCGGACCTGCAGCGGTCCCGGGGGCACGAGGTGCACGTCGTGACGAGCACCCCCGGTGCGGTGGAACGCCACGTGCACCGCGTCACCGACACGTTGCCACGGCCGCACGCGCTGCACCCGTTGGCTGTCCGCGAGGGCATCCGGACCCTGCGCGAGCTCGACGTCGATGTCGTGCACGCCCATCTGGGCGTCGCCTCGCCCCTGGCGTTCTTCCTCGCCCGGGCCGCCGCCCGTGGGGGGACCGCGACGACGGTGACCGTGCACTCGATGTGGGCCGGCGTGGCGCCCATCATGGCGGCGATGGACGCGGCCGGCGGCTGGTCCTCGTTGCCCATCCTCTGGAGCGCGGTGAGCGGGGCGGCTGCGGACACCGTGCGGCGTCACCTTCCGCCGGGTCGCCCGATCCGCATCCTCTCCAACGGAATCGACCAGGAGCGGTGGCGCCTGCCGGCACCCGCCGAGCCGTCCGGGGAGCTCGTGCTCGCGGCGGTGATGCGGCTGGCCCGTCGCAAGCGTCCCCTCGCGCTGCTGCGCATCGTGCACCGGGCCCAGCAGGAGCTCGACCGCCTGGGCGACCCGACGCGGCTGCGCCTGCTCATCGCGGGCGACGGGCCCCGGCAGCAGGCGATGGCGAGCCACCTCCGGCGCACTCGCATGACCGAGGCCGTCAGCCTGCTCGGGCGCCTCGACCGCGACGAGGTGCACCGCCTCCTCGGCCGGGCCCAGGTCTTCGTCGCACCGGCCGACCTCGAGTCCTTCGGCATCGCCGCCCTCGAGGCCCGCTGCACCGGGGTGCCCGTCGTCGCGAAGTCGAGCGGCGGGGTGCGCGAGTTCGTCCGGCACGAGCGGGAGGGGCTGCTCTGCGGGTCGGACGACGAGATGGTCGCGGCCATCGTCCGCCTCGCCCGGGAGCCCGCGCTGCGGCGGCGTATCGCCGAGCACAACCGCACGAGCGACTGCCTCGTGGGGTGGGGGTCGGTCCTGCGTGCCACCGAGGCGGCATACGACTCGGCACTCGGTCTGCAGCGAGCGGCGGCTGTCCGCCCCGACCGCAGGGGGCCCGAGAGGCCGATCGAGCCCGTGTTCGAGGGGGCCGGCTCGTGAGCCTCCCGGGCATCATCGCCCTGTCCGTCGGGTCGGCCGCGTTCTTCTCGCTGGCGACGGCGCTGAAGCACCGCAGTGCCGGGCAGGTGCCGCGCGTGCACCACTTCCGAGCGAGGGACCTGCGCGACTTCGCCGTCGAGACCGTCCGGCACCCACTCTGGCTGCTCGGCATCCTCGCCGACGTGGGCGGACTCGCGCTCCAGCTCCTTGCCCTGCACCTGGGTGGCCTCAGCGTCGTCCAGCCGGTGCTCGTCATCGCCGTGCTCTTCGCGCTCGTGCTCGGGCACCGGATCGCGGGGACGAGGATCAGCCGCCGGGAGCTGGTGCTCGGCGCCGTGCTGGTGGCCTCCGTCGCCGGCTTCCTCGTCGTCTCGGGCGCCGTGACCGCCGCTGCCGGGCGGACCAACCGGCTGCCGGCGGTGCTCGCAGCCGCGGCGTCGGTCGTCGTGGTCGTCGGATGCGTCCTGGCGGCGCGCTGGGCCATGCGCCGCAAGCTCGCCTCCAAGCGGGCCGCGAGCCTGCTCGGCGTCGCTGTCGGCACCATCTATGCCGGGACGGCCGCCCTGATGAAGACCTGCGCCGGCGTGTTCTCGCAGGGTCCCGGGGCCCTGCTGGGAAGCTGGCCGCTCTACGCGCTCCTCGCGTCGGGGGCGGTGGGGGTGTTTCTCGCGCAGATGGCGTTCCAGGCCGGTCCGCTGTCCTCCAGCCTGCCGGCGACGGCGACGACCGACCCGATCGTCAGCGTCGCGCTCGGCGTCGCCGTCTTCGACGAGCGGCTCCGTGACGGCGCGCTGCCGGTGTTGCTTTCGGTGCTGTGCCTGGTCGTCATGTCGACCGCCGTGGTCCTGCTCACGCGGGTCCGGGTTGCCGTGGACTCGACGGTCCATCCCGGGCGCCCGGCCTGACCTGCTCCCAGCGAGCTCCCAGCCGGCGTCCAGCCCCGGCACCTATGGTCGAGCCGACAGTGCAGGCACCCAGGTAGGAGGGGAAGACGAATGCCGCTGACAGGCCTGGAAGAGGCGCGCGCATGACCACTGTGCGCCGCCTCGACGACGCGGTGTTCTTCGCCGTCAACCGGTTCGCCGAGAGCACCCCGTGGCTGCACGGCCCCGTGCTGGGCTACGCGGCATACGGGATGGTCCTCTTCGCCGGCCTGCTGCTTGCCGCGCTCCTCATCAGCCGGACGGGCCCCTCGACCCGGCTGGCGGCCACCGGGTGGGCCGCGGTCGCGACCCTGGGCGCGCTGGGGGTCAACCAGGTCGTGGGCCGCGTCTTCGCCGAGAGCCGGCCGTATGCCGCGCACCCCGGGATCCTGCGCCTCGCCGACGCCACGACGGACTTCTCCTTCCCCTCCGACCACGCGGTGATGGCGGGGGCGGTGGCGGCCGGGCTGCTGCTGGCCCACCGCCGGCTCGGGCGCCTCGCCGTCGGGGCCGCGGGGCTCATGGCGTTCGCCCGGGTCTACATCGGCGCCCACTACCCGTGGGACGTCCTCGCCGGCCTCGTCCTCGGCGCCGCCGTCTCGGTCGCCGGGTGGCTGCTGCTCCGCCGGCCGCTGACCGCCCTGACCAGCTGGCTGCGCCGCCTGCCGGTGCTTCGCACGGCATTTCCGCCGCCCGGAGGCGAGACCGGGGGCGGGGGCCTGCACTCGGGCGACGCGGTCGCCGCGTCGCTGCCAGCGCGGTCGTGAGCGGCCTGCTCGACAGCATCCTCGGGGCGCCCGCGTGGATGGTGCTCGGCGTCGTGGGTCTCGTCGTCTTCGCGGAGGACGCCCTCTTCGTCGGCTTCGTCATCCCCGGCGAGACGGTCGCCATCCTCGGTGGCGTGGCCGCGCATCGCGGACACGTCTCCTTTGCTGCCGTGCTCGCCGTCGTGGTCGCCGCCGCGATCGTCGGGGACAGCGTCGGCTATGAGGTCGGCAAGCACGCCGGGCCGCGCCTGCTCACGTGGCGCGCCCTCGACAAGCACCGTGCCCGCCTCGATGACGCGCAGGACCTCCTCGCCCGGCGGGGCGGCGCCGCGGTCTTCCTGGGCCGATGGGTGGCGTTCTTCCGGGCGGTCATGCCCGCCCTGGCCGGCACGGCCCGCATGCCCTATCCCCGGTTCCTCGCCTTCAACGCGGCCGGCGGCGTGGTGTGGGGAGCCGTCGTCGTCACGGCCGGCTACCTCGCCGGGGCGTCGTATGCGCAGGTCGAAAAGACGCTCGGGCGGGACGGGGCCTTCGTCGCGCTCGCCGTGGCCGTGGTCGCTCTCGTCGTCTGGCGGGTCCGGAAGCACCGGGCCGAGCGCCAGGTGGAGCGGCGCGCCGGGCGCCGGGGCGGTCCTCAGGCCGACGTCTCCGCCCCGGAGTGAGGCCGTCGTCCCTGGGATGGTGACCCGGGTCCTGCTCCGGGTGGGCCTGCTCGACACTGGCCCCCTCGATGGCGTTCGTGATCCGTGCAGTCGACGATGCCCGTTTGGCGACAACTGCTCGACTCGAGTTGGGCTGCGGTTGGCCCATTCGTTCCCCCATCCTCAGCAGCCACCGACAGGGTTTCGAGAGTAGGTGGAGGGCCTCCCAGGCCCTCCGGGTCATCTCCGAGAGGCGTTACCTGTGAACATCTCCATCCTGAAGAAGACGAGCCTGGTCGCCACCATGGCGACTGCCGCCGTCTTCGCTGCAGCCAGCGCTCCGGCCGAGGCGGACAACAGCTTCCGCGTGGTTGGCGTTCCCTATGCCAACCCGGCCATGGGAGTGCAGAACAACGTGGTCACTCCGAGCGCGACCCAGACCTCCGTGGCGTGGGGCAACCTGCCCCTGGCCAACCCGGACACCGTCAACGGCGTCACGCACTACGGCTACAACACCCTCGACGGCGCACCGCTGACCCAGACGAAGAACGAGGCCCGCAAGACGGAGCCGGACAAGAACGTCTACCTCGTCCTCGGCGGCAAGCACTACCTCTACCAGGGCCACGAGACCGGTCCCCGCGGCTACGTCACGCGCATCAACCTCGACGAGACCGACCCCGCCAAGCGGGTGACCCTCATCTCCGACGTCGACGACGCCGGGCAGGCGTATCCGACGATCGACGGCATCACGTGGGACCCCTTCACCCACCAGCTGCTGCTGACGGCCGAGGCGAAGGCCCCGAAGGGCGGGGTCTTCGCCGTCTCCCTCAACGACAAGGGCGACGCCGTGGACGGCAAGGCCGTGCGCCTGCCCGCACTCGGCTCGGGCGGCTACGAGGGCATCCAGAACGACAAGGACGGCAACGTCTGGCTCGTCGAGGACATCGGCGGCCCTGCCGCGAACGGCGGGAAGGCCCCCAACAGCTACGTCTACCGGTTCGTTCCCCGCGACCGCACCGACCTGACCAAGGGGGGCGCGCTGCAGGCGCTGCAGATCAATCGGGCGAACGGCAGCCCGGCCACCGCCCCGCAGCTGCAGGCCAACCCGGCGGACGCCTTCATCCGCAACCTGCACACGTACGGCACGTCCTTCGCCACGCAGTGGGTGACTGTGCATCGGGGCACGTTCGAGCCCTTCGACGCCACGGCCGCCGCGGCTGCAGCCCGAGCCACCCCGCTCAAGCGACCCGAGAACGGCGTGTTCCGGCCGGGCACCAACTTCCGCGAGTTCTACTTCACCGAAACGGGCGACACCAGCACGGACAGCGCGCTGCCCGGAGCGTGGGGCGGCGTGTTCCGCCTGACCCAGGCGGGCCCGAGCGCCTCCACGGGCCGGATCTCCATCGCCGCGGTCGGCGACAAGGAGCACACGGGCTTCGACAACATCGCCTTCGCGACCGAGGACGACCTCCTCGTTGTCGAGGACGCGGGCGACAGCCTGCACGAGCAGCGCAATGCCCTCGACTCGGGCTACCTCTACCGCCTCGCGGAGAGCGAGCGGCAAGAGAAGCACGACGACAAGGGCGCGGCGTCTGCACCGCGACCGACGCGCTGGCTCGCGGAGGGGCGCGACGCCTCTGCGACCTTCGACTCGATGAGCGGGCCATCCTACAACGACGGCGACAACGAGATCACCGGAATCCACGTCTCCGACGGCGACCCCACCCCCGCCGGTCTCCTCGGCGCCAAGGAGCCGCGGCCCCTGTCGGCCAGGTGGCGCACCTTCTGGACGCAGCAGCACGGCGACAACGTCACGTGGGAGATCAGCTGGAACGGCAAGTCCCACGACTGATCCCCTCCCCCGACCGGCCGGGCCCAGCGGTTTGCAGCGTTGGCCCGGCCGGCTGGGCCTTCGGTGCCCCCGACCTGTGCACACCGACGACCATTGGTCCCCCTCACCGCGCCCGCGGCACCTCAGCTGAGCACGGTCGCCCGAGGTGTCGCCGACCAATGGTCGTCCGGGTGCACAGGGGGCTCCTCGCGGGACGTCGCACCGCGGCCGGCTCAGGCCCAGAAGGCCTTCACGGCGACCGGGTCGCCGACGAACTGGTCGACGCTGCGCACCCTGCCGTCCACGACCCGGAAGAGCAGCATCTGCGGGTTGTCGAACGACCGGCCGTCCGGCCTGGTGCCGCTGACCTGCGTGAGCACGGCGACGTGCCCCTCGCCGTCGGTCATGAAGACGCGCGGTACGGGGCGCAGCGTCCCGGCCGTCAGCTGGACGGACTCGCCGATGAAGGCGAGGATCCCGTCCCGGCCGGCGTGCACGCCGCCCAGCCGGTCGTCGTTGCGGTGGTTCCAGGTGGCGTCGGGGTGGAACATCTCGCCGAAGCCGGCGAGGTCACCCCTTGCGATCGCCTCGAACCCTGAGCGGACCGCGATGACGTCGGCGCTCTGCGCGGTGGTGTTGGTCATGGCTGTTCCTCCTGCCGGTTGGTTCCTTCGACGCCACCGTAGGGAGGACCTGGACGCGCGCACATCGACCGTTCGGTCGATCTTCGGGTCGTGGCCTAGGGGCGGGCGCCCCGCATCTCCGCCGCGATGGCGCGCGCCGTGCGGTGCAGCGGACCGGACGCGCTGGCGACGAAGTCGTCCGTCATGCGCGGCAGCGGCCCCGACACCGACAGCGCGAGTCGCTGCGGCGCATCTGGCACGGCCACCGCGACGCAGCGCACACCGACCTCCTGCTCACCCTCGTCGAGGGCGTAGCCGCGCTGCCGCGTGCGCTCGAGCTCCAAGGCGAACTCGTCGGGGGACGTGATGGTGTGCTCGGTGCGCGCGGGCATGCCGGTCCGGGCGAGCAGACCTCGCACCTCCGCCGGGTCGAGCTGGGCCATGATGGCCTTTCCGACTCCGGTCGAGTGCGGCAGGGCACGGCGCCCCACCTCGGTGAACATCCGCATGGAGTTCTGCGACGCCATCACCTGGCCGACGTAGACCACCTGGTCGCCGTCGAGCATCGCGAGGTTCACCGACTCGCCGAGCTCCTGCGCCAGCCGCTCCATGTGCGGGCGTGCCCACCGGCCGAGCATCCGCGAGGTCGTCTCCCCGAGGCGGATGAGGCGTGGCCCGAGGGAGTACTGCCGCGAGGCCTCCTGACGCACGTAGCCCAGGTCGACGAGGGTCCGCACGAGCCGGTGGATCGTCGGCAGGGGCAGGCTCGCGTCGGTCGCGAGCTGGGAGAGGCTGATGACGCCGCCAGCGTCCGCCATCCTCTCAAGGATGGCAAACGCCCGCTCGAGCGACTGCACGCCTCCGGATCTCGGGGCGGGCGCCTCCGCCTTCATGTTCTTCTCCCCGCCATACTGATGAGAGAAGCTTTTCGCATCATGGAACTAGTGTAGTGCGGACGCGGGTTTCCGCAGCGTGACACCCGGTCAACTGGCGGATCAACTGGCGTTTGGGGTCGCCAGGGCGACGCCACATGCCTGTTGATCCGCCAGTTGATCCCGCGCCCGTCCCGATGACGGCCCAGCCCCGATGATCCTGATCGCGGACGAGCCGTATGCCGCCCGGGGCGACTAGGGGATGCGGCCGAAGGACCGCAGCGCGCCCGTGTAGGCCTTGGCCGGCGGCGGCGCGAGCTCGCCGGTCGTCGAGGGCCGCAGCCTCAGCCGGACGAGCCCCTCCGCGAGGACCGTCCCGGCCGCCACGCCGTCGACGACCGGCACGCCGAGCTGCTCGGTGAGCAGCTCCGGCAGCCCGGCCATCCCCGCGCACCCGAGCACGATGGCGTCGCTGCCGTCCTCGGCCAGCGCGGCCTTGGCGAAGGACAGGATCACGGCATACGTGTGGTCGCGGTCCTCGTCGAGCTCGAGGACGGGGATGTCACAGGCGTGCACTCCCGCACACTGGCGTTCGAGCCCGTAGGTGCGGGTGAGGTCCCAGGCGCGGCCCACGGTGCGGCTCATCGTCGTCACGACGCTGAAGCTGCGGCCGAGCAGGGACGCGACCTTCATCGCCGCCTCCGCGATGCCGACGACCGGCCTGGACGCCGCCTCGCGGGCGGCGTCCAGACCCGGGTCCCCGAAGCAGGCGAGGACGAACGCGTCCGCCTCGTCGTCCTCCCGGATGATCTCGAGCAGCCCCGGCACGGCGAGCGCCTCGTCGTAGTGGCTCTCGATCGACGCCGGCCCCATGGACGGGGTGCGGCCGGTGACCACCGTGTCAGGGCCGGCGAGGCGACGGGCCTCGGCCTCGATGAGGTCCGTCATGGACTGCGTCGTGTTCGGGTTGATGACCGTGATCCGGATGGGCATGGTGGTCACTGCCGGACGAGCTTGTCGGTCAGCTGGCGCACGCTGACGCCGAGGCGGGGGGCGATGAGGCTGTATGCCGTGAAGCCGACGCCGCAGCCGATGAACCAGCTGTAGTCGGTGAATCGGTTGATGCCGGGGACGAAGACGCAGGCCACGGCCGCGAGGGCGGCGATGACGGTGGCGTAGATCGCCGCTGGGTTG
Source organism: Intrasporangium sp. (assembly GCF_035688975.1). GTDB lineage: Bacteria > Actinomycetota > Actinomycetes > Actinomycetales > Dermatophilaceae > CALMNV01. The sequence goes on along the minus strand of NZ_DASSMH010000008.1, from coordinate 29,198 downwards.
TAGCCGCGCGTGTAGTGGTAGGCGCCGGACTCGTCGAGGGTGAACAGGTCGTCGACGCACACCCGCTGCTTGTGCACGACGTAGTAGTGCGAGATGAGCACCCCGAAGAGCGGGCCGATGAAGGCGCCCAGCGTGTCCAGCGTGTAGTGGATCGTCGCGGGGTTGTTGTAGAGGTTCCACGGGGTGAGCAGCACCGACCCGACGGCCGCGATCATGCCGCCCATGCGCCAGCTGATCTTCTGTGGGCTGACGTTGGAGAAGTCGAAGGCGGGCGAGACGAAGTTCGCGACGATGTTGATGCCGATCGTCGCCGTCGTGAAGGTCAGGGCGGCGAGCACGAGCGCGAACGTGTTGTCGATGTGGCCGACGGTCTCGACCGGGTCGGTGATGAGCTTGCCGTAGACGGGCAGCGTGGCTGCCGCCGTGAGGACGGTGAGCAGCGAGAAGAAGAGGAAGTTCACCGGCAGGCCCCAGAAGTTGCCCTTCTTGACGGCCTCGAAGGTCTTGCCGTAGCGCGAGAAGTCACCGAAGTTGAGCATCGGCCCGGAGAAGTACGACACGACCAGCGCCGTGGCGGCGAGCATGGTGGTGAACACCTGGGTGCCGCTCAGGGAGCGGTCCGAGAGGTTGAGGTCGACCTGCCAGCCGGCCTTGGCGAGCAGGTAGACGCACAGCGCCACCATGACGACGTAGACGGCGGGGCCCGCGAAGTCGATGAACTTGCGGATGGTGTTCATGCCGGTCCAGAAGACGGCTGCCTGGGCGACCCAGAGGGCGGCGAACGTGAAGTACCCCAGGGTGGACAGTCCCAGCATGCCGTGCTGGGTGACGTCGGCATACGGGGCGAGGCCCGGGAACATCCGCACGAGGAGGATGTCGAGGGACGCGGAGGCCAGGTAGGTCTGGATGCCGTACCACGCCACCGCGATGAGGCCGCGGATGATGGCCGGGATGTTGGCCCCGAGCACGCCGAAGACCGAGCGGCAGATGACGGGATATGGCACGCCGGTGCGCTGGCTCGGCTTGGCGACGAGGTTGCAGAAGAACAGCACGATGGTGATGCCGACGATGAGGCAGATGAAGACCTGCCAGCTCGTCAGGCCCAGCGCGAAGAGGCTGCCCGCGGTGATGTAGCCGCCGACGCTGTGCACGTCCGACATCCAGAAGGCGAAGATGTTGTACCAGGACCACGTCTGCTCCTTGAGCGGCGCGAGGTCCTCGTTGGTGAGGCGGTGGTCGTAGGACGACTTGATCAGCCCGGTCCCTGCCCCGTGGTCGTGCTCGCCGTGGTGCGTGGCGTAGCCGGCTTCGGCGGCGGCGGTCTCGTCCTCGAAATACTCGGTCTTGGTGGTGCTCATCGGACTCCTTTGTCCCGCCGCGGTGTCCCGCGGACTGGTCGTGGAGAAAACGCTAGAAGCCAGCACCCTGCCCGAGAAAGGTTTCCAATCGTATATCCGCGTATATCCAGGGTGTTTCACAGTGCCAGGGTGTTTCACATTGCCTGGGTGTTTCACAGTGTCTGCAGCATCAGGCGTCGCCGATGCGCGCGATGCAGGCGGTGAGGCGGTCGTGGTGCGCCTCTGCCGCGCTCCTGAGGCTGGCCGCGTCACCGGCGACGAAGGCCTCCAGCATCTCCTGGTGGTCCACCTGCATCTGGAGGCGCTCCTCGTCGGTCACCCGCATCATGGTCTGGACCGGCTCGGTGAGGTTCCACGCGATGTCGAGCATGTGCAGCAGCCGCGGCATACGGCACGAGGCGAGGAGCGCCTCGTGGAAGTCTCGGCTGGCGCGCTGGAAGCCGACGATGTCGCCTGCCGACAGGCAGGCAGCGAGGCGCTCGTGGACCGCCCGCGCGCGGGCATGGTCGACGGCCGTGGCCTGGCGCACCGCGCCGTCGAGGGCCGCGGCCTCGAGCGCCCCGCGCACGACGTAGAGCTCGTGGAGCTCGGCTGCCGAGAGCGCCGTCACGGTGTAGCCGAGCCGCGGCTGGTGCGCGAGCAGGCCCTCGCCGAGCAGGGTCTTCAGCGCTTCGCGGACCGGGATGAGGCTCACCCCGAAGAACGCGGCCACGTCGTCGAGCGGGATCGGGCTCCCTGGCGGGACGGCCCCGGACGCGATGACGCGACGCAGCTCGGTCAGCACCTCGGGGCCCGAGACGTAGTCCTTCTGTCGCACGAGCAGGCTCACGATGCCCGACTGCCGGCGTGGCTGCGTCATGGGCACTCCCGTCCGCGTGCTGGTGGGAACGCCTTCATCATGCCCTGCCCAGCGTCCCCTGGTCAGGGGCTACACGAGCTGGCGGCTGAGCTTGGCGTGGCGGTTGACGTCCTTGTAGAGCAGGTAGCGGAACCGTCCGGGCCCGCCGGCGTAGCAGGCCTGCGGGCAGAAGGCGCGCAGCCACAGGAAGTCGCCCTCCTGGACCTCGACCCAGTCGTTGTTGAGCAGGTAGACCGCCTTGCCCTCGAGCACGTAGAGGCCGTGCTCCATGACGTGCGTCTCCGGGAAGGGGATCACGCCGCCGGGCTCGAAGTTGACGATGTTGACGTGCATGTCGTGGCGCACGTCGAGCGGGTCGACGAAGCGCTGCGTCGTCCACCGCCCGTCCGTCCCGGGCATCTCGCCGCCCGGCACGTCGACCTCGTTGGTGACGAAGGGCTCCGGGACGTCGATGCCCTCGACGCGTTCGTAGGCCTTGCGCACCCAGTGGAACGTCGCGACGGCGCCGCTCGTGTTGCGCACCCGCCAGTCGGTGCCCGGCGGCACGAAGGCGTAGCCGCCGGCAGTGAGCTCGTGGGCCGAGCCGTCGATGGTCACGACGAGCGAGCCCCGGACCACGAAGAGGACGCCCTCCGCGGCGGGGTCGAGCTCCGGCCGGTCCGACCCACCGCCCGGCGAGACCTCGACGATGTACTGCGAGAACGTCTCGGCGAAGCCGGAGAGAGGACGCGCGATGACCCACAGCCGGGTGTCGTCCCAGAACGGCAGGCTGCTGGTGACGATGTCGCGCATCGTTCCGCGGGGCAGCACGGCATACGCCTCGGTGAAGACCGCGCGGTCGGTCGTGAGGTCCGTCTGGGCCGGCAGCCCGCCGACGGGGGTGGAGTAGCGAGGGGTCGTCATGGCTGTCCTCTCCTCAGGAGCCGTCCGCGCGGGGCCGCGTCGACGTCGATCGGTATGCCGGCCAGCCACGTGCGGCGCACCACCCCGGTGAGGGTGCGGCCGGCATACGCGGACACCGGGTTCTTGTGGTGCAGCGAGGCGACGTCCACGCGGAACGACTCCTCCGGCGCGAAGGCGACCAGGTCGGCGGTGGCGCCGACGGCGATCCGCCCGCGGTCGGCCAGCCCCACCTGGTCCGCCGGTCCCTGCGCCATCCAGCGCACGACGTCGGCGAGGGTGTGGCCGCGCTGCCTGGCCTCGGTCCAGATCGCCGGCAGCCCGAGCTGCAGGCCGGCGATCCCGCCCCAGGCCTGCCCGAAGTCCCCGGAGTCGAGACGCTTGAGGTCCGCTGTGCACGGCGAGTGGTCCGAGACGATGGTCGCGATGGTGCCGTCAGCCAGCCCCGCCCACAGCCGGTCGCGGTTGGCGTGCTCCCTGATCGGCGGGCAGCACTTGAACTGCGTTGCCCCGTCAGGGATCTCCTCGGCCTCGAGGGTCAGGTAGTGCGGGCAGGTCTCCACCGACAGCCGCACCCCCTCGGCCCGGGCGCGCGCGATGAGCGGCAGCGCATCGGCGTCCGACAGGTGCAGGATGTGCGCCCGGGCCCCGGTCTCACGGGCGGCGTCCACGACGAGGCCGATGGCCCGCTCCTCGGCCTCCTTGGGGCGCGACCCGAGGAAGCCGGCATACCCACGGCCCTTGGGCTCGGGCGCGCTGTCGATGGTCTCGGCGTCCTCGGCGTGGACGATGACCATGCCCCCGAAGGTGGCCGCCTCGGCGAGCGCCTCGCGCAGCTGCGGGGGCGACAGGTGTGGGAACTCGTCGACACCGGAGTGGAGCAGGAAGCACTTGAACCCGAAGACGCCTGCCTCGTGGAGGGGCCGCAGCTCCTCCAGGTTGTCGGGGATGGCGCCGCCCCAGAAGCCCACGTCGACGTAGGCCTGGTCCCGCGCGACGGCCCGCTTCTGCTCGAGCGCCGCGACGGTGACCGTCGGTGGGATGCTGTTGAGGGGCATGTCGACGATCGTCGTGACACCACCTGCGGCCGCGGCTCGGGTGGCGCTGGCGAAGCCCTCCCAGTCGGTGCGGCCGGGCTCGTTGACGTGCACGTGCGTGTCCACCAGGCCGGGGAGCAGCACCTCGTCCTCGGCGAGCTCGACGACCTCTGCGTCGTGGGCGAGCTCGACGTCGGCGTCGAAGGGACCGACCGCGGCGATGCGCCCGCCGACGACGGACACCGTCGCACCGGTCTCGACGCCGCCCACGACCGCTCGTGGTGCGCGGATGACCACCTCAGGCGCCATGTGCGTGCCCTTCCTCGTCCCGACTGTCATTGACCGTAGTCCGTCGCTCATCGCCCCCGGTAGCGGGTCAGCAGCCGGCCCCGAGGTGCTCGCGCGCGATGCGCGCGCCGATCCGCTCCAGCAGCGGTCCCGGGGCCTCGAAGGGCTCCCGGGGATCGCCCGCCTCGTCGACCAGCGCGTATGCCGCGCCCACGCCGGCGGCGGCGAGCTCACCGGCGGTCAGGGCGACCCGACCCGCGACCGCGACGACGGGGAGGTCCCTGTCTCGGGCCGCCGCGGCGACCGCGGCGGGGGCCTTGCCGTGCAGGGTCTGCGCGTCGAGGGAGCCCTCGCCGGTGACGACGAGGTCCGCTTCGGCGAGGGCGTCGTGCAGGCCCGTCAGCTCGAAGACGAGGTCGGCCCCGGGCCGGGTCCGCGCCCCGAGCACCGCGACGAGGCCGAAGCCCACGCCGCCCGCCGCTCCCGCGCCCGGGTCGTCGCGGTGGTCCTCGCCGGTCGCGGCGGCCACGAGGTCGGCCCAGCGGGCGAGCGCGCGGTCGAGCGCCTCGACGTCCTGCGGGGCCGCCCCCTTCTGCGGGCCGTAGACGGCCGCGGCCCCGCGTGCTCCGGTCAGCGGGTTGTCGACGTCGCACGCCACGACGAGCTCCGCGTCGGCGAGGGCCGGGTGCAGGCCGTCGAGGTCCAGCCGAGCGGCCTGGGCCAGACCGGCCCCGCCGGGCCCGACCGGCTCGCCCGAGGCCGTCGTGATCCTCGCCCCGAGCGCCTGGAGCAGGCCCGCGCCCCCGTCGGTGCACGCGCTGCCGCCGATGCCCACGACGATGCGCCGGGCCCCCGAGTCGAGGGCAGCGGCGACGAGCTCTCCGGTGCCACGGCTCGTTGCCGTCAACGGCTGGGGGTGACCGTCGGGCAGCTGCGCCAGGCCGGAGACCTCGGCGAGCTCGACCACCGCCTCGGTGCCGCGCTGGCCGAAGGCCGATTCGTGCGGCAGGCCCGTCGGACCCGTCGCGGTGACGGGCATGCGGGTGAACCCGGCCGCCTGCGCGGCGGCCAGCGTCCCGTCACCGCCGTCGGCGACGGGCACGACCCGCACGTCCACGTCGGGCAGGACGGACCGCAGGCCCGTCGTGAGGTGAGCGGCCACCTCTGCGGCGGTGAGCGTCCCCTTGAACTTGTCGGGGGCGAGCAGGACTCGGGTCATGTCGACGACCTAGTCCACGTTGGCGAACAGCGCGGTGGGGGCGTCGTGCCCGCCCTCGGCCAGCTCCTCGAACTCCGAGATGGCGTCGATGGACAGGCCCATGGAGACGTTGGTGACGCGCTCGAGGATGACCTCGACCACCACTGGGACGCGGTACTCCTGGGTGAGGCTCTTGGCCTTCTCCAGTGCGGGGTAGATCTCCTCGGGGTCGGTCACGCGGATCGCCTTGCAGCCCAAGCCTTCTGCCACCTTGATGTGGTCGACACCGTAGCCGCCGAGCTCGGGCGCGTTGACGTTCTCGAACGACAGCTGGACGCAGTAGTCCATGTCGAACGTGCGCTGGGCCTGGCGGATCAGCCCGAGGTAGGCGTTGTTCACGACGACGTGGACGTAGGGGATGTTGAACTGCGCTCCGACGGCGAGCTCCTCGACCATGAACTGGAAGTCGTAGTCTCCGGAGAGGGCGACGACCGTCGAGTCGGGGTCAGCGGTGGCCACGCCCAGCGCCGCCGGCAGGGTCCAGCCGAGCGGACCGGCCTGGCCGGCGTTGATCCAGTGCCGCGGCTTGTAGACGTGGAGCAGCTGGGCCGCCTGGATCTGGGACAGACCGATGGTCGAGACGTAGCGCACGTCCTTGCCGAAGACGCGGTTCATCTCCTGGTAGACCCGCTGCGGCTTCACCGGTGTGACGTCGAAGTTGGTCTTGCGCCACATCGTCCGCTTGCGCTCGCGGCACGACTCGGCCCAGTGCTCCCGGCGCGGGAGCCGGCCCGCCTCGCGGCGCTCCCGGGCGACCTCGACGAACAGCTGCAGTGCGGCCTTGGCGTCGGAGACGATGCCGAAGTCGGGGGCGAAGACCCGTCCGACCTGGGTCGGCTCGACGTCGACGTGCACGAACGTGCGGCCGCGCGTGTAGGTCTCGAGGTCGCCGGTGTGCCGGTTGGCCCAGCGGTTGCCGATGCCGAGGACGAAGTCCGACTCGAGCATCGTCGCGTTGCCGTAGCGGTGGCTCGTCTGCAGGCCCACCATGCCGGCGTTGAGCTCGTGGTCGTCAGGGATCGTGCCCCAGCCCATGAGCGTCGGGACGACGGGGACCCCTGTGATCTCCGCGAACTCGACGAGCAGGTCCGCCGCGTCGGCGTTGATGACCCCTCCGCCGCTGACGAGGAGCGGCCGCTCGCTGGCCTCCAGCATGTCGAGCGCCTTGTCCACCTGCGCGCGCGTGGCAAGCGGCTTGTAGACCGGCAGCGGCTCGTAGGTCGCCACGTCGAACTCGATCTCCGCCTGCTGCACGTCGATCGGCAGGTCGATGAGGACCGGTCCCGGGCGCCCGGAGCGCATGAGGTGGAACGCCTGCTGGAACGTGCCGGGCACCTGGGCCGGCTCGAGCACGGTGACTGCCATCTTGGTCAGGGGCTTGGCGATCGAGGCGATGTCGACGGCCTGGAAGTCCTCCTTGTGCAGCTTGGCCACCGGCGCCTGCCCGGTGATGCACAGGATCGGGATCGAGTCGGCGGTGGCCGAGTAGAGCCCGGTGATCATGTCGGTGCCGGCGGGCCCGCTCGTGCCGATGCACACACCGATGTTGCCCGCCTTGGCGCGGGTGTACCCCTCGGCCATGTGTGAGGCGCCCTCGACGTGCCGCGCGAGGGTGTGGTGCAGGCCGCCGCCCACCTTCATCGCCTTGTAGAACGGGTTGATCGCCGCCCCGGGCAGGCCGAAGACGTGGGTCACCCCTTCCCTCTTGAGGATCTCGACGGCCGCCTGGGCCGCGGTCATGCGTGCCATGGTGGTGCTCCTGGTCCTTCGTGGTTCGGTATGCCGGTCGGCCGGGAGGTCGTCGGCGGCGGTCAGTCGGCGACGGTCAGTCGGCGACGGTCAGTCGGCCAGGCGGCCGGAGAGGCGCTCGACGCCGCGCAGCAGCCCCGAGTGGTCGAGGCCGCCGTCGCCGTTCGCGCGCGCGGAGGCCATCAGCTGCGCGACGAGGGCGCCGAGCGGCACGACGACGCCCGCCTCGCGGGCGGCGGAGGTGACGATGCCGAGGTCCTTGTGGTGCAGGTCGATGCGGAACCCGGGCGTGAACTCGTGGTTCGCCATGTTGGCGCGCTTCTGCTCCAGGACCTTGGAGCCCGCCAGACCGCCGCCGAGCACGTCGAGGGCTGCCTCGAGGTCGACGCCGTAGGCGTCGAGGAAGACGACCGCCTCGGCGAGCGCCTGGATGTTGGCGGCGACGATGAGCTGGTTGGCGGCCTTGACGGTCTGTCCGGCGCCGTTGCCCCCGACGTGGACCACGGTCTTGCCGACGGCGTCGAAGATCTCCTTGGCCGCCTCGAAGTCGGCCGCCTCGCCACCGACCATGATCGAGAGCGCTGCGTTCTTGGCCCCGGCCTCTCCCCCGGAGACCGGGGCGTCGAGGAGTCGGAAGCCCTTGTCCCTGCCGGCCCGGGCGAGCTCCACGGTGACGTCCGGGCGGATGCTCGAGAAGTCGATGACGAGCGTGCCCTCCTTGGCGCTGGCGAAGACCCCGTCCTCGCCCGTGAGGACGTCCTGCACGTCGGGGCTGTCGGGGACCATGACGGCCACCACGTCAGCGTCACGGACCGCCTCGGCCACCGAGCCCGCGGCGGTGCCTCCGGCCTCGACGAGCGGCCTGGTCTTCTCCGGCGACGGGTTGAACCCGACGACCGTGTGGCCGGCCTGCTGGAGGTGGACCGCCATGGGGCTGCCCATGATGCCGAGGCCGATGAAGGCGATGGTGCTCATCTGCGTTCTCCTGTGGGGGTCGTGGGCGGGTCGGTCAGCCGGCCGAACGGCGCTCGAGCGGCAGCCAGCCGAAGCTGTCGGGCGTGGTCGCGGTGGTGGGCTTGTATTCCAGCCCCACCCAGCCGGCATACCCGCTGCGTGCGAGGTCGCCAAGGTGGCGCTGGAGGTCGAGGGAGCCCGTGCCGGGCTCGCCGCGGCCCGGGGCGTCGGCGAGCTGGACGTGCGCCGTGCGGTCGGCGTAGTGCGCGATCGCGGCGTCGAGGTCGTCGCCGTTGGCGGCGAGGTGGTAGAGGTCGAGGAGGAAGCCGACGTTGCCGGCGCCCGCCGCGCGCACGTCGTCGACAACGGCGACGGCCTGGGCTGCCGTGCGCAGCGGGTACGGCTTGGGGCCGCTCACCGCCTCGACCAGGACGGTGGCGCCGATCCGGTCGGCGGCCTTGGCGGCGACGGCGATGGACTCGCGGCCGAGGGCGTCCTGCGCCTCCGGCGCGACCCCGTCGACCCGGTTGCCGAAGAGGGCGTTGAACGCGCGCGTGCCCAGCCGCTGCCCGATGCCGACGGTGACGTCGACGTTGTCGTGGAACTGCTCGACCCGGTCGGGGACCGACAGGACGCCGCAGTCCGGGCCCGCGAGGTCGCCCGCGAAGAAGTTCAGCCCGACGAGCCGCACCCCCGCGTCCTCGATCGCCGCCACGAAGGCGTCGACGTCACGGTCGGCCGGGACCGGCTGGTCCGGCCAGGGCCACCAGAACTCGACCGCGTCGAATCCGGCCGCCTTGGCGGCAGCCGGACGCTCGAGCAGCGGCAGCTCCGTGAAGAGGATGGAGCAGTTCACCTCGTAGCGCAGGCCGTGGTCGGTCATCGCGGGTTCCCTTCGGTCTATCGCATCGTGGAATCTAATTTCCGATTAGTGAGAGCATAGGTGTCGGTCGGAGCCCGGTCAACGGCCCGGACCCAGGCACCCGGCATATATCTGGGCGCCCCTTACCGCTTGGCGAGGCGGTCGACCGCCGCGCGGTCGAGGCCGGTCAGGCCGTGCACCTCGGCCTCGTCGGTGGCGCCGCAGTCGAGCCCGCGCACGATGAAGTCGGACAGGGCGCGGGCCGTCGCCGGCTCGTCCATGACTGCGGACTCGACCTGTCCGACGTAGTTGCGCAGGCGCTCGGCGGCGGCGGACAGGCCCTCGCGATAGAAGGCGTAGGTGGCCAGGTAGCGGCTGGGCAGCTGGGCCGGGTGCAGGTCCCACCCCTGGTAGTAGCCGCGCTCGAGCGAGCGTCGCACGAGCCGGGCATGCAGCCGCCAGGCCGCGCGGACCTGGTCGGCGTCGCCCACCGGCAGGACGTTCGTCGAGCCGTCCGACAGGCGCACCCCGGTGCCCGCCGCCGCCACCTGCATGACCGCCTTGGCGTGGTCGGCCGCCGGGTGCTCCATCGACTGGTATGCCGCCGCGATGCCGCACGACGCGGAGTAGTCGTAGGTCCCGTAGTGCAAGGCGGTGCACCGTCCTGCGGAGGCATGCACCATGCGCGCGACGAGCGCGGTGCCGTCCGGGCCGCAGATGGCCTGCGGCGTCTCGACCTGGATCTCGAAGCCGATCGCCCCGGGTGCGAGGCCCACCCCGCTTTCGATCCGCTGGCAGGCGAGCACCATGGCCTCGACCTGGTCGACGGAGGTCACCTTGGGCAGCGTGACGACGAACCCCTCGGGCAGCGAGCCGTCGCGCGTGACGGCGGCGACGAACCGGGCCAGGGTCCGGAGGCCACGCGCCCGGGTGGGCGCCTCGAAGCTCTTGAAGCGGATGCCCGAGAAGGGCGTCGCGTCGCCGGCGTCGAGGGCCTGCAGCAGGGCGGATGCCGCCGTGTCGACGGCGTCGTCCTCCTCCGCGTCGTCGCGGATGCCGTAGCCGTCCTCGAAGTCGATCCGCAGGTCCTCCACCGGCTCCGCCTCGAGCTTGGCGCGCATCCGGGAGTACGCGGCTTCGGCCAGCTGCGCCGGGAGGCCGAAGGCGTCGACCACCTGCGCGGCCTCGCCCCCGTACTGTGACAGCACGCGGAGCGCCTCCTCGCGCCACTGAGGCACGAGCTCGGAGGCGTAGCGGTCGGCGGGGACGTAGACGGTGTGCACCGGCTGGCGCCCGGGGCGCTCGCCGGGGAACCCGGCAGCGAGCGCGGCATCCGCCGCGGCGAGGCGGGCGTCGATCTCCGCGGCGAGGGCGGCCGGGTCGAGCGCCATCAGCGCGCCGCGGCACTCGGGTCGGAGGGGTGCCCGTGGAAGCCGGCCGCGTGCCGCACAGCGGCCGCGACCGCCGGGGCCACCTCAGCGTCGAAGACGCTCGGCACGATGTAGCTGGCGTTGAGCTCGTCGGGGTGCACGCAGTCCGCGATCGCCTTCGCCGCCGCGATCATCATCTCGCTCGTGATGTCGCTGACGCCCGCGTCGAGCAGCCCCCGGAAGAACCCGGGGAAGGCGAGCACGTTGTTGATCTGGTTGGCGTAGTCGGAGCGACCCGTCGCCACCACGCCCGCGTGCCGGCTCGCGGCGACCGGGTCGACCTCGGGATCCGGGTTGGCCAGCGCGAAGACCACCGACCGCACCGCCATCGTGGCGATGTCGTCGCCGTCGAGCAGGCCCGGGCCCGAGACGCCGACGAAGACGTCGGCGCCGCGCAGCACCTCCTTGAGGGTGCCCTGGACCCCGGACGGATTGGTGTGGCGGGCGATCCAGCCCCGGAACTCGTCGCTGTGCTGCGCGTTGGGGTCGAGCGCTCCGTGCCGGTCGCAGCCCACGATGTCGCGGGCACCTTGGGCGTCGAGCAGCCGGATGATGGCGTGGCCGGCAGCACCGACTCCGGACACGACGATGCGGACGTCCTCGAGCCGCTTGTCGACCACCCTGAGGGCGTTGGTCAGGGCGGCGAGGACGACGATGGCGGTGCCGTGCTGGTCGTCGTGGAACACGGGGATGTCGAGCTCCTCGCGCAGCCGGGCCTCGATCTCGAAGCAGCGCGGCGCCGAGATGTCCTCGAGGTTCACCCCGCCGTAGACGGGCGCGAGCGCCTTGACGATGGCCACGATCTCGTCGCTGTCCTGCGTGTCGAGGCAGACCGGCCAGGCGTCGACACCGGCGAACTGCTTGAAGAGCGCCGCCTTGCCCTCCATGACCGGCAGCGCTGCCGCGGGGCCGATGTTGCCCAGGCCGAGGACCGCGGAGCCGTCGGTGACGACCGCGACGGTGTTGCGCTTGATGGTGAGGCGCCGCGCGTCTTCGGGGTTCTCGGCGATCGCGAGGCACACCCGCGCCACGCCGGGCGTGTAGGCCCGTGACAGGTCGTCGCGGTGCTTGAGCGGGACCTTGGGGACGACCTCGAGCTTGCCCCCGAGATGCAGCAGGAACGTCCGGTCGCTGACCTTGCGCACGGTGACCCCCGGCACCGCCGCGATCCGGTCGGTGATCCGGTCGGCGTGGTCGGCGTCGGCAGCGTTGCACGTGACGTCGACGACGAGGCTGTCCGCACGGGACTCCGCGACGTCGAGGGCGGTCAGCGACCCGCCGGCCTCGGCCACCGCGGCCGCGAGGATTCCCGTGGTGTCGATCGCGGCGGGCGCCTGGACCCGCACTGTGATGGAGTAGCCAGGACTGGGTGCCGACATGGTGATCCCTCCATTGGGACGTGCTTCCGCATCGTGGATGCTTGTTTCTATATGTCGGAACGATAGTCCTGAGTCGAACCTGGGGCAAGGGCAGGTATGCCGATGGGCCGGCCCTCGCCCGGCGCCTGGCGCGGTCCCTGGCCACCCGCGGATCGCCTCGGCGGACAGGTTGCGCAGGGCGGCCGCTTCGGCGACCTCACCGTTGAGCCCGCCTCGACCCGCTCGACGGTGTTCTCGGTCATCTCGCCGTGTCCAGAGCCGGGAGGCTGCTTCACCGCCTGGACTCGACAGGTGGCCAGCGTCGCGTGGCGAGGACGCGAGCACGCCGACGACCATTGCTGGCGGCCGCACCGCCTACGGCACGTCCGCCGAGCACGACCGCACAGGAAGCGGCATACCAATGGTCGTCCGGGTGCACAACCCGACGCGGGCTCCTGGTCGACTTCGTGGCTAGTCGGCTGGGCCTCGGTCCGAGCCGGACGGACCGCCCCAGCCGGGGTCGGACTGGTTGTGGACGGCAGCCCGCAGCAGTCGGCCTGCGCGCTCGATCTCGGGCCCCAGCCGATCGAGCAGCTCGGGTGCAAGCAGTTGCCCGCCCGTCTCGACCTGACGAGCGAGGTCGGCGACCCTGACCGCACCGATGTTCGCCGCCGATCCTGCGAGCTCGTGGGCAGCGCGCCGCAGCCCCCTCGCCTCGCCGCTGTCCAGCATCCGGCGCATCGTCGCCAGCAGGTCCGGGGAGGCCGACGTGAAGGCATCGGTCAGCGCCGACAGCAGACCCTGCCCGGCCGTCGCGCCGAGCTCGCGCAAGGTCGAGAGGCGCTCCGGGTCGACGGCCGACCTGTCACCCTCGAGGGACGCGACCGGCTCGTTGCCGGTCCGGTCCGCGTGGTCGGGGCGCGGCCGCGCCCAGCGGTTCAGGACGTCCCTGAGTGTGGGCAGGTCGACGGGTTTGGCGACGTAGTCATCCATCCCGGAGGTCAGGCACCGCTCGCGTTCCTCCGCCGTCACTCCGGCGGTCATGGCAATGATCGGCAGCCGCGGGCCGCCGACCTCCCGCCGCCGGATCTCCTCGGTCGCAGAGTAGCCGTCCATCACGGGCATGTGGCAGTCCATCAGCACGGCGGCGTAGGGGGTGGCCGCGATGGCGTCGAGCGCCTCGGCACCGTTTGCGACGATGTCCACCTCGTAGCCCAGGCGCGAGACCAGCCCCTCCGCGACCATTTGGTTCACCAGGTTGTCCTCCACGACCAGGACTCGTCCGGAGGTCGTGCCCGCGCGGGTCGCTGCGGTCTGCGCCATCCGCCGAGCCGCCGTGATGGGTGCATCGCCGACGAGCCTGACCAGCCGGTCGAAGAGCTCCGAGCTGCGCACCGGCTTGCTCAGCGTGTCCCGGACCCCGGCGCGCCGCAACTCGTCCCGGTCGACTTCGAGGGTCGACGACAGCATGATCAGCAGGGTGTCGCTCAACGTCTCGTCGGCGCAGATGTGGCGGGCCAGCTCGAGGCCGTCGATCTGCGGCATACACATGTCGAGCACCGTGATCGCATAGGGGTCGCCAGCAGCCAGAGCCGCGCGCATCAGGTCGACGACCGCCTGCGGGTGCTCCACGACGTCGGGCCGCATTCCCCAGTGCGCGAGCTGGGACTCGAGGACCAGCCGGTTGGTGGCATTGTCATCGACGACGAGGGCCCGCAGGCCGCGCAGCAGGTCGCGGCCCGGGTTCGGGGGCGGATCGGTCGCCGACACGGGCAGGGGCACTTCGAACCAGAACGTGCTGCCGACGCCTTCTTCGCTCTCGAGGCCGATGACGCCGCCCATCGCCTCGGTCAGGCTGCGCGAGATGGCCAAGCCGAGCCCGCTGCCGCCGTACTTGCGCGTGGTCGAGGCGTCGGCCTGCGTGAAGGAGTCGAACATCCTGCGCTGGGCGTCCAGCGGAATGCCGATTCCCGTGTCCGCCACCTGGAACCGCACCCGGCTTGGGTCCTCCTCGCTCATCCGGACGGTGATCACGACCTCGCCCTTGTCGGTGAACTTCACGGCGTTGGAGGCCAGGTTGAGCAGGATCTGATGCAGTCGCCCCTCGTCGCCGAGCAGCCGAGCCGGGACCTCGGGCGCACAGTAGGCGATGAGCTCCAGCTCCTTGCGCGACGACATCGGCGCGACCAGGCCGGCCACCGACTCGACCAGCAGCCGGGGGTCGAGGTCGACGAGCTCGAGGTCCACCCGGCCGGCCTCGAGCTTGGAGAAGTCGAGAATGTCGTTGATGACGTTGAGGAGTGCCTCACCGGCGTGCTGCAGGCCGTCGACGTACTGCAGCTGGGTGTCGTCCAGCTCGGTCTGGAGCAGCAAGGTGGTGAGGCCGACCACGCCGTTCATCGGGGTCCTGATCTCATGGCTCATCGTCGCCAGGAACTCCGACTTGAGCCGCGAGGCCTCCATGGCCTCCTTGCGGGCGGCCTCGAGCTCGACGGTGCGGCTGCGCACACGCTGCTCGAGCTCGGAGCGATGGGCGCTGAGCTCCTCGGCGAGCATGTTGATCCCGACGATCACGGCGTCGAGGTCCTCGTCCTCCCCGGTGGGCGCCCCGCGGGCGTCGAGGTCGCCGGCGGCGAGGCTGGTGAGCAGCTCGATGACGCTGTCGATGCCCGCCTGACGGGACGGGGTCATGCCTGTGCTTGCAGCCACTCGACTGCGTCGGCCTCTGAGGTGAACATCTTCACCGGGATCGTGCCACGTTTCAGGCCGATGAAGAAGTTGGCCAGCATTCGCGTGGGCGCGGAGCCTGCGACGAGCGCGACGGCGCGGTAGTTGGGGTTCTGGCTGATGAAGAACTCGCGGGCGGGACGGTCGAACCCGGCGGCCTGACGAAGATCGACCAGGCAGCGCACCTTGCCCCGTCCCAGTGCCTTGATCTCGGCGTCGACCGCGTGAGCCTCCTCTATGCCGCACACCGCCCCCGGGAGCCAATCCGTCCGTGCGATCCCGCTTGCCTCGTCCCACGTGACCCTGTATCGCTTGCCCTCGGCATTCATCCCCGCACCTCCGCAGCCGCAGCCTCGATGCCTGCCAAGGTACCTCAGCCTGTATGCCGCAGATCGGGATCGCCAAGGGCATATCCCCGGGTGGTGCTGGCCGGCTCCGGTGGTGCGCGCCCGTCGCGCGCGGCGCCGGTCGCGCGCGGCGCCGCGCCCTCACCGCGCCGTCACCGCGCCGTCATCGCGGTCGCGCCCTGCGGTAGAAATGAGCCATGCTTCCCCAGTCCGCCCTGGCCGAGCTCGGTGACGAGAGGTTCGTCTCCCTCACGACGTATCGCAGATCGGGGACCCCGGTCTCGACGCCCGTTTGGGTTGTCCAGGACGCCCAGGGGCTCCTGGTCAGCACCCCGGAGGGAACGGGCAAGCTCAAGCGCCTGCGCCTTGATCCCCGGGTGAGTCTCAGGCCGTGTGATCGTCGCGGCCGGGTCGCGAGCAACGCCCCTGCCGTCGATGCCGTGGCCGAGCTCGTCAGGGACGTCACGGTGGTGGATCGGGTGAGGGCGCTGCTGCGGGGCAAGTACGGGCTCGAGTACCGGCTCTTCATGTTCCTCGAGCGTGTCGTCCGCCGTGGGACGCCTGCACGTGTCGTCCTGCGCATCACGCCGGCCTGACCCACAGGGTGGCTCGACATCCGCAAGAGACAAGCTGCGTCACATCGCGGCCAGTCGGGCCGCCCTAGCCACTGCCCGCGTACCATCGCGCCATGGCCCAGCAGAAGATCGTCACCCTGATCGACGACCTCGACGGAACCGAGGCGTCGGAGCCCGTCAGCTTCGCGATCGACGGCACCAACTACGAGATTGACCTGTCGGAAAGGAACGCAGCCGCGCTTCGGGAAGCGCTGAGGCGCTACACAACAGCGGCTCGTCCGGCCGGGACGCGAGGCCACACCGGCCGAAAGCGCGTCACCATCCCGTCCGCCGGACACTCGCGCAACGCAGAGATTCGGGCCTGGGCGCACAGCAACGGGCACGCGGTGCCAGCGCGAGGACGCATCCCTCAGCGGGTCGTTGCGGCCTTCGACGCAAGCTACTGATTGGCGCCGGGCGCCCCCGGCGGTCATGCGCCGGATCAGCATGCCATTGGTTTGGCGTCAGCGACTGCGACCCACAGCCACCATTCGTCATGGGCGTCGCCGACACTGACCCTTTCCCCCGCGGGCCGGGCTTGGGGGATGCCCGGTCGTCGCGGCAAATGTAGACGACTCTGTCTACGCGAGTATCGTTGTGTGGTGGCCGAGACAACGACGATCCGCATCAGCAGGGAGACTCATGCGCGGGTGACGCGCTTGGCGGCCGAACGCCACGAAACGATCGATGAGACGGTGAGCAAGGCCATCCGCGCACTCCGCCAGGACGCCATGGCACGGGACCTCGCGGCAGAGCTCACCGAGGATGAGACGGCGTGGCTCGATGCTGACGCCGGGTGACGTCGTCGAACTCGACCTCGGCATGCCCGCCGGCAGCGAGGCCGGACCCCGTCGCCCGGCCATCGTGGTGACAGCCGCCCGGATTCTTAGGGGCGGACCCAACGTCGTCCAGGTCGTGCCGGTTACCCGGACGATGCGCACGAGCAGCACCGAGGTCCTGATCGACCCCGATGAGGGCAACCGCCTTGTGGCGCGTTCCTCGGCGCAGTGCCAGCACGTGCGCTCCGTGGCCACAACTCGAATTCAGGAGCGCACCGGCAATGTCGGCCCCGTCGTCCTCAACGAGGTCCGCGAGACACTGGCGCTACTGCTAGACCTATAGCGTCGCGCGAGCATCAGGGATCGCCCGAGTGTGACTCCCTCGAAGCACGGACGCGCTTGCACCCGCCAGCCACTGCTCCCAAGACGTCCCCGCGTGCTGGGGATCCGCGAGCACCGGACTGCAAGGTGGGCGTCCGCTGAATGGCCGGTTGACGTCGCTGTTCATCGACGTCCGGACAACCACCCGTGCAGGGCCCGTGCCCCTGCTGCCAGCATCCCTAATCGAACCCTTGGGGGTCGAGTTCGCCGCGCTGAGCGGCGCCGCCGACCGCCCGAGTACGACCCGGCTCACCCCATGGGCTGCCATCGGCGCCGGGTCGGGGAGCGGGCCGCTTTCGACGGTGTCATCGCCCTGGTCCACGGCAGCGGATACGAGCGGGTCGATCACCAAATCCCCTTGCGGCGGTGAGGTTTCCGGCCCGTCTCCGGTCGACTGCGCCAGGCAGGGCACCAAACGATCGGTGGTCACCGACGGGACCGGGATACCCCCCTTGAGCTTCTGCACCATTTGCGACCCTCCCCCGTCGTGCTCTCGCCGTGAGATTGGAGGGTACATCGGTGCCGAGTTGTGTCCGCTTCTGACTCGGGGTCACGGAAGCCCGCCCGACGGCATAACCGCAGGTGAGAGGCCATTTCTGCAGGTCATGCGTCTGAGCTGGCGAGGGGACTCGAACCCCTAACCACCTGTTTACAAGACAGGTGCGCTACCGATTGCGCCACGCCAGCAGCGACCCGCGCCGCACGCCGCCGGGTCCGCGCCAGCGTAACCGAGGCGAACGGCATACGGAAAAGACGATGGCCCCGCGAGGAGAACCTCACGGGGCCATCAGCGACTCATGCTCAGGGCAGGCGCAGGACCTGACCGACGAAGATGAGGTCGGGGTTGGAGACCGTGCCCCGGTTGGCCGCGAACAGCGCCTGCCAGCCACCCTTGACGTGGTACTTCTGGGCGAGCTTCGACAGGCTGTCGCCGGCCACGACCGTCACGCGGGCACCGGTGGCGGTGCTGACGCGGGGCGCCGAAGCGTTGACTCGCGTCGCGGCCTTGTGCGCGACGTGGGTGTGCGCCGCGGTCGACCGCTTGACCGTCGCGCGCTGGGGGGTGGCCCGCTTCGCCGGCGCGGGGTTGGAGACCCGCTTCGGGGCAACCGCAGTGCGCTGCGTGGAGCGCGAGGTGGTGACGCCGGCGCTGGCGCCGCCGTTGGAGCGGCTGAGGCCCGCGCGGGCCGAGCAGACGGGCCACGCGCCGGGGCCCTGGCCGGCCAGGGTGCGCTGCGCGACGGCGATCTGCTGCTCGCGGCTGGCAAAGTCGGCGCGAGAGGCGTAGGCCCCGCCGCCGTAGGCGAGCCACGTGCTGCGGGTGAACTGCAGGCCGCCGTAGAAGCCGTTGCCGGTGTTGATGTGCCAGTTGCCGCCGGACTCGCACGCGGCGACTCGGTCCCAGACGGAGGCGGCGGAGGCGCTGTTGGCCGTGGCGATCCCCGCGAAGACGGTCGCGGCACCGGCGATGCCGACCCCGGCGAAGCGCTTCTTGACGGAGACGCTCTTGGGGGCAGCGTGCTTGGGCTGGTAGTGCACAGTGGTTTCCTTCCTGACGTGCGCCTGCGGGGTTAGCTGTCGGGTTGGGGCTGTCAGGTGCCCCGTCGCTCTCGCGACCTCACCCCCTGGCCCGCTCGTGCGGGTCATCTGGGTCCCCCGTCCTCGCCCGGCCCGGAAGGTCCGGGCAATGTCCCTGGCTGGCGAGGCTCGGCGCGCGCAGGGACCGGTTCAATGGGTGCTGGTGCAATGTGGAGTTGTCCTGCTGCAGCGCCCGCGAACCAGGCGCACAAGGGCTCTCGCCCGGAGACCATCGTCGGCCCGATCCAGGCGGGAGCCACTGAGGAATGACGGTACGGGACGCGGGCCTGCCGCACAAGCCGATCGAGATGCCTTTTCGTTACCGGTCCTTGACCGTGGCGTTACCTTGAGGTCGGCCGCCGACTCACCAGCCGAACGGCGCGCCGGCAAAGGGCGTCCACGAGAAGCTCGCTCCCCGACTCGTGGCGAGCCACGCCACCACGGCGCCACCCGTCACGAGGAGTGCGGAGACGACCCGCGAGCCGGTCCCCTCGGGCACGAGCCCGCGCACCATGGATCGGGATCCCCGCCGCAGCGACACGCAGCCGGGCCCGCACCACAACGTGAGCAGGCCGGCTGCGCCTCCCGCGGCGAGGGTGAGCGGGCTGCCCGCCAGCGGCGCCTCCCCGCGCACGGCCGCCAGGATCGCCGTCGACAGCGCCACCCCGCCAAGGGCCACCCCGGCCGCGAGGAGCACGCTGAGAGCGGTGGCCACCCCGGCGAGCACGAGATGCCAGGGTGCGAGCAGCACCGCGGAGGCGAGGTCCGTGCGGCGCACCCCGTGGACGTGGCGGCGCAGGACGAGCCCGGTCACGACCCGGTCCGCCGTGCGCGCGAGGCACGCCCAGGCCACGAGGGCGACGACCGCGACGCCGGGCCAGGCGGCGGCGAGACCGAGCCACGCGGCCGTCAGGGCGAGAAGGAGGCCGGTGCGCGAGGACAGCCCGATCCGCGGGTCGCCTCGGCGCACCGTGTAGGCCTCGTGCTCGTAGCCCGCCTGGTCGTAGTCCGCCTGTCCGTCAGGCTCGTGGTCCTCGTGGCGCCCGTCGCCGGCGAGCCCGTCCTCGTCGAAGACGTCCGGCTCCCAGGGCTCGGCGGCCGGGCCGTTGTCCTCGTATGCCGCCGGGCCCGGGCCATGCCCCACGGGGGGCGAGGTGGGCGGTGCCCACCTCGACGGCGGGAGGGGGACCGCTGGGACGCCGGGGAGGGCGGCGGTGCCGCGGCTGTCGTAGACCTGCGTCGCTCCCGGCCTCGCCTCGTGGAGCCCCGGGTCGTCCCACACGTCGCCCGTGGGCGTGGGCACGGTGGCGGCGTGTCCCGCCGCGAAGCGCTCGAGCGCCGAGATGACGTGGTCGGCATGCGGACGCTCCGCGGGGTCGGGGCTCAGCGAGGCGCGCAGCAGCGGCTGGAGCCGCGGGTCCACTCCGTCGAGGTCGACCTCGCCGGCCCGCACGCGGGCGAGCACCGCGTCCATGCGGCCACGACCGAAGGGAGGGCGGCCGCTCGCGGCATACGTGATCGTCGCGGCCCACCCCCACCAGTCGGTCGCGTCCGTGATCGGCGCGCCCTCGACGAGCTCTGGGGAGAGGTAGCCCGGTGTGCCCATGACGAGGCCGCCGACGGTGTGCCGCACGTCGTCCTGCAGGTGCGCGATCCCGAAGTCGATCAACACCGGCTCGCCGTCCTCGAGCAGGACGTTGCCCGGCTTGATGTCGCGATGCACGACCCCGCACGCGTGGATGGCGCGGATCGCCTCCGCCATGCCGCGGGCCAGCCGCAGGAGAGCGTCGGGCGGCAGCGGACCGTGCTCCTCGACCACGTCGTCGAGCGCTGCCCCGGGGACGAAGCGGGTGACGATGTAGGGCCGCGGGCCCATGATGTCGGCGTCGATGACGCTCGCGACGCGGTCGTCGCGGATCCGCGAGAGCGTCTCCACCTCGCGGCCCAGCCTCCCCCGGGCCTCCGCGTCCGCGGCCACCGAGGTGCGCAGCACCTTGACGGCCACGGCGCGGCCGCGCCGGTCCAGCGCGAGGTGGACGACGCCCATGCCGCCCTGGCCCACCTCCTGGATCAGACGGTACGACCCGATCCGGCCACCCCCGGCCGGGACACCGGAGTCACCGTATGCCGCACCGCCCGCACCGGCCGCTGTCGGCCGGGACGCCGGGCGGGACACCCGTTCGGTCCGGTCGGAAGCAGCCATGTCCTCTACGGTATTCGACGCCCGCAGGCGCATGCTGCACGCGTGAGCTCAGCAGGCACGAAACTGGCCACTCGACCCGGCTCACGTCGAGTGGCCACTTGCGTGCAGCCGCCCACGCACCAAACTGGCCACTCGACCGGGGGTGCCCACCTCGAGTGGCCACTTCCGCTCAGTGGGTGATGTAGTCCCGCAGCTGGTCGCGCTCGGACTGCAGCTCCTGGAGGCGGTGCTTGACGATGTCGCCGATGCTCACGATCGCCGTCATCGCGCCCTCCGCGTCGAGGATCGGCACGTGGCGCACCCGTTGCTCGGTCATGATCGTGGCCAAAGCGGCGATGTCGTCCTCCGGATGGCCGGTCGCGACGACGCTGGTCATGATCTGGGAGACCGGCGCCGAGAGGATGTCGCTACCGGTGGTGTGCAAGTGGCGCACGATGTCACGCTCGCTGACGATGCCGTCGACGCCGGTGCCGCCCCCGCTCACCACGACGGCACCGATGTTGTGGTCGGCGAGGAGCCCGAGCAGTCCACTCACGGACTCGTCGGGACGCACCGTGACGACCCCACCGCCCTTGTGGCGCAGCACGTCCGAAACCTTCACGGCGACCTCCTTGCACCGAGGGAAACTCCTGGACCGACCCTAGAACGGCTCCGCCCGCCGCGCCAGACGTGCGCTCGGCCAGAGGGGCCAGTTCGAGAGGGCCCTAGTTACAGTGGGCGTGACGGCCCGTGACCCGTGGGCGCGGCCCGACCGTCATCCCCACGCCCAGGAGTTGAGTTCCCGTGCCGCCAGCACAGCAGCGCTACGACCTCGTCATCGCCGCGAACCGGCTACCCGTCGACAAGGTGGTCAGCGAGTCCGGCGAGGAGTCGTGGCAGCGCAGCCCGGGTGGCCTCGTGACGGCCATGGAGTCGGTCATGCGGAACCAGCCCGGGGCGTGGGTGGGCTGGGCCGGGGGCACCGGTCCGGCGGAGGAGCCGTTCGACCTGGACGGCATGCATCTGCACCCGGTCGGGCTGAGCGTCGAGGAGGTGCGCGACTTCTACGAGGGCTTCTCCAACGACACGCTGTGGCCGATCTACCACGACGTCATCGTGCCCGCGTCGTTCCACCGGGACTGGTGGGCCACCTACCGGCAGGTCAACGCCCGCTTCGCCGAGGCGGTCGCCGACGTGGCGGCCCCGGGCGCCCGCGTGTGGATCCAGGACTACCAGCTCCAGCTCGTGCCCGCCCTCGTCCGCCGTCTCCGGCCGGACCTGCGCATCGGCTGGTTCAACCACATCCCCTTTCCGCCGGTCGAGCTCTTCGCGCAGCTGCCGTGGCGGGGTCAGCTCCTCGAGGGCCTGCTCGGGGCTGACTTCCTCGGCTTCCAGCGGCAGGCGGACGCGCAGAACTTCGTCCGGGCCTGCCGGCAGCTGCTCCGCGTGGCGACCAAGGGCGACACGGTCGCCGTCGACGACGGCTCCCGCCGCCGGGTCCGCGCGAGCGCCATCCCGATCTCAGTCGACTTCAAGGGGATGGAGGACCTGGCCCAGCAGCCCTCGGTCGTGGCCCGCGCCCACGAGCTGCGAGAATCCGTCGGCAACCCCAGGGTTCTCATGCTCGGCGTCGACCGGCTCGACTACACGAAGGGCATCCGGCACCGGCTCAAGGCCTACGAGGAGCTCCTCGCCGAGGGGAAGGTCAGCCCGCCAGAGGTGACCTTCCTGCAGGTCGCGACGCCGAGCCGGGAGCGCGTCGAGGCCTACCAGCACCTCCGGTCCGAGATCGAGCAGACCGTAGGCCGGATCAACGGCGACCACGGGGAGATCGGGGCGCCCGCGGTCCACTACCTGCACCATTCGTACCCGCGCGAGGAGATGGCCGCCTTCTTCCAGGCGGCCGACGTCATGCTCGTGACGCCGTTGCGCGACGGCATGAACCTCGTGGCGAAGGAATACGTCACGTGCCGCTACGACCTCGGCGGTGCCCTCGTGCTCAGCGAGTTCACCGGGGCCTGGCACGAGCTGCACCAAGCCTTCGCGTGCAACCCGCACGACATCGAGGGCTTGAAACAGGCCATCCTGCGGGCCATCAACACCCCGACCAAGGAGAAGCAGCGGATCATGCGGTCGCTTCGGCGCCGGGTCTCCCAGCACGACGTGCAGCGCTGGGCCAAGCGGTATCTCGCCGCCCTCGATGCGGCACCCGAGCGGCCGGGCACCGCATCGTGATCCCCAGGGGGCTGGCGTCCGCCCTGAGGCTCGCGGCCGGCCTGCGACCGCTGCTCGTCGCCACCGACTTCGACGGAGTGCTCGCGCCCTTGGAGTCGGACCCGATGGCGGTCAAGCCGACGCCGGGGACCATCGAGGTGCTGCGGGCGCTGGCCGAAGTCCCCGACGTGCACGTCGCCGTCGTCTCTGGCCGGGACCTGACCACCCTGGCGCGGCTGAGCGGCATCCACGAGTCCGAGCCGATCGCCCTCATCGCCAGCCACGGGGCCGAGTCCACCTCGGAGGCGGTGCGGCAGGCGATGGAGGCGGCGCGGATCACACCCGAGGACCGGGTTCGCCTCGCGCAGCTCGCCGAGGACGTGGCCCTGCTCGTGGAGGAGCGACACCCCGACGCGGGCATCGAGCACAAGACCGCCGCCGTCGTGGTGCACACCCGTGGGCTGCCGAAGGAGCTGGCCGATGCCGCCCTCGCGGATGCGCGGTCGGTGGCCCTGGCGCACGAGGGGATTCGCGTCCTCAAGGGCAAGTCCGTGCTCGAGCTGAGCGTGTCGCCGGCCGACAAGGGGTCCGCCCTCACGGCATACGGGCGTCACGTCGGCGCCCAGGCCAGGATCTACCTCGGCGACGACGCCACCGACGAGGACGTGTTCGCCCGGCTGACCCGGCCCGACGACGTGACGATCAAGGTCGGGGACGGCTCGACCGCGGCCCGGCACCGAGTCGCGGACGAGGCCGACGTCGCCGAGACGCTGCACCTGCTCGCCCAGCTCCTCCTCGGACGCTGACAGCCACGACCGGCCGCTGGCCGCCGCAGCTCACCAGCGCCGGACGGCAGCGGTCGAGCTGCGCACCACGAGCTCCGGCCGGAAGACGTATTCGGCGCGGGGAGAGGGGTGCCCGGCGATCTCGTCGAGCAGCGCGCGCACCGTGGCCGAGCTCATCGCATCGACGCTCTGGCGCACCGTCGTGAGCGGCGGATCGGTGAACGCGATGAGGGTCGAGTCGTCGTAGCCCACCACGGAGAAGTCACGCGGCACGCTGAGGCCGCGCTTGCGGGCCTCCCGAATCGCCCCGAGCGCCATGAGGTCCGAGCCGCAGACGGCCGCCGTCGCCCCGTGATCCAGGAGGCGACCTGCCGCCGCCGCTCCGCCCTCGACGGTGAACAGGGAGCGCTCGATGAGGTGGTCGACGTCGGAGCGGCCGAGCACGTCCTGCATGGAGTGCCGGTAGCCGGCGATCTTGCGGATGACCGGCACGTAGCGGTCGGGCCCCACGGCGAGGCCGATCTCGCGGTGGCCGAGGTTGACCAGGTGGTCGAGCGCGAGACCCATGGACGTGACGTCGTCGTTGGAGATGAACGGCGCGTCGACGCCCTCGATGTAGCCGTTGACGAGGACGATGGGCAGCCCACGCTCGCGCAGCGTGACGTAGCGCTCGGGGTCGGTGTTGGTGTCGGCGTGCATGCCGGAGATGAAGATGATCCCCGCGACCCCCCGGTCGAGCAGCATCTGCACGTAGTCGTCCTCGTGCACGCCCCCAGCCACCTGCGTGCACAACACCGGGGTGAAACCGTTCTGTGCCAAGGAGTTCTCGATGACCTGGGCGAAGGCGGGAAAGATCGGGTTCGTCAGCTCGGGCACGATGAGGCCGACGAGGCCGGCGCTCTTGCGACGCAGCCGCGAGGGCCGGTCGTAGCCGAGGACGTCCAGCGCCGTGAGCACGGACTGCCGAGTCGACTCGGCCACGCCCGGCTTGCTGTTGAGCACGCGCGAAACGGTGGCCTCCGACACGGAGGCCTGCACCGCGATGTCGCGCAGCCGCGCCTTCACCCAGTCCTCCTCCGCACGGTCGGCCGGGGGCCCTCGTCCGTGGGGCGCCATCGCCACACGCGCACACCTGGCCCGTCGGCCCGAAGGGTAACGGTTCCCGCCTCGATGTCGGGCACCGGTCCGTATGCCGCCGAGCCCGACTCGACGCCCGGCAGGTGCCTCGCGTCGACGCAGACCGGTCCATGGGCCGCCCGAGAGACGTGCACGAGGGCGGTCTCGGTGAGCTCCTCGCGGAGGAAGACGATGGCGTCGCCGGACGCGTGCACCCAGCGCAGCCCGCCGTGCTGCAGGGCCGGCGACGACTTCCGCGCCGCGATGAGGCCCCGGTAGACGTCGTGCAGTCGAGTGTCCCAGCAGGAGTCGTCCCACGGCATCGGTCGGCGGCCGTCCTCCCCGAAGCGGCCCTCCATCCCGATCTCGTCGCCGTAGGTGAGCATCGGCATGGAGGGAAGGGTGAGGAGCAGCCCGGCGGCCGCGTCCACGCGCCGGGAGTCCTCGCCCACCAGCGTGCGCACCCGGGTCGCGTCGTGGGACCCGACGAGGTTGAAGGAGTGCACGAGCGACTGCCAGGACACGCGAGACGTGAAGTCACGCATGGTGTCCACCACCGCGCGGGCGTCGAGCAGCGGGATCGGGACCGGGGCACCGAGGAAGTTGGGGTCCTCGGTCTCCCCCCGCAGCCAGGTCCACATCGGTCTGCAGAAGCCGGCATAGTTCATGACCCCGTGCCAGCCGTCGCCCGGGAGGTCGACCGTGTAGTCGTGGGTGTGCTCCCCGACGAGCAGCGCCTCCGGCGCCCACCGCCCCATCGCGTCGCGCATCTCGCGCGCCACGTCGTGGTTGACGTCGGTCGAGCGCCAGCGACCGGTCATGTTGGCCACGTCCACGCGCCACCCGTCGAGGCCGCCGGACGGCCCCAGCCACTTGCCCACCACGCCCGCCCGGTCCTGGAAGATCCGTCGCCGCAGCTCGGCATTGAGGTGGTTGAGCTTCGGCAGCGACCGGACCCCCAGCCAGGCGACGTAGTCGTCGCCCTCCCAGATGTAGAAGTCGCGCTCGACAGCGCGCCGGCCACCCGGCCCCGTGGCCGTGACGAACCACTCGTGCCGGTCGCCGGTGTGGTTGGTCGTGAAGTCGCCCATCACCTTCATGCCCCGCTCGTGCGCCGCGCTCGTAAGCCGCCGCAGGGCCGCGTCTCCCCCGAGCAGAGGGTCGACCTCCGAGAAGGAGGAGGCGTCGTACCGGTGGTTCGAGCCCGCCGGGAAGAACGGCGTGAGGTAGATGACGTCGACCCCAAGCCGCTCGAGGTGGTCGAGCCGCTCGGCGATCCCGTCGAGGTCGCCACCGTAAAGCTGGTGGCCGATCCTGCCGGGCCGGGTGTCGACCGGGTCGTCCCAGGCGGCAGGGAAGGCCCAGTCGGGCACCTCGCGCCGGTCCGCTTGAGCGGAGCGGGCGAAACGGTCGGGAAAGATCTGGTAGACCACCGACCCCTCCGCCCACGCCGGCGGCGGCACCTCCGAGGCGACCAGCCGGAAGTCGCTCGCGTCCGGCACGTCGCGCAGATGGACCCCGGTGCCGTTGAGCCAGGCATACCGCGTCGGGCCCCCCGACAGCAGGAAGCGATACGTCGTGACCGGGTTGTGGCAGACCAGCGAGGCGCTCCACCAGGCGTCGGTCCGGGTGGTGCAGACCAGGCGCGCCTTGACGAAGACCTGCTCGGCGTCGGGAGCGGTCCGCACGTGGACCGCTGTGAGCTCGTGGTCCACGGGGACGCGCAGGAGCACGCTGACCGTCTCGCCCAGCCGCGGGCGCTGGGTCGAGACGTAGCGCGCGGAGCCGTCGTGGTGCGGCTGTCCCAGCCAGGTGGAGGCGGTGGCAGCCCTCACTTGACCGAGCCGGTCGTCAGCCCACCCACGAGCTGCTTCTGGACGGAGAGGTAGAGCAGCACGACGGGGATGGAGCACAGCAGCGACCCGGCAGCGAACTGGCCGAAGAGCCGGTTCTTCTCGTTGCCCTTGCTCATGCTGTAGAGCCCGACACCCAGGGTCTGCGAGTCGACGTCACGCAGGAACACCGACGCGAGCATGAACTCGCTGAACAGGCCGATGAAGGCGATCATGAACGTCGTCACGAGGATCGGCATGACGAGCCGCAGGATCATCGTGAAGAAGATCCTCGCGTGCGAGGCGCCGTCGACCTTCGCGGCCTCGTCGAGCTCTCGCGGCACCGTGTCGAAGTAGCCCTTGAGCAGCCACACGTTGGCGCCCATCGCGCCGCCGAGGTAGACGAGCGCCAGCCCGAGGACCGTGTTGAGCCCGAGCGCCGGGATGATGTCGCCGATCGCGGCGAACATGATGTAGAGCGCGACGAAGGTGAGCAGCGCCGGGAACATCTGCAACAGCAGCAGGGCCAGCAGGCCGGCGCGGCGACCCGTGAAGCGCATGCGGGAGAAGGCGTATGCCGCGCACGCCCCGAGGAAGATCTGCCCGAGTGCACCGACGAGGGCGATGAGCATCGAGTTCTTGAACCAGCTCCAGTAGGGCCGGGACGGGTCGTTGAACAGCTGGCTGAAGTTGGTGAAGGAGGTGCCGGTGGGCAGCAGCTCCGCGGACGACAGGGTGCCGGCCGGGTTGAGCGCCGCCGAGACGAGGAAGACGATGGGGAACAACGCCCAGACCAGGGCGAGGATCGCGAGAGCGTGGCGCCACCAGACGCCCGACCGCCGCGAGGTGGGCGCGTTCTTCGTGTCGGTCACGGCCTCGACCCGCGTGACGGGGCGTGCCGCCACACCGGAGACAGGAGTGGGCTGTGCAGTCATCAGTTGACCTCCTCCAGGCCCTTGGTGCGCCGGAAGCCGCTGTAGCTCATGAGCGCAACGAGGAAGAAGATGAAGATGGAGACGGCGGCCGCGAGGCCGTAGTTGGGCGAGACGCCGCTGAAGGCGAGCCGGAACGCGTACGTGATGAGCAGGTCGGTCGAGCCGATGCTCGTGTTGGCGGCTTCGAAGGGACCGCCTCCGGTCAGCAGGAAGATGAGCGTGAAGTTGTTGAAGTTGAAGGCGAACGACGCGATGAGCAGGGGACCGACCGCGACGAGCAGCAGCGGCATGATGATGGAGCGGAGTGTCCGCAGGGGGGAGGCCCCGTCGATCTTGGCGGCCTCGCGCACGTCGCTCGGGATGGACTGCAGGGCACCCGTGCAGATGAGGAACATGTAGGGGAAGCCGAGCCACAGGTTCGTGATGAGGATGGCGGCCTTGGCGGCCCACGGGTCACCGAGCCAGTCGACGCCGAGGTGGGTGACCGAGTTGACGAGGCCGAACTCGGCGTTGAACATCGAGGCCCAGAGCAGCGCCGTGACGAAGCCGGGGATCGCGTAGGGCAGCACGAGCAGCGCCCGGTAGACGCCCTTGCCCTTGAGCCGCTCGTCGTTGAAGAGGAGCGCGAGCATCATGCCGAGCACGAACGTGCTGAGCACCGAGCCGAGCGCGAAGGCGATGTTCCACACGAAGATCTTGAGGAAGCCGGCACGGATCGTCGGGTCGGTGAGGATGGTCTGGAAGTTCTTGAGCCCGACGTTCTCCTTCCAGCCCTGAGGGAAGGACTGCCCCTGGCCGTCCTGCGGCGCCCATGTCGCGTTCCTCGCGACGTACACCTTGCCCGTGGAGCTGTCCTTGAGGGTGTCGGTGGCCGCGTCGTAGGTGACGGTCGCCTTGCCCTCGAAGGCCTCGCTCAGGCCGCTGGCCTTGATCCCTCCCCCGTCGGGGGTGGGCACGGCGAACTGGGCCAGCTCCTTGCGGGCGTTCACCTCGCGGGCGGTGAGGATCCGGTAGCCGGGCGCCTTCGTGATCTTGCCCGTCGAGGTCTTCTCGACTCCGCTCGGCGACAGGTCCTTCAGGCCGTCCTTGGTGCCGACCTTGAAGGTGCCGTCCGGGGCCGTGAGCAGGAACGCGGGCTCCCCCGTCGCCGCGTCACTGCCCTCCGGCACCGCCACGCTGAGGCGATACCGGGGGGACCCCGGGACCTCCTTGACTGAGCTGCGCACGATGGCGCTGATCGTCTCCTCCTTGCTGATCGCGTGGCCGTCGCCGTAGTTGGTGAACGCCGTGCTCACCGTCATGACGATGGGCCAGATCTGCAGGCCGAGCAGGAGCAGCAGCCCCGGGAGGAGGTACTTGGCGGGCACGCTGCGGCGGGTCGCGTAGACGACGAGGACCGCCATGACGACCATGGCGACGAGCACGATGTAGAGGCCGTAGCCCTCGGCCGCGAGCCGGGTGGAGAGCCACAGGGCCGCGATGACGACGAGGGCGATGGCCGCCCACTTGACGACGGTGGCCCACAGCGGGGCCGGCGTGGAGACGTGGTCGGCAGGCGACGACTCTGTGGCCTGGGACA
Organism: Intrasporangium sp.; assembly: GCF_035688975.1. Lineage (GTDB taxonomy): Bacteria > Actinomycetota > Actinomycetes > Actinomycetales > Dermatophilaceae > CALMNV01. The sequence goes on along the minus strand of NZ_DASSMH010000008.1, from coordinate 76 downwards.
TGGCGGACCTCATTCCAGCAGGACGGGACACGAAGGCGGGGCGGCGCGGGGCGTGACGTGTGAGCGGCGGGTGGAG
>NZ_DASSMH010000007.1:0-24952 GCF_035688975.1 Intrasporangium sp. | reverse complement strand
CGCCGTCGGCGCTGATCATCAGCCGGGTCGCATCCGGGTAACGTTCGGCGCCGACGGCTTGCCACCAGGAGCGGATCGTGTTGACGGCGAACGCGGCGGTGTCGTGGTCGGTGCCCACGGACACCCATCCGGTGTCCGCGGTGAGGTCGTACACGCCGTAGGGGTTGGCCTTGCCCAGGGCCGGGTCGATGAAGTCGTGCACCTTCACCTGCTCGGGGTCCCCGGCCGGGCGCCACTCGCTCGCGCGGTTCTTGTACGGCCCGACGAGTTCCTTCTTCTTGGTGTCCACGGAGATGACCGGCTGGTCCGCCCCAAGGTGCGACTTGGCCTGTTCGTTCAGGTAGTCGAACTGCGCGTCCCGGTCCGGAGGCTGGCCGCCCTCGATGGTCTTGGCGTTGGCCTGCAGCGAGAACCCCTGGGCGTGCAACAGTTTCGCCACCGTCTCGTGGCTGACCCGGTGCCCGGTCGCGGCCACCAGTCCCGCGTCGGCCTGCTCGGCCGGCTTGCGGCCACCGCCCTCCCGGCGCACTCGCCGCAACGGCTCCCGACCCGACTCCAGCTCGGCGACTCTAGCGCTGATCCTCGACCGGGACGTGCCCGAGGCCCGCGCCACGGCGCCGATCCCGCCGTGTCCCAACGCTCGTGCCTCCGCGCCCAGCACCAGCCGTTGACCGCGCTCGTCCAGATGCGGCAGCACCGCCGCGAACTTCGCCCGCAGCGATTCGACGATCTCCTGTGCAATGGCCACGCCCCATCATGGCCACCCGAGGACCGATTGACGTGGTTATTTACTGACGTGTCCTTAGCGCCTCCGCAACTGTGGCCTCACGTTGCGCTACGGGATTCGGTGGCGCGCGACGAGCCGAAAAGTTGCGAGAACTTGACGAGCTCCCCCAAGGCAAGCAGCCCTCAAGCGGCCGTGCACAGCCGTCCCGGCGACGGTGTGGGACAGCAAGGCCCCTGCTCCCGCGTAGCCGGTGGGCCGAACCGAATCGCACGGGCAGGGCACGAAGGTGAAACAAGAACGGCCCTCGATCCACGTTTCCGCAGGTCAAGGGCCGTGTCGTGCTCGTGGGCGATACTGGGTTTGAACCAGTGACCTCTTCCGTGTCAAGGAAGCGCGCTACCGCTGCGCCAATCGCCCCAGGCGTGGATCCCGCGAGAGGTGGAGACGGGATTTGAACCCGTGTACGCGGCTTTGCAGGCCGCTGCCTCGCCTCTCGGCCACTCCACCGGTGAAGGCAAAGTTGCCCTCCGAGCGGACAACCGGGCTCGAACCGGCGACCTCAACCTTGGCAAGGTTGCGCTCTACCAACTGAGCTATGTCCGCGCGAACACCAGCGGTGTAACTTCCCCGCTCGTGCTTGGTAGACATTAGCCGATCCACCGCCGTTGCACCAAACCGGGGCCGGGCTCAGGTCGCCGCGAGCCGGTCCTTCTCGGCCTCGACGTCGAAGTCCGCCGCCGGCCACTGCAGGTGCAGCCCGCGCAGCGCCTCGAGGAGGATCTGCTGGACCGCGAGCCGGGCATACCACTTGTGGTCCGCCGGCACGACGTGCCATGGCGCGTGCTCGGTGGAGCACCGGCTGAGGGCCGCCTGGTAGGCGTCCATGTAGGCGCCCCAGAGTCGCCGCTCGTCGACGTCCCCGGGGTTGTACTTGTAGTGCTTGTCGGGCCGCTCCAGCCGCTTCATGAGCCGGGCCTTCTGCTCGCCGGCGGAGATGTGGGCCATCACCTTCACCACGGTGGTGCCGCGGTCGACGACACGCCGCTCGAAGTCGTTGATCTCGGCATACCGCCCCGACCACACGTCCTCCGGCACGAGCTCGTGGACGCGGACGATGAGCACGTCCTCGTAGTGGGAGCGGTCGAAGACGCCCAGCTGCCCGGGTCCGGGCAGCGCCCGGTCGATGCGCCACAGGAAGTGGTGGCGCCGCTCGGCCCTGGTGGGTGCCTTGAAGGCGGTCGCCTTGACGTTCTGGGGGTTGACCGAGATGACGTGGCGCATGATGCCGCCCTTGCCCGAGGTGTCCATGCCCTGGACGATGAGCAGGACCGAGCGGGTGCCGCCCGCGGTCGACTCGGCATAGAGCCGCTCGAGCAGGTCCGCCTGCTCGGCCTGCGACTCCTCGAGCGCGGCCTGTCCCTCCGCCTTGCCGCCGTCGAAGTTCGGCGTGGCGGCCGGGTCGACGTCGCTGAGGACGAAGCCGTCCGACACGCGCAGGGCCTTGGCGAAGCCGCTGAGGCGGCCGGCGGACTCAGACGTCCTCTTCGAGGTCATGCCGCCATCCTGCCCCAGCGCCCGCTCCCGTGGGGGCGTCCAGGCCGGCCAGGAAGTCGCGCACGGCGCCCTCCCACCGGCCGGGGTCGAGGTTCCACTCGCGGCAGTGCCGCGCCTGCTGCCAGCGGTCGAAGCGGACGAGGTCGGGACGCCGGGCTGCGAGATGCACGGCCGGGCCGATCGGCACGAAGTCGTCGCCGTCCGAGTGGATGACGAGCATCGGGTGGCGCAGCTCGGCCGAGCGCGCGACCCAGTCGGTCCGGGCCACGTCGAGCGGCTCATGCACGCCGACGAGCCGCCGGGCGTGGCGCTCCCCCATGAGCTCGGTCGCGACGCGGACGAGCCAGCCGGGCAGGCGGTTGAGCCGCGCGTGGTGGCGCAGCACGGCCCGCCAGTCGAGCACCGCCGAGTCGAGGACCAGCGCGTCGACCCGGGCAGCGAGCGGGGAGTTGTCGAGCACCTGCAGGGCGATGGCGCCGCCCATCGACCACCCGCAGAGGACGATTCGCAGCGCCCCACGCGAGACGGCATACGCCATCGCGGCCTCCACGTCGCGCCACTCGGAAAGCCCCAGGTTGTAACGCCCGTCGGGACCGCTGGGTGCGTCGTGGTCGTTGCGGTATGCCGTGACGAGGCTGGTGTATCCCGCGGCGCGCAGCACCGGCACGGCCCGCAGCGTCTCCTCCTTGCGGGCGCCGCGGCCGTGGACCAGCACCGCCCAGTCCCCCCGGTCCACCGAGGGCTCCGGACGGACCACCCATCCCGGCAGCGCTCCGACCTCTGACGGCACGGCGGCGTCCTCGTCGGGCAGCCCGAGGCTCACCGAGGGCCGGTCCCAGTAGTAGTACTGGTTCCACCGCGCCGGGCCCACGCGCGGCGTTCCCCGGTCCACCGCGAGGAGCCGCCGCGTCACGGTGTCGCCGTCGAGCGCGGTGATGTCACCCACCCGCAGGTGCCCCACGCCGCCGTCGAGCCACACGCCGTAGCGCCCCGGCACGAGCGGGTCGGGCCCCGCGGCGAAGGTCACGGTGTCGGACCCGACGGCGAGGATGGTCACGTCGTCGGGCAGGAGGACGTCCGGCGTGACGACCTTGCGGGCGAAGTATGCCGCGGCCGCCAGCGACCCCAGGCCCGCGCCGACGGCCGAGCCCCCGCCGACGGCGCCCGCGACGAGGACGGGGCGGGTCACGAGGCGGCGCACGGGGCCATGCTCCCAAACGATCGGGGGGCCGGCCCGTCGGGAGGGCGCGTGGGGCCACAATGACGCCCATGGACCTGCCCATCGACCTGCCCGTCACCCCGATGCTCGCCAAGGCGGTGACGGCCGTCCCGGAGCCGGACGCCGTCGAGGGCGGCCTCGCCTACGAGCCGAAGTGGGACGGCTTCCGGTGCATCGTGCTGCGCGACGGCGACGAGGTGGAGCTGGCCAGCCGCGGCGCCAAGCCGCTCACCCGCTACTTCCCGGAGGTCGTCGCCAGCGTGCGCGCGACCTTTCCCCAGCGGTGCGCGGTGGACGCGGAGGTCATCGTCCGGGCCGGGCGTGGCGGGGCTGAGCGGCTCAGCTGGGAGGCGCTCACGGCGCGCATCCACCCCGCGGCGTCGCGGGTCGCCTTGCTGAGCAAGGAGACTCCGGCGGAGCTCGTGTGCTTCGACCTGCTCGCCGAGGGCTCAACCGCCTATCTCGACGAGCCCTTCTCCATCCGGCGGGCGGCCCTGGAGCGGCTGATGCAGGACGTGCGGGCGCCCTCGATCCACCTGACGCAGGTCTCGACCGACCCGGAGGTGGCGCGGGACTGGCTGGAGCGCTTCGAGGGCGCCGGCCTCGACGGCGTCGTGGCCAAGCCGCTCGCCGGCGCCTACACCCCGGGCAAACGCACGATGCTCAAGGTCAAGCACAAGCGGACCGCCGACGCCGTCGTCTACGGCTACCGGGTCCACAAGTCCGGCCGGGGCGTCGGGTCACTCCTGCTCGGGCTCTACACCGACGGGGGCCAGCTCGTCGGCGTCGGCGGCATCGCCGCCTTCTCCGACAAGCAGCGCCTCGCCCTCGTCGACGAGCTGGCGCCGCTGGTCGAGCGGGACGATGCCGGCGAGGTCGTGCACGCCGAGACCGACCGGAGCCGGTTCAGCGCCAGCAAGGACGTGAGCTTCGTGCCGCTGCGCCCGGAGAAGGTCGTCGAGGTGGCCTTCGACCAGATGGAGGGGCACCGCTTCCGGCATACCGTCACGTTCCTGCGCTGGCGACCCGACCGGGAGCCCCGGTCGTGCCTGCTGGACCAGATCGACCGCGCGCCCGCCTACGACCTCGGCGAGGTGCTCGCCCGCTGAGACGCATCGTCACCGCGCAATCGGGTCATCGTGTGGCAAGCCAGCCTGAGCGCCGGCACGCACACCGTGAAGCTCACCAACAAGGGCACCGCTGGCCGACCCCGCATCGACGTGGACGCCGTGATGCTCACCGACGGCCAGTTTCAGATGTAGCGGCCCACGTCGACCACCCGGGCTGGGATGGACTCGTCGCCGCTGTGCGCGTTCCCGGTCGTTGTGGCCCCGCACTCGCGCGCACGATGCCCGGGGGCGCGCACGATGCCCGCGAAGGCCCGACGACGACGTGCCGCGCCGCCTGCCGCCCAGCTCAGTCCGGCTGCAGGCGCTTGCGTGACGGCTGCACTCTCGGCGGCTCGCCGGGCATCTTGGGGAAGTCGGGCGGGAAGGGCATCTCGGGAAGGCCGCGCTCGACGTCCTTGTCCCACAGGGCCATTGCCGCGGCGAAGTCCCCCACCGCCTCGCCCATGCCCGCCCACGGGTCTCCCTGGGCGGCATACCGCTCGGGCACGGTCCGCACCGTGAACTCCCGCGGGGACACCTCGGGCAGCTCGTCCCACGAGCACGGCGTCGAGACGGGGGCGCCGGGCAGCGGTCGCGGGCTCCACGCGGAGGCGATGGTGCGGTCGCGGTTGGCCTGGTTGAAGTCGACGAAGATCTTGTCGCCCCGCTCCTCCTTCCACCACGCCGTCGTCACCGTATCCGGCAGCCGCCGCTCGAGCTCGCGGGCGATGCCGATGACGCCATGGCGCACGTCGAGGAACTCGCGCTCCGGCCTGATCCGCGAGTAGACGTGCAGGCCCCGGTTGCCCGACGTCTTCACCCAGGCCGTGAGACCGAGCTCGCCGAGCAGCCCGCGCAGCGCCAGGGCGGCCTGCACGACGTCGGCGAAGGGACGCCCCGGCTGCGGGTCCAGGTCGATCCGCACCTCGTCGGGGTTGTCCAGCGCGTGCTCGCGCCCGGTCGCGGTGACGGGCCACGGGTGCAGCGTGATGGTGTTCATCTGGATCGCCCAGACCGCGGTGGCGACCTCGTCGATGACGAGCTGCGGGTGTGCCCGGCCGGAGGGATACGTGCACACCACCGTGCGGGCCCAGCCGGGCACCCCGCGGGGCGGGTTCTTGGAGTAGAACTCCTCCCCCTCGATGCCGGTGGGGAAGCGCTGGAGGGTCACCGGGCGAGCGCCCACGGCCGCGAGCAGGGCCGGGCCCACCGCCACGGCATACTCGGCGAGCTCGAACTTCGTGATGCCCGCGTCGGGCCACAGCACACGTCCCGGGCTGGAGATCCGCACCCGCCGGACGTCGCCGTCGGGGCTGGGGACCTCGAGAACGTGCGCGTCGGCCATCCCGTCACCCTAACGGCGAGGGCCCCGCCGCCCGGCATCCGGCGTCGGCCGGTCGAGGCAGGCGGCTCCGGGCACAAAGGCGAGCCCCGCTGCGTTGGGACAGGCATGAGCCACGACACCGACCGGACCACGCCGTATGCCGTCTCGCTGAGCGACGAGGAGTGGCGCCAGCGCCTCACGCCCGCCGAGTACCACGTCCTGCGGGAGGCGGGGACGGAGGCGCCCTTCCGCGGCGAGTACACCGACACCAAGACGCCCGGCGTCTACTCCTGCCGGGCGTGCGGCGCGGAGCTCTTCCGCAGCGACACGAAGTTCGAGTCGCACTGCGGCTGGCCGTCGTTCTTCTCGCCACTGGCCGAGGACCGCGTCCAGTACATCGAGGACCGGTCGCACGGCATGCGCAGGGTCGAGGTGCGCTGCGCCAACTGCGGCTCGCACCTGGGGCACGTCTTCGAGGGCGAGGGCTACCCCACGCCGACCGACCAGCGCTACTGCATCAACTCGATCAGCGTCCGGCTCACCCCCGACGCCTGAGGCGGCGTCCGAGGGACCGCCTCCGAGGGACCGCCTCCGGCTGCCCCGCCGCGCCGTTGGCTGGTCTGCCGCGCCGTTGGCTGGTCTGCCGCGCCGCGGTGCTCTTCGCCGACCTGCCGACCCAGCGGTCCACGGTTGCCCGGCCGGAGCCGCCGCGCTCCGGTGGCGGGTGGCGCGACGCCGCCATGGGGCTGCTGCCGCTCCTCGCGCTCGTCCTCTTCTTCACGACGGGTCGGTGGTGGTGGTTCCTGCTGATCCCCGCCGGCGCGGTGATCGTGCGCGCCACCGACGGCGGAGGCCGAGGGCGCTGATGACCCTGTTGCTCAGCGCAGCCCGGCCACGAGCTCGGCCGGCTCGACCCGCGGGCCGGTGAAGAACGGCACCTCCTCGCGGACGTGCAGCCTCGCACGCGAGGCGCGCAGCTCACGCATGAGGTCCACGATGCGGTGCAGCTCGTCGGCCTCGAAGGCCAGCAGCCACTCGTAGTCCCCGAGCGCGAAGGCGGCGATGGTGTTCGCGCGCACGTCGGGGTAGTCGCGGGCCATCTGCCCGTGCTCGCGCAGCATGTCGCGGCGGTCGTCGTCCTCGAGGACGTACCAGTCGTAGGAGCGCACGAACGGGTAGACGCAGACGTACTTGCGCGGCACCTCGTCGGCCATGAAGGCGGGAATGTGGCTCTTGTTGAACTCGGCCGGCCGGTGCAGGGCCGCCGAGGACCACACGGGCTCGAGGGCCGCGCCGAGGGTCGTCCGCAGCAGCCGGTGGTAGGCGGACTGGAGGGCCTCGATCGTCTCGGCATGCCACCAGACCATGAAGTCGGCGTCGCCACGCAGCCCCGCGACGTCGTAGAGCCCGCGCACCGTGACGCCCTCGGACGCGATGGCGTCGAGGAACTGCTCCAGCTCGGCGGTCACGGCGTCACGGTCGTCCCCGACGGGGGCCGCGGCGCTGAACACCGACCACATCGAGTAGCGGATGGTGTCGTTGATCTCGCGCATCTGGGCCGGAGTCAGTCTCTCGCTCATGGCGTCATCCTCCCAAGCGGACGGCGCCGCCCCGCACGTGGGTCCGCACGACGGCCGCGGCCGTGCGCCCGGAGCCGATGCACGCAGGGATCCCCACCCCGTCGTATGCCGCCCCGCTGACGACGAGGCCCGGGGGCAGCGCCGCCCGGGCCCGGGCCACGAGCTCGCGGTGGCCCACGGCATACTGCGGCAAGCCACCGCCCCACCGCTGGACGTGAGCGTCGACGGGCGTGGGCAGCGCGCCCCCGAGGACGGTGGCGAGGTCGCGAAGGGCCATGTCCACCAGGGCCTCGTCGGGGTGCTGCAGGGTCGCCTCCTCGCGGTGGCGACCGATCGAGGCCCGCAGGAAGGTCCGGTCGGGGTCGCGCTCGCGAAGCCACGGCCACTTGTCGCTGCTGAAGGTCGACGCCTTGATGGTCAGGGGCTCCGTCGGCGGCACGAGAAAGCCACTGCTGCCTGCGAGCTCGCCAACCTCCCCCTCGAGCGCGAGCGTGACAATGGCCATCGACGCATACTCGATGGAGGCGAGCAGGCTTGCGGCAGTGGGGCACTCGTCACGCAGGAGCCGAGCAGCCGGAGCCGCGGGCGTCGCAAGGACGACCGCGTCGAAGGGGCGCTCGGTCTCGTCGGTGGTCGGGCCGGTGGCGAGGACCCACTCCCCTCCGACCCTCCTCAGCCTACGGGCCGTGGCGCCGGTCAGGACCTCGACGCCTTTGTCTCGCAAGGCGGCTGACAGGATCTCGGGCAGCGCACCGATCCCTCCGCGGAGCGACGCGAAGACGGGCGTGCCAGCGGTCGGCCCGCTTGCCGCGGCCTCGACGACCGCGCGCACGGTCTCGAGGACGGACCGGCCCTCCTGCGCCGCCACGTGCAGCGCCGGCACCGACATCTCGAGTGAGAGGTGGCGGGAGTGGCCGGCATAGACACCGGCGAGGAGCGGCTCGACGAGCCTGTCGGTGACGGCCGGTCCGAGCCGGTCGTCGAAGAAGGTGCCCACCGCCACGTCACCCTTGACCGGGGGCGTGCCGACCTCCGCCTCCAGTCGGGAGACCTCCGCGTCCGTGAGGAGGCCACGGACCGACTCGGCGTCCGAGGGGACTCCCATGAGCGTGCCCGCCGGCAGGGGCCACCGGCGACCGCGGGAGACGATGCTCGCGGAGACGGGGGCCGGGTGCACGACCCGGTCAGCAAGCCCGAGCTCGCCAAGCAGCGTCATGGCCTCGGGCCGGCGGGCGAGGACCGACTCCGCGCCGACGTCGACGACCCTGCCGCCGACGCTGTCGAGCCGCAGCTTCCCGCCCACGGCGGGTGAGCCCTCGAGCACGGTCAGCGACAGCTCGGGCCAATCCGCGCCCGGGGCGCCGACCAGCTCCCAGGCCGCCGCGAGGCCGGCGATCCCTCCTCCGACGACCGCGACGCGCATGACCATGGCGTCACTCTGCCATCCGGGCGGGGCAACGAATCGGGCGCCCCCGGTGTCTTCCCGAGCAACGGACGCCTGACCGACCGAGCCTGTGGAGGAGACCATGACCGTCGACGAGCACCTTCGCCACCCAGCGCTCGCCCCGGACCGCCGCCGGCTGCTGCTGGTCATGGTGGCCGCCGTGCTCCTGCTCGCCGCCGCCGTGCCCCTCGGGCTGCGCGCGCGCAGCGGCGGCGTCGCCATCTCCGGGGACGCCTCAGCCGGCGGGTCCGCGTCGGCCGAGGTGACGAAGCCCGCCACCGGCGCTGCGCCCGACCAGCGCGACGCCGCCGGGTCGCCAGCCTCGTCGGGCTCGTCGGCATCGGTGGGCGCCGCGGGCAAGCCCGGGGCGGCGGCCGCGGTCGTCACGCCGAAGATCGCCCGCTCGGCCTGGCTCGGCATCCAGGTGTCGGACCTGTCGTCGGCGAGCGGCAGGGTGCGCGCCATCGCGGGCGCGGCCGGCGGACAGGTGACAGCCGAGAACGTCGTCACCGCACCCGACCCGACCGGTGGCGCGCGTCCGGGCCCCGCACAGGGCGGCGGCATACCGCCCGTCGAGGTGGACCAGGCACTGATCACGGTGCGCGTGCCTGCGGGCAAGCTCGACGCGGTGCTGACAGAGCTGGCCAGGCTGGGCAGCGTGTCCTACCGCTCCAGCCAGGCGGAGGACGTCACCGACGCCTACGTCGACACGGCGGCGCGGATCCCGCCCATGCGGGACAGCGTCGAGCGGGTCCGTGCCCTGCTCGCCAAGGCCACGGACCTGCAGCAGGTCGTCCTCCTCGAGAGCGAGCTGAGCCGCCGGCAGGCCGACCTCGATTCCCTCCAGCAGCGGCTCGCCGAGCTCGACCGTCGGACGAGCACGTCCGACGTGACGGTGACGCTGTGGACCGCGTCGACACCGGCGTCGCGCGGGGACGACGGCTTCGTCGGCGCGCTGCGCGACGCCTGGACGGCCCTGCTCGGCTCGCTCGGCGTCATCCTCACCGGCCTCGCCGTCCTGCTGCCCTGGCTCGTCATCGCCCTGGTGGCCGCCGTCCTCGTCCGGCGCGGCCTGCGCCGCCGGCGCGGCCCATCGGCACCGGCCGGAACCGCTGCCTCCTGAGCGGCGCTCCGTGCGCAAGTGACCACTCGACCACACCCCGTCGAGTGGCCAGTTTCGTACGCCACCCCCGTCGAGTGGCCACTTCCGTACGCCACCCCCGTCGAGTGGCCAGTTTCGTACGCCACCCACGCCCACCTCCGTGCGCAAGTGACCACTCGACCACGTGCGGGGGCCCACCCGCCCCCGTCGAGTGGCCAGTTTCGTGCACGTCAGCGGCTGGCCGGCACCTCGGTGCGGCGCACCTTGCGGCGGACGAGGTCGGCGACCTCGCGGACCTCACGCACGTGCAGGGCGTGCGCGAGGAGCAGGTAGACGGCGGCGAAGACGAGGCCCACGAGGCCGACGGCGAAGGCGTTGCTGAAGACCCGCTCCGCCACAGACATGCCGCGCGGCCCCTCGGGGTCGTCGAGGATGGGTGAGACGACGGTCATCGTCCCCCAGGCCAGCAGGCCCGCCGCCGCGGCGGCCACGCCGACGCGGGCGGCGGCGTCGACGACCTGGGAGAGGCCGAGCGGCCCGAGCCGGCGCCGGACGGTCCACACGCCGATCGAGGAGCTGACGACGTTGCCGATCGTCTGCCCGAAGGCGAGCACCCCGACGGCCCACCGGGGGTCGAGGACGAGCGTCAGCGCACCGGCGAGGAGGGTCACCGAGGTGAGGGCCACCTGCATCCGGAAAGGCGAGCGCCCGTCCTCCTCGGCGAAGAGCAGCCGGTAGCACAGCAGGTCGACCCCGAAGGGCACGATGCCGAGGATCATGACGACGAGCACGACGGCGGCCACCTCCAGCGACCGCCGGTCGACGCCGGGGTTGAGCAGCGTCACGATCGGCTCGGCGGCCACCATGACGAAGACCATGACGGGCACGTTCGCGACGAGGGGCAGCACGAGCCCGCGGCGGTAGTCGGCCTTGAGCCGCGCGACGTCCCCGTCGGCCGAGGCCGCCGCGAGCCGGGGGAACAGGGCGGTGATGATGGACACGGTCACGAAGGCATGCGGCAGCATGAAGATCGTGAAGGCGATGGCGTAGACGGCCGGGCCGCGCACCGGGTCGTCCCGGGGGCCATGGCTCGCCGCCTGGTTCAGGGCAGCCTGGGTGATGAAGAACCCGAGCTGCGACACCGCGAGACCGGCGAAGGCCCACAGCGCCAGCCGGCTCACGCCGCCGAGCCCCACCCCCCGCAGCCCCCACCGCGGTCGGTAGGTGAAGCCGGACCGGCGCAGCGCGGGGACGAGCCACAGGGCCTGGACGACGACCGAGAGCGTGGCCGACCCGGCGAAGAGCCAGATCATCGGGCCCGTCCACAGCTCGGGCGGCCGAGGCAGCGGCTGCCCCCGGGGGCCCGTGAGGTGCGGGGCCGGGAACAGGACGATGAAGACGAGCAGCCCGGCCACGGCGACGACGTTGGCCAGGAAGGGCGCCCACGCGAAGGCGCCGAACCTGCCCTTGGCGTTGAGGATCTGGCCGAGCAGCGCGAAGAGGCCGTAGAAGAAGATCTGCGGCAGGCAGATGAGCGAGAAGGCGACTGCGAGGTCCTTGAACTCGGGGCTGCGGCTGCCGGCGAGCAGCCAGACGAAGAACCCGGCGCCGGCCGTCACCAAGGCGGTGAGCACGAGCATGCCGGTGACCGCCACCGTGATGACCCGGTCGGTGAACTCCTGTCCCCCGTCCTCGAGCTTCATCGCCCGCGACAGCGCCGGGATGAGGACGGCGTTGAGGATGCCGCCGGCCGCGAGGACATAGAGCACGTTGGGCAGCGTGTTGGCGAGGGAGAAGGCGTCACCGGCCGCCTGGGCCCCGATGATCGCGGTGAGCAGCCCGGCCCGCACCGTGCCGAGGACGCGCGAGGCGAGGGACCCGCCGACCATCGTCAGGCTGGAGCGAGCCAGCGACTGCTGCGCCATCAGCGCACCGACACCTCGTGGACCAGCTCCGTGACCCGCGTCAGCACCTCGGGGTCGACCGAGGGCAGCACACCGTGGCCGAGGTTGAAGATGTGCCCCGGCGCGTCCCGCCCCTCCTCGACGATCCTGCGGACGTGCCGCTCGAGGACCGGCCATGGCGCGAAGAGCAGGGCGGGGTCGAGGTTGCCCTGCACGGCATACGACGGGCCGAGGCGCCGGATCGCGTCGGAGAGGCTGACGCGGTAGTCGACGCCGACGACGTCCGCGCCGGCCTCCCCCATGGGGCGCAGCAGCTCGCCCGTGCCGACGCCGAAGTGGATGGTGGGCACGTCGAGGTCCGACACGGCGGCGAGGGCGGCGGCCGAGTGCCGTTGGACGTATGCCGTGTAGTCGGCGCGCGAGAGCGCCCCCACCCACGAGTCGAAGAGCTGCACGACGCTCGCGCCCGCCTCGGCCTGCGCCCGCAGGAACGCCCCAGAGATCTGGGCGAGCCTGGCGCACAAGGCGTTCCACAGCTCCGGGTCTCCGTGCATGAGCGCCTTGGTCTTCTCGTGGTGCTTCGAGGGACCGCCCTCGACGAGGTAGGACGCGAGGGTGAAGGGCGCCCCGGCGAAGCCGATGAGCGGCGTCTCCCCCAGCTCCGCGACGAGCGAGCGCACCGCCTCGGTGACGTAGGGCACGTGCTGCGGCGTCAGGGGCGGCAGCTGGTCGAGATCCTCGGCCCGCCGGATGGGGCGGGCGATGACGGGACCGACACCGGCCACGATGTCGAGGTCCACGCCGACCGCCTTGAGCGGCACGACGATGTCGCTGAAGAAGATGGCTGCATCCACGCCGTGCCGACGCACCGGCTGCAGCGTGATCTCCGTGACGAGGTCGGGCCGCATGCACGACTCGAGCATGGGGATCCCGTCGCGGACGGCGCGGTACTCCGGCAGGGAGCGCCCCGCCTGGCGCATGTACCACACCGGTGTGCGCCCGACGGACTCGCGGCGGGCCGCGCGGACGAGGTCGCTCTGGCGGGTGGCGGTCGGGGCGGTGGTCGGCACCGGTCAATCCTGCCACGGTGGCCGCCGACCCCCGCCATCGCGCGTGTCGGCGCGCCCTCCGGACAGAACCGCGCCCACCGGCATACCCTCACAGGGTGCAGACGAGAACGATACCGGGCGCCCGGGCCGCGGCCTTCGCGCGCGTGCTCGGGTCGCTGCGCGACGTCCGCCTCCGCCCCGAGGTGCGCCTCACGGAGGTGCCGGCCCCGACCCGGATCGCGCCGTATGCCGCCGCCCTCACCGCCGACGTCCTCGACCCGTCGGATCCCGAGGAGGACCTCGCGACGGGGCGCTTCATCGTGCTCCACGACCCCGCTCGTCCGGAGACCTGGGACGGCGAGTGGCGCATCGTCACCTTCGCGCGCGCGGAGCTCGAGCCGGAGCTCGCAAGCGACCCCATGCTGGGCGCCGTCGGCTGGTCCTGGCTCGTCGACACGCTCGCAGACCACGGGCTCGGGTGGGCCGCCGAGGGGGGCACCGTGACCCGGGTCGTGAGCGAGGGCTTCGCCGGCCTCGCGGACCGGGAGGCAAGCGTCGAGATCGAGATCCGCGCCTCGTGGACCCCGACCGCCGGTGACATCACGCTGCACCTGCGCGCTTGGGCCGACATGCTGTGCACGGTCGCCGGCATACCGCCCCTTCCCGAGGGCGTCGTGCCCCTCCCGGGGCAGCGCCGGTGACGGACCCCTCGGCCGCGGCCGAGTCGGCGCCCGAGCGCATCACCACCGTGCCGCTCGTCGCCCCGCGTGACGGGGTGCCCGACGTGGTCACCGACGAGCGGGGGCTCGACCGGGCCGCCGAGGCCGTCGCCGGGGGGACGGGGCCGGTCGCGATCGATGCGGAGCGGGCCTCCGGTCACCGCTACGGGCAGCGCGCCTACCTCGTGCAGGTCCGCCGGGCGGGTGCCGGCACGTGGCTCGTCGACCCGGTCGCGTGTCCCGACCTCCGTCCCCTCGACGAGGCGATCGGCGGCGCGGAATGGGTGCTGCACGCCGCCACGCAGGACCTGCCGTGCCTGGCGGAGGTCGGCCTGAGGCCGCGCGCGCTCTTCGACACCGAGCTCGGGGGCCGGCTCGCCGGGCGGCCCCGCGTCGGCCTCGGCGCCATGGTGGAGCACTACCTCGGGCTCCAGCTCGCCAAGGAGCACTCCGCCGTCGACTGGTCCACGCGTCCCCTGCCGCACCCCTGGCTGCTGTATGCCGCGCTCGACGTCGAGGTGCTCCTCGAGCTGCGCGACGCGGTGGCGGACGACCTGGCCCGCCAGGGCAAGGCGGGGTGGGCGGCGGAGGAGTTCGCCAGCCTGCTGTCCTTCACGGGCCCGCCGCCCCGCGTCGACCCGTGGCGGCGCACGTCGGGCATGCACCGGCTCCGCAGCCGGCGCGGCCTCGCCATCGTGCGCGAGCTGTGGCTGCTGCGCGACCGGATCGCCGAGGCCCGCGACGTCTCCCCCGGGCGGGTGCTGCCCGACGCCGCCATCGTCGAGCTGGCCGCCGCGCACCAGCGCTCCACCACGCCGCCGCGCACGGTCTCCTCGCCCGACCCCCGCCTCGCGCGGAGCATCAAGCGCCACGCCGACGCGATCCTCGAGGGCATCGCCCGCGCCCTGGCCATCCCCGAGGTCGACCTGCCGCCCCTCAGCCTGCCGGTCACCGGACCGCCACCACCCCGCACGTGGGGCGACCGCGACCCGGTGGCTGCCGGACGGCTCGCCCGGGCCCGGGAGCTCGTCGCCTCGGTCTCGAAGGAGCTCGCCGTGCCGGCGGAGAACCTGCTCACGCCCGACCTGCTGCGCCGCTTCCTATGGGAGGCGCCCGCCGCCCCGTCGACGCAGGAGGTCGCCGAGGCGCTGCAGGCCCTCGGTGCCCGCCCGTGGCAGACGACGATCACCGCCCCCCTGCTGGCGCTGGCGTGCGAGGAGCACCCCGCCGAGGCTCTCCCCGCCACCCCCACCTCCTCGTCGAGTGGCCACTTTCGTGCACCGGAAACCGCGCAGAACTGACCACTCGACGGCGTCTCCCGCCTGAGGGGCCTCCCGCCCTCCCGCCCTCCCGCCCTCCCGCCTGAGGGGCCTCCCGCCGCGTGTCGAGTGGCCACTTTCGTGCACCGGAAACCGCGCAGAACTGACCACTCGACGTGAACGTGGACGTGAAGGTCGACGGGAGGCCCGACCTGAAGGTCGACGGGAAGGTCAGCCGTGCTCGACGCGCACCCCGTCGGGCAGACCTTCGACCTCCACCTCACCGTCACGGTCGGTGCGCACGGTGAAGGGCTGGCCGGCGTAGCGCAAGCCGTCGACCCGCAGCGCCCCGAACGGCGCGGGCCGGGGCGGTGCAAGCCGAACCACTCCACCGGGCACGTCGGCGCGCAGGCCGAGCGCCACGGTGACGAGCGCGCCGGCCGATGCCGCCGACCACGCCTGCGGCCGGCACGAGGCCGGATACGGGGCCGGCCGCCCCATCATCGGCCGACCCGAGTAGAGCTCCGGCCAGCGGTAGTCGAAGGCCTCGCCGGAGGCGACGAGGGCGCGCGCCACCCGAGCAGCCTCGTCCGAGCAGCCCTCGCGGGTGAGGCCCAGCGCCGCGATGGCCGTGTCGTGGGTCCAGATCGAGCCGGTGTGGTAGCCGATGGGGTTGAAGCCGCCGTTGCCGGTGCCGAACGTGCGCACGCCGAAGTCGTCGAGCAGCTCCGGACCGGTGAGCACCCGCCCCACGCGGCGCGCCTCGTCGGTGTCGAGCACTCCGGTGCCGAGCACGTGCCCCATGTTGGACCCGAGCCCGTCGACCGCCCGTCCGTCGGCGTCGAGCGCGAGCGCCAGGTAGCGCCCGCCCTCCGACTCCACCCAGAAGCGGCGGCCCACGCGCTCGCGCAGCGCCGCGGCGGCGCCGGCGGGATCCCCGTCCGACGCCACCCCGAGCGCGGCAAGGAGCTCGGCCGCCCCGGCGAGCGCCTCGACGGCATACGCCTGCGCCTCCACGAGGGCGATCGGCGCCTCGGCGACCCGCCCGTCCCGCCAGCGGATCGAGTCCCCGGAGTCCTTCCAGCCCTGGTTCGCCAGGCCCGTCCCGGTCGTGTCGAGGTATTTCAGCAGGCCGTCCGCGTCGGGCATGCCGTCCCCGGTGAGCCAGCCGAGGGCGGCGTGCAGGGCGGGCAGCAGCGCCCGGACCTCGCGCTCCGGCATACCCCATCGCCAGGCGTCCACGAGCAGGCACACCCACAGGGCCGTGGCGTCCACCGTGCCGTAGTAGACCGGCGGCAGTGCCAGGCCGCTCTCGGGGTCCACGTATGCCGTGCGGCGCAGCTCGTGGGGGATCTTGCCCGGCTGCTCGGCCCGGTCGGCCGCGTGCACCGTGCCCTGACGCCGCGCCAGGGTGCGCAGCGTCCCGGCGGCCAGCTCGGTGCCGAAGGGCAGCATCATGCGCGCGGCCCACAGCGAGTCGCGGCCGAAGAGCGTGAGATACCACGGCGTCCCCGCCGCGGCGAACACGTCGTCCGGGTCCGCCGGGTCGCGCAGGAGCAGGTGGCGCAGGTCGTCGACGCTGCGCTCGACGAGCTGGCCCAGGCGCGGGTCCTCGGCCTCGACCCGCAGGGCGGACCACGAGACCGCGCCCGACCCCGGGTCCGCGTCGAGCGCGGAGCCGGACGACCGCGAGGCGGCGGCCGTGACGGCCACCTCGGACCGACCTCCCGCCTCGACCCGCACCTCGAACTCGGCCACGACCGCTCCGCCCCGCGCGGACACCCGCGCCGGCCGGGGCTCGAAGCTGACCGAGAGGCGGTGCCGCGGCAGGGTGAAGGCGACGAGATCGGTGTCCGCGGCGGCGGGCGCGGCCGCGCCGGCACGCAGGTGGCCCGCCTTGACCGAGCCGATCTCGGCGCCGTCGGCCGCGAGCTCGACCGACAGGACCGTCGTGACCGCCGCGTCCGCGCGCGAGGTGACACCGACGCGCTCGGTCATGGTCCCCCCGACGAGCGTGCGCACGCGGTGCACCTCGACCGTGGGGTCCGGCCCGGGGTTGCCGAGGTTGCGGGCGGCGGCGAGGAACTCGGACCGGGACCCGCTCGACTGCGTCGCGATCGGGCTCGGCTGCTCCCCGTCGACGCGCCACCGCACCGTGCTGAGCACCCGGGCGTCGTCGACATAGAGGCCTTGGGCCGTGCCGGGGCGGATGTCACCGCCCGGTCCGGACAGGGCCGTGGCGTTGCCGTCCACGCAGATCGCGAGCTCGTGCAGCCAGGGCTGCCGGTGTGGCGCCGCGGGCCGTTCCTCGGGCCGTTCCTCGGTCATCCATGCCTCCCGGTGCGGGTCGATCAGCGGACCGGTCGCGAGGCCAGCGCTGAGAAATTGTTATCGGACCGATCGTGGCCGAGACCTTGACGCCCGGCCGGTGCATCACGCATCCTCGCAGAGTTGGAACGTTCAAACCAGCCCCTCGGGCTGGGTGGGTCATCGCAAAGGGGCGAGTCGTGGGCGCGACGAAGGCGGGCAGGGAGCGGGCGACGATCATCGACGTCGCCCGGGCCGCCGGCGTGTCCCGCCAGACGGTGAGCAACGTGCTCAACCGTCCGGAGATCGTCGCCTCCGCCACCCGGGCGCGGGTCGAGGACGAGATCGCTCGCCTCGGCTTCGCGCCGCACGTCGCGGCCCAGCAGCTGCGCCGCCGGCGGGCGAGCGCCTACGGCTTCGAGGTCAACCCCTCGGGCGTCGGCCGCATGGGCCACGTGCTCGACGGGTTCCTCGTCGAGCTGACGACGACGGCTCCGGGCCACCAGAGCCATCTCGTCACCTTCGCCGCGGACCACGACGACGTCCTCGCCGGCTACCGGCACCTGCTCGGCACCGGGCTCGTGGACGGCTTCGTCCTCGGCGACACCCGGCACGGGGACCCGCGACCCGCGTGGCTGCTCGAGGCGGGGGTGCCCTTCGTCGCGTTCGGGCGCATCTGGGACTCCCCCGAGCTCGACCGCTGGGTCGACGTCGACGGCCGCGCCGGCATGCGGATGGCGGTCGAGCACCTGCTCGCCGAGGGCTACGGGACGGTGGGCTTCCTCGGCTGGCCACAGGGCTCCCCCGTCGGCGACGACCGGCGGCAGGGCTGGCTCGACGGGCTCGCGCGGTCCGGTCTGGCCGACCCCGCCCTCGTCGAGGAGTCGGTGCAGGACCTCGACCGGGCGACGTATGCCGCCGACCGGCTGCTGCAGCGCATGGGCGGGTCCGGGGCGATCCTCTGCGTGTCCGACATGCTCGCCCTCGGGGCCGTGCGTGCCGTCCGCGCTGCCGGTCTGCAACCGGGAGCCGACATCGGGGTCGTCGGGATGGACGACAGCGACATCGCCGAGGCCCTCGCGCTCAGCAGCCTGCGACAACCGCTCCGCGAGGCGTCTCTCGCCGCGTGGCGCATCCTCCAGGGCGCTGCGCAAGGGGGGCAACCCGCCCTCCTCGCGCCCACGCTCATCATCCGCAACAGCAGCATCCGATCACAGGAGAAGGAATAGATATGAGGCGCAACACACGCACGGCCATCGTGGTCGCGGGCACGGCGGCCTTGGCGCTGTCGGCCTGCGGTGGTGGTGGGTTCGACAAGGGCAGCGGCGCCGCGCAGCAGAGCGCTGGCGCGGCGAGCCTGACCATCCTCATCGGCAGCTCGGGCGCCGCGGAGACCACTGCGGTCACGGCCGCCGCCGACGCCTGGGCGAAGAAGAGCGGCAACACGGCCAAGGTCGTGGTGGCCTCGGACCTCAACCAGCAGCTCGGCCAGGGCTTCGCGGGCGGCGCTCCCCCGGACGTCTTCTACGCGGACGCGGCCCGGATCGGCGACTTCGCCAAGGCAGGCAACCTCTACGCCTACGGCGACCAGGTCAAGGACGCCGGCTTCCTCGACAGCCTCGTGCAGACCTACACCGTCGACGGCAAGCTCCAGTGCGCGCCGAAGGACTACTCGACCCTGGCCCTCGTCATCAACACGGACCTGTGGACCAAGGCCGGCCTGACGGACGCCGACCTCCCCAAGGACTGGGCCGGGCTCGAGGCGGCCGCCAAGAAGCTGACGACAGGCGGCGCCACCGGCCTCGTCGTGAGCGGCGAGTGGGCCCGCCTCGGCGTCTTCATGCGCCAGGCCGGCGGCTGGGTCGTCAGCTCCGACGGCAAGACGGTGACGGCGGACTCCCCGGAGAACCTCGCCGGGCTCCAGGAGGCGCAGAAGCTGCTCAAGAGCGGCGTGATGAAGTATGCCAAGCAGGTCGACGCCGGGTGGGGCGGCGAGGCGCTCGGCAAGGCCAAGGCGGCGATGACCATCGAGGGCAACTGGATCCGCGGCGCCCTGACCAAGGACTACCCCACCATCAAGACCAAGGTCGTCGAGCTACCCGCCGGCCCGAAGGGCAAGGGCACCCTGCTCTTCAGCAACTGCTGGGGCATCGCGGCCAAGAGCAAGAACCAGGCCGCGGCGGTCGACCTCGTCAAGTCGCTCACGGCGACCGAGCAGCAGCTGGCCTTCGCGAAGGCGTTCGGCGTCATGCCGTCGACGACGGAGGGCGCCAAGCAGTTCACGGCGGCATACCCCCAGGACGAGGCCTTCGTCAAGGGCGGCGACTACGGCGTCGGCCCGGTCAACCTGCCCGGCTTCGACCCGGTCATGGCGGCCTTCAACACCGACCTCGAGCAGCTCGCGACCAAGGACCCGAAGACCATCCTCGCCACCCTCCAGAAGAACGGCGACGCCGCGCTGAAGGGCCAGTGACCCATGGCCGCCACGACAGGATCCCGCCGCCCCGGCGGCGGGATCCGCGGCCGCGAGGGCATCGCCGGCTGGGTCTTCACCGCCCCGATGGTCGTCGTCATGGGGCTGTTCGTCTTCATCCCCGTGCTCATGGCGCTCTACGTCAGCCTCACCAACTGGAACGGCAACGGCTCCCCGTTCGCGGGCGGTCAGAACGCGCAGTTCGTCGGGATGCAGAACTACACGTCGCTCTTCACCGAGGACAGCCTCAACCGGTCCAACTTCATGCAGTCGATCGGCAACAACTTCTGGTTCGTCCTGTTCGTCGTCCCGCTGCAGACCGCCGTGTCGTTCCTGCTCGCCCTCATCGTGAGCAACCGCTTCCTCAAGGGCAAGGGCTTCTTCCGGACCGCCTTCTACTTCCCGTCCGTGACGAGCTCGATCGCGATCAGCGTCGTCTTCCTCTTCCTCTTCGCCAACTCGGGCGCGGTGAATGCCGTCCTGGCCCGACTGGGCATCGACGGGCCCTCCTGGTTCAGCGACTCCCGCGGCCTCTTCCACATGGCCCTCGGCGGGCTCGGGGTCGATGACAACCCCGGCTGGGCGCGGGGCGAGTTCCTCGGCCGCAGCCTGTGGGAGTGGTTCTCCGGGCCCTCGGTGGCCATGTGCGTCATCATCGTCCTCGCGGTCTGGACCACGACGGGCACCTTCATGCTCATGTTCCTCGCCGCCCTGCAGGACCTGCCCGTCGAGGTGGACGAGGCGGCGCTGCTCGACGGCGTCTCACCGTGGCAGAAGCTGCGCCTGATCACCCTGCCCATGATCAAGCCGACGCTCTTCCTTGTCATCACCCTCGGGCTCATCGGCACCTGGCAGGTCTTCGACCAGATCTACGTCATGGGCAAGGGGGCGCCCGCCGGCACGACGCTGACCCCGGCCTTCCTGTCCTACAAGCAGTCCTTCACCTCGCTCAAGTACGGGAGCGGGGCGGCCATGGCGTTCATCGTCTTCCTGCTCATCATCGCCCTCACGCTCTTGCAGAGGTGGCTCATGTCCGAGGACCGCTCCACCCGCCGGACCCGGCAGGCCGCAGGGGTCGTCGTGGCGACGCAGCAGGGCCAGAACGTCGGAGGGCCGGCGTGATGAGAGCTCCCACCGGCTGGCGGATCGTGCTCGGGTATGCCGTCCTGCTCCTCTTCTCGGTCATCTACCTCTACCCGTTCCTCATCCAGATCGCGACGTCCTTCAAGACGGACGCGGCCGCGACGGACAACTCGCTCAGCCTGATCCCCAGCCCCTTCGACCTGTCCGCGTGGAGACGCATCTTCGGGCTCACCGGGGACGCGTCGGTCCCCATCGTGCGCTGGCTGTCCAACTCCGTCCTCGTCACGGTCGTCGTCACCGCTGCCCGGGTCTTCTTCGACAGCCTCGCCGGCTACGCCCTCTCCCGGCTGCAGTTCCGGGGACGCACCTTCCTCTTCGCGGCCGTCCTCGCGGTGATGAGCGTGCCCGGCGTGGCCCTGCTCATCCCGAAGTTCCTCATGGTGACCTACCTCGGCATCTACGACACGTATGCCGCGATGATCCTGCCGCTGCTGGTCGACCTCGCCGGGGTGTTCATCATGAAGCAGTTCTTCGACTCGGTCCCGGTGTCGGTCGAGGAGGCGGCGCGCATCGACGGGGCGTCGGTGTTCCGCACGTTCTGGTCGGTCGTCCTGCCGATGGCCAGGCCAGCGCTCATCACGCTGACGATCCTGTCCTTCCAGGGCTCGTGGAACGAGTTCACCCACTTCCTCGTCACGACCCAGAGCCCGGAGCACAAGACCCTCGTCACCGGCCTCGCCAGCCTGGCGAGCGGCGAGCTCAGCGCGGGGTCCCAGTTTCCGCTCAAGCTCGGAGCGGCGCTGCTGACGACCATCCCCGTCGCGATCCTCTTCTTCACCTTCCAGCGCTACTTCGTCCGCGGTGGCACCGAGGGGGCGAGCAAGGGCTGAACGCAACTGGCCACTCGACCAAGCACCCCCCCTCCCCCCAGGTCGAGTGGCCACTTGTGTGCAGGGGGATGCGTGCGGAAGTGGCCACTCGACCAAGCACCGGCCCCTCCCCCCGGTCGAGTGGCCACTTGTGTGCACGCCCTCTCCCGGCCCGGCGGCATACCCTCGGGTTTTTGCACGGAGCATTCCGTAGTAAATTCCTGACCACACCGCCGACCGAAGCGGCCGCCCCGTGCCCCGAGAGGACCAGCCATGCCAGAGACCTCCCCGACCACCACGCCGTCACTGCTCGCCCCCGCGTCGGAGGCCGTCGTGCGCGCCACGGCGGGCGTCGTGGCGCAGCATGCGGAGGAGATCACCGCGCGCTTCTACCCGAGCATGTTCCGCGCCCACCCGGAGCTCCTGCGGGTCTTCAACCAGGGGAACCAGGCCACCGGGGAGCAGAGCCGTGCCCTCGCCGCGTCCGTCGTGGCGTATGCCGTGCAGCTCATCGACCCGGACGCCCCCTCCTTCGCGCACGTCCTGCGGCGCATCGCCTACAAGCACGTGTCGCTCGGCATCCGGCCCGAGCAGTACACCATCGTCGGCCGGCACCTCCTCGGAGCCGTCGCCGACGTGCTGGGCGAGGCGGTCACGCCGGAGGTGGCCGCGGCGTGGAACGAGGTGTACTGGCTGTTCGCCATGCAGCTCGGCGCCGAGGAGGCCCGACTCTACGTGCAGGCCGGGGTGGACCCCGCGCACCCGCTGCGCCCCTACCGCGTGGTCCGGCGCATCGACGAGGCGCACGACATCATCTCCCTCGTGCTCGAGCCGGCGGACGGAGCGCCGCTGCCCGCGATCGACCCGGGCCAGTACGTCTCCGTCTTCGTCGACCTGCCCGGTGGCGACCGGCAGCCGCGCCAGTACACGGTCTCCTCCACATCGTCGGGCACCCGGCTGCAGATCACCGTCAACCGGGTCCGCGGGGTGGACGGCGCGCCGGACGGGCGTGTGTCCTCGTTCCTGCACGACGGCATCGAGGTCGGTGCCGTCCTCGACGTCAGCGCCCCCGCCGGGGACTTCGTGGTGAAGGACGCCGAGGGCCCGCTGCTCCTCGCGAGCGCGGGCGCGGGGATCACGACGGTGCTGCCCATCGTGGAGCACATCGCCCGGACGCAGCCGACTCGGCCGGTCATCGTGGCGCACGCGGACCGGACCGCGCGCGACCACGCCCTGCGCGACACCGTCGTGCACGTGGGCGGTCAGATCGACGACTTCACGACCTACACCTGGTACGAGTCCGTCGACCCAGACGACACGCGGTCACGGGAGGGCTACATGGACCTCACCGACATCCCGTTGCCCGCCGACGTGCAGGTCTTCACGTGCGGGCCGCTGCCCTTCATGCGGCACGTGCGCTCGACGCTGCTGGCGCGTGGCGTGCCCGCCGACCGCATCCGCTACGAGGTCTTCGGTCCCGATCTCTGGGCGACCCAGCCGCCCGCCGAGCCGGTGCCCGCCTGAGGGACGAAGCACCCGGCATACCCGGCGCTCCCCTTCAGCAAGGGCAGTGACAAGGGGATATACGCCCAGACCTGGACCGCCGATCTCGTCACGGTGGCCGCGCGTCACGGGAGAAGGGCTTGGGGCCCGGCCGGCCACCGTCGACGAGCCGTTGCGTCCGGCACGATCGTCGACGGGCTTGGGGCCCTCAGGATGCGCCTCGCGCACGGCTACCGCTGCGTGGCTCTGGCTTGATCCCGTCCCCCAGTCTCGAGCGCCAATGCATCACAAAACGTCGGCACAACAGGGCTGCTATGAGGCAAGCGGCACTGAGGACCGCCCAGTCTGACCACGGCTGCGCCGACCCGTTGCGCCCGCCGCGGCGAATGCTGACGTAGACCATCACCGTAGGCGCCACGAGAGCCGCGAGAAGGTTCTCAAGGCGGGTGCCCCGTGCGTACGCGCCCATCAGCGCCATGAGTGGCCCTCCGACGGCGGCCGGCGCAGCCCAGGTGGCGATGGCATTGACCTCGATGTTGGCAGTCATGCCTAGCGCAGCGTCAGTGACGTAATACGCAAGCACCGCAGCGAGCAGCCCGGCAGTCCCAGCGAGCACGGCTCTCACCGGACGCCGCAATATCCAGCCAATCAGAAAGGGGAACAGCGCCCAAGCCCATATCGAGCCAAGCCATGTGCTCAGCAGCTGCAGCCACCCCACCCCTTCCCCCGCACCCGAGTGAACGGACCATAAGGTGACCCGAACACATTGGTGGCGGAGTTCGCCGCTCCCAGGCCGAGGCCCGATATAACTGCCGACCCCCACGCCAAGACCGGGTGCCCGCCCCCTGCAGGAGGAACGGGCACCAAGGTGTTTGATCCTGTCCCAGTCCGGCTCATCGAAATCGGCCTCGCGATCTAGCCTATCGGCGCTCAGTACACCCGCCAGAAGACGTCACAGGTGCCAGCGTAGGGTGCGTAGAAGGATCCGGTTCCGCATTGGCTCAGTAGCCCGCGTGGGCGGATGTCACCGAGGGGGGTGGGCCCAATACACCACCCACGCCGGCTCAACCATCTCAGAGTGGCCTGCTAATGCGGACTTGGTTTGACAGCGTCCGGCGTCGGGTCCTGCGGGAGTGGCGCACCGCCCCGCAGTTCTCGCGCTTCCAGCGGCCGCCGCCGGCCGAAGGGGAAAAGATCCCAGCCTTCGACACGCGACTACCTCGGGGCACGGCCACGTACAGTTCCGGCCGGAAGCGCCACTTCTGGCATCCCAAGCCGCCAAGACCCTGATAACCACGGGACAGTGAGGCTTTCTCACCAGCGGCCTCGGTGCATGGTCAGGATGACGAGCGCGGCGGCGACGATGTCACCGATGCGCCTCGGGCAGAACGGGACGCGGCGTAGGGCTTTGAAGCTGGATTTCAGCAGGGCGTTGGCGCGTTCGGCGGGCGCAGGTGATGTCGTGGGTCGAGCCGGGGTCGACCGGGCAGGTCCAGACCGGGAACCCGGTCGGGTCGGTCATGCACGTTCCCGCCGTGCTGATGGTGTCTGCCGGAGTACCAGAGGTCATGCCCGGCAGCCGATCTCGCGGCCGAGCGGGACGTCTGGATCAGGGTGCCGTCCAGGCCGACGAAGCCCCAGCCGGCCTCCCGCCCGGCGGCCAGGACCTCGGGCAGGTCGGGTGCCTGCTGCGCGATCACGTCGATGGCCTCGTGCAGGTACCGGTA
>NZ_DASSMH010000006.1:0-13809 GCF_035688975.1 Intrasporangium sp. | reverse complement strand
CCAGCTCACACACTTCGACTACTTCGTGCTCGCGATGCTCTCGGAGGCGCCGGAGCACACCCTGCGGATGACCTCGCTCGCGCAGCGCACGAACGCCACACTTCCTCGCCTGTCCCACGTCGTCCGGCGGCTCGAGGACCGTGGGCTCGTGGAGCGCTTCCCGTGCCCCGACGACGGGAGGGCCACCAACGCTCGGCTCACCGAGGCCGGCTGGCGGCAGGTCGTCGCCGCAGCCCCCGGGCACGTCGAGGCAGTGCGTCGTCGGGTCTTCGACGTCCTGGATCCGGGGCAGGTGGACCAGCTGAGGCAGATCTGCGACGCCCTGCTGACCACCCTCGATGCCGAGGGGCGCATGACCAGCCTCTACCAGGCCGCGCCGTGACGCACCCGGAGCAGGCCCCCAGACCCTGGTGGAGGAGCGGCGCCTGAGGAGTGATTCGGGCCTACCAGAGGTGGCCCAGGAGGGCCGAGGTGTGAAAAGCCAGCGCTCCTCTCGTTACACCGTGGTCGCCGACACCGGGTCCGCGTCGAGGCCGCGTACATCGAGCACGGGATCGTCGAGGTCGCGGCCGCGTGTCTCGGGCACGGTGAGCACCACGGCGACGGAGACGAGGAGGAGCACCACGACGTATGTCGTGAAGGCGCTCGGGCCGACGGACGTGCCGAGCCACGCCTGCAGGTAGGGGGCGGTCCCGCCGAAGAGGGCCACGCAGATGGAGTAGGGAATCCCGACGCCGATGGTGCGGATGTGCGTCGGGAACAGCTCGGCATACACCGCCGGCACGATCGCGGCGCACGCCGCGATGAACACCAGCGCCACCGACATGGACACGAGGAGCTGGACCGCCGAGTCCTTGAGGTACGCGTTGAGCGGGAAGGACACCAAGGCCGTGCCCAGCACTCCGATGACCAGGACCGGCCTGCGGCCGATGCGGTCCGACAGGGCTCCCCACAGCGGCAGCACGGCGATGAAGACCAGGTTGGCGGCCACCCCGGCCCACAGGGCGTGCTTGGCGTTGATCCCGAGGGCGGCGATGGCGTGGGCGGGCGCGGCGATGGCCCACGTGTAGAAGGCCACGGTCATCCCCACCGTCATCCCGATGACCTGGATCGCCTGACGGCGGTGCCGCACGATCTCCGGCCACACGCGCGGCCGGGCCTTGGGCTTGGCCACCGTCTGCGTGAACTGCTCGGTCTCGTGCAACCGCGCCCGCATGACGAGCGCGTAGAGCCCGAAGAGTCCGCCGATGAGGAAGGGAATGCGCCAGCCGAAAGACTGCATGTCGGCCTTCGTCAACACGGTCGACAGGATCGCGCCCACGAGCACCCCGACGACGTTGCCGAGCGTGCCCGACACGTAGATGAGGCTCGACCACAGTCCACGGGACTGCCGCGGGGCGAACTCGGAGACGTAGGTCTGCGCGGACGGCAGCTCGCCGCCGTGCGCGAGGCCCTGGACCAGGCGGGCGACCACGAGGACCGCGGAGGCGAGCACCCCGACGCTCCCGTAGGTCGGCGCGACGCCGATGGCGAGGCTGCCCACCGCCGAGGCCGCCACGGTCGCGGCCATGGCGAACTTGCGCCCGCGGTGGTCGGCCAGCCAACCGAAGAGGAACCCTCCAAGCGGGCGGGCGGCGAAGCCCACCGCGAACACGACCAGCGTTGACAGGAAAGCGGATACGGGGTTTTTCGGGTTGAAGAACTGGGTGGCGAAGAACGGCGCGAAGATCGCGAAGACCCCCCAGTCGAACCACTCGAGGGCGTTGCCGACACCGGTGCCGACGATCGTCTTGGTCCTGCTCTGGTGACCCGCGGGCTCGGGCTGGCGGGCGGTGGTGGCGATGAAGGTCATGGGGTTCTCCAGCTGTTCAAGGGGTCAGGGCGTCAGCAGCGCGAGCCGCCGGGTGGCCAGCTCGGCATAGAGGGCCGCTCCGGACGCCAGCACGGCGTCGTCGAACACGGCATACGGGCTGTGGTTGAAGGGCGCGGTGTGCGGGTCGGCGCCGACCGGCGTGGCCCCCAGCCCGACGAAGCTGCCCGGCACGCGGGCGAGGACCCGCGAGAAGTCCTCCGAGCCGCTGAGCGGCGCTGCCAGCTGGGCGTGCTGCTGGTCGCCGAACACCTCGGTGATGGTGGCGGCGGCAAACGCGGTCTCGTCCGGGTTGTTGACGGTGACCGGGTACTCGTCCTCGTAGCGGACCTCGGCCTGAGCCCCGTGGGCCGCGGCGATGCCGTGGAGGAGTCGGGGGATGGCGTCCACGAGCCGCTCACGGGAGCGTGCCGAGAAGCTGCGGACCGTGGCCTCGAACGAGGCCGTCTCGGGGATGATGTTGCGGCGGCTGCCGGCGGAGAGGACGCCGACGGTCACGACGACCGGGTCGAAGACGTCGAACCGCCTGGTCACCATCGTCTGCAGCGACGTGATCATCTCGGCGACCACCGTCACGGGGTCGTTGGCCAGGTGCGGAGCCGAGCCGTGGCCGCCTGCGCCGACGACCGTGACGGTCAGCGCCCCGGAGGCGGCGAGCATCGTGCCGGGCTTGGTGACGAACTGGCCACCCGGCATGAGGGCCGAGAAGACATGCAGGCCGTATGCCGCGTCGGCGCGCCTGCCGCTCGCCTCCAGGACGCCTTCGTCGACCATGACCGACGCGCCGTCCCAGCCCTCCTCGCCCGGCTGGAACATGAAGACCACGTCGCCGGCGAGGCGGTCGCGCTGCTCGTTGAGCAGCCGGGCCGCGCCGACGAGCATGGCGGTGTGCAGGTCGTGCCCACAGGCATGCATGGCACCGTCGACGTGGGACGTGTAGGCCACCCCGGTGCGTTCCTGGACCGGCAGGGCGTCCATGTCCGCGCGGAGCAGGACGGCCGGGGCCTGGCCGGACGGGTTGCTGGACGTGGGGCTGGACATGGCCGGTGCAGTGCCGCGCAGGACCGCTGTCACGGAGGTGGTCTTCTGGCCCAGGGTGATCTCGAGCGGCATACCGTCCAACGCCCGGAGGACCTTCTCCTGGGTGCGCGGCAGGTCCAGCCCGATCTCGGGCTCGCGGTGCAGCGCTCGGCGCAGCTGCACCAGGTCCTCCTCGAGCGAGGCCGCCTCATCTGCAAACGACACCGGAAACACCTTCCTGACGCAGGACCCTGATCCCGGAAGTGTGTGCTGCCACGCATTCGTCGACGGGGAATCGCATGATCTGTGCACTGCCGGCGCCGGATACGCTGCTTGTGTGCATCGCGCCTGGTTCGACGAGCAGGACCTCCGGCTGCTGCACGGTCTGCAGATCTCCCCGCGGGTGAGCTGGGCTGACGCCGCCCGGGTGCTCGGCACGACGCCGGCGACCGTCGCTGCCCGTTGGGAGCGGCTGCGCGCGGAGGGCCTCGCGTGGATCGTGGCGCATCCCTCGGGTCGGGTCGGCAGCACGACGGTCGCCTTCGTCGAGGTGGACTGCCTGCCGGGGCGGCGCGACGACGTCATCCGCTCGCTGCGCGAGGACGCCCGCGCCGTCACCATCGAGCAGGCCGCACGGGGGCGGGACCTGCTGCTGACGGTCATGACCGCGGACCTGCGCTCGCTCAGCCGATTCGCCCTCGACGACCTGCCGCGGGTGGAGGGCGTGCAGCGTCAGCAGACCTCCCTCGCCACGGCGATCCACAGGCAGGCCAGCGACTGGCGGCTCGGTGCCCTCGACCGCGACCAGCAGGGGGCCTTCGAGGCGACCCGGCCTGCCGTGCCTCGCTCCCCGATCTCCCTGCCGAGGGAGGCGTGGCCCCTGATCCGCGCGCTGGGACGCGACGGACGCGCCAACGCCGCCGAGCTCGCCCGAGCCACGGGTCGCAACCACGCCACCGTGCGCCGCCAGCTGGGTCGCCTGCTGGCCACCGGTGCCCTGACCCTGCGGTGCGAGATCGCCCAGGACGAGTCGCTGTGGCCCCTGCACTGCACCTGGCTGGCCCGCGTGGCGGAGCCGGAGAAGGAGCGGACCCTGGCCGCCCTGGCCACGCTGCCGGAGCTGCGCCTCTGCGTGTCGACGACTGGGGAGACGAACCTGCAGGTCGTCGTGTGGGCCAAGTCGCAGAGCGACCTGCTGCGTCTGGAGCGACTCCTCGGTGAGCGGCTGCCCTGGCTCACGATCGTGGAGAGCGTCATCAACCTGCGCACCGCGAAGCGGATGGGGTGCTTCATCGACGACCTGGGCCGGGCGACGGGGGAAGTCGTGGTGCCCACCGCCCTGGGACCCCGCAGCGACTGATGCACCTCACTGCCGCGGGAAGTCGGCGGGTCAGCACTCGATGACGTTGACGGCGAGCCCTCCCCGGGCGGTCTCCTTGTACTTGACCTTCATGTCGGCCCCGGTCTCGCGCATGGTCTTGACGACCTTGTCGAGGGAGACGATGTGCGAGCCGTCGCCGCGAAGCGCCGTGCGCGCTGCCGTGATCGCCTTGACCGAGGCGATGGCGTTGCGCTCGATGCAGGGGATCTGGACCAGCCCGCCGACCGGGTCGCAGGTGAGCCCGAGGTTGTGCTCCATGCCGATCTCGGCGGCGTTCTCCACCTGGCGCGGCGTGCCGCCGAGCACCGCGGCGAACGCCCCAGCCGCCATGGAGCAGGCCGAGCCCACCTCTCCCTGGCAGCCCACCTCCGCCCCGGAGATCGACGCGGTCTCCTTGTAGATGACCCCGATCGCGCCTGCGGTGAGGAGGAACCGGATGACGCCCTCGTCGTCCGCGCCCGGGACGAACCGCGTGTAGTAGTGCAGCACGGCGGGGATGATCCCGGCCGCACCGTTCGTGGGTGCGGTGACGACGCGGCCGCCGGCAGCGTTCTCCTCGTTGACCGCCAAGGCGTAGAGCGTGATCCAGTCCATGCCGCGCAACGGGTCGGTGCTCTCGCCCTCGAGCCGCAGCTTGCGCGCCAGCTCCGGTGCCCGGCGTCGCACGCGGAGCCCTCCCGGCAGGGTGCCCTCGTTGGCTATGCCGTTGACGACGCATTCCTGCATGACGTCCCAGATGTGCAGCAGCCCCGCCCGCACCTCGTCCTCGCTCCGCCACGACAGCTCGTTCTCGAGCATGAGGCGCGCGATCGACTTGCCGGTGGCCGCGCAGTGCGCGAGCAGCTCGTCGCCCGTGCGGAAGGGGTGGGCCACCGGGGTGGTGTCGGCGATGATGCTCGACTGCCCGTCGGCACCCTCGCCGACCACGAAGCCGCCACCGACGGAGTAGAACGTCCGCTCGGCCAGCACCAGGCCAGCCGCGTCGTATGCCGTGAACGTCATGCCGTTGGGGTGCAAGGGAAGGGACCGACGCCGGTGCATGACCAGGTCGCTCGCCTCGTCGAAGTCGATCTCCTGCATTCCCAGCACCCGCAGCCGCTTGTCCTGCCGGATCTGGGTGAGGACGTCCTCGACGCCGCGGGGGTCGCACACCTCGGGCCGTTCGCCCGAAAGGCCGAGCAGCACCGCCTTGTCCGAGCCGTGCCCGTGCCCCGTGGCGCCCAGGGAGCCGAAGAGCTGGGCGTGGATGCGCGTCACCTGCGGCAGCCGACCTCCGTCGCGCAGGCCCTCGGCGAACAGCACGGCTGCCCGCATGGGACCGACGGTGTGCGAGCTGGACGGCCCGATGCCGATGGAGAACAGGTCGAAGACGCTCAGCGCCATGTCAGGCTCCTTGGGCTCGTTGGCGACGCGCCCCCGAGGACGAGGTCGGACTTCCTCACGGCACCAGCCTGCGCGGCATACCGGACGACGTCCAGGCTCCAGTCGTGTCGGAAACCAGGGTGGCTCCGTCGGGAGATGCGGCGAACGGCCTCCACGCCGCGTCACGGTCCGAAGGTGGCGCCTGCGTCGGGGAGGTCGGCGTAGACCACGTCGCGGAGGGCGTCGGCGGCGAAGGGCGTGAGCCGACGGTGACAACGTCACCGTCGATGCGCAGCCATTCGTGCTCCTTGGCGTGGCAAAGGTCGGTGGGAAGGGACATGTCGGGCTCCTGTCGGTGAACGATGCACCGGCGGCCTGGTGGGCGGCATACAGGGCGGTGGGCTTGGACATGTGAGGCAGGAGGGTGGCCGGGTCTTCGGCGGGGAATCCGATGTGGCGGGCGACGAATTCGCCCTCGTTGGCGCGACGGGTGTTGTCGGTCATGGGAGGCTCCCTGGTTGTCCGCGCGGCGGACGCGGCGGTGATGGGTTGCCTCCCCCCTCTGTCATCGGACCTGAGAGCTTCACCGCCGTGAGCGGTTTGCACCGTGGGTGCAGGACCGTGTCCTGCTTTCCAGAGTTCGCCTCACCACGACGGTCAGGTGGGCCTGAGAGATTCTTGGGGGAGATTTGCTCCTTCGGCGCCGCGCCCGTGGGGCGCGAGCTCTCCCGCCGTGGTTCGAGCGGCGATGTGTTCAGTTGTGGTGCCGGTCGCTCGACAGTAGGGGTCATCCGCATGGTGGTCAAGCGTTCTCAGCAGCTGGATGGGGCTGGACGGGTGGACGGTATGCCGCGTGACCAGCACCGTGCCCGCGGCACAACCAACGAACCAAGCGGCCGTGATGGTCCGGCGCCTTCCCGTAGGCTCGACCGAGTGACCGCTCCACCCGCATCCACCGTCACGCTGGAGAACCGCTTCGCTCGCGAGCTCCCGGAGCTGGGCGTGCCCTGGCAGGCCACAGAGGCCCCCGACCCGCGCCTGCTCGTGCTCAACGAGCCGCTGGCCACCGAGCTCGGTCTCGACCCTGCCTTCCTCCGCAGCTCCGACGGCATACGCCTGCTGGTCGGCAACCTCGTGGCGAGCGGTGCCACCCCCGTGGCGCAGGCCTATGCCGGGCACCAGTTCGGCGGCTACTCCCCACGCCTCGGTGACGGACGCGCGCTCCTGCTCGGGGAGGTCGTCGGCGCCGACGGCGCCCTGCGCGACCTGCACCTCAAGGGCTCCGGGCGGACACCGTTCGCACGCGGGGGCGACGGCCTCGCCGCGGTGGGCCCCATGCTGCGCGAGTACGTCGTGAGCGAGGCGATGCATGCCCTCGGCATCCCGACGACCCGCTCCCTTGCCGTCGTGGCGACGGGGCGCCCGGTGCGGCGCGAGAGCGTGCTGCCGGGGGCCGTGCTGGCTCGGGTGGCGAGCAGCCATCTGCGCGTGGGCAGCTTCCAGTACGCGCGCGCCAACGGCGACGTGGAGCTGCTGCGCCGGCTCGCCGACCACGCGATCGCCCGTCACCATCCCGGCGCGGCCCAGGCCGAGCACCCGTACCTCGCACTGTTCGAGGCGGTGGTCGCGGCCCAGGCGTCGCTGGTGGCGCGGTGGATGCTCGTGGGCTTCGTCCACGGGGTCATGAACACCGACAACATGACGATCTCCGGGGAGACGATCGACTACGGGCCCTGCGCGTTCCTGGACGCCTTCGACCCCGCGACGGTCTACAGCTCGATCGACACGGGCGGGCGCTACGCCTACGGCAACCAGCCGGTCGTGGCGGAGTGGAACCTCGCCCGGCTCGCGGAGGCGCTGCTTCCGCTCTTCCACGACGAGCAGGACGAGGCGATCGAGCTCGCCGTCGCGTCGCTCGGCGCCTTCCGACGGCAGTACGACGGCGCCTGGGCAGCGGGGATGCGGGCAAAGCTCGGCCTGCCCACCCGTCTCGACGAGGCGGTGACCGCACCGCTGGCCGACGAGCTGCTGGCGCTCCTCGAGGCGAACCACGTCGACCACACGTCGTTCTTCCGCGGTCTCGGCGCCGCAGCCCGCGGCGACACCGAGTCGGCGCGTGCCCTCTTCCTCGACCCGTCGGCGGTCGACGCCTGGCTGGAGCGCTGGCAGGCCCTCGGCCCGGACGACCGCACGATGGACAGCGTCAACCCCGCCTACATCCCGCGCAACCACCTGGTCGAGGAGTCCCTGGCCGCCGCTACCGACGGTGATCTCGGCCCGCTGGAGCAGCTGGTCGAGGTGGTGACCGAGCCCTTCCACGAGCGCCCAGGCCTCGAGCGGTATGCCGCCCCGTCCCCCGACGACTTCGGCGCCTACCGCACCTTCTGCGGGACGTGAGCGCGCGTTCTGCGGGACGTGAGCGCGCGCGTTTCACCGTGTCGACCCGAGGGCTCGAGGCGTGCGAGCAGGGCCGGGGCTATCGCGGGGTGGTTCCGCCCAGCCGGGCGGAGACTTCGGCCGCGGTCTCGCTGACGCTGCGAGCGAGCACGTCGAGCATGGCCGGGGGGACGCGGAAGCGCGGAGCCGACAGCAGCACCGCGGCGACCACGACGCCGCGGTGGTCTCGGACCGGGGCGGCCACTCCGACCTCCTCGACCGAGGTGCGCCCGTCGTTGATGGCGAAGCCCTGCTCGGCGACCCGGTCCAGCTCGGCGGCGTAGCTCTCCAGGGTGTGCTCGTCGTAGGTGCCGACGCGCAGGTGTCGCTCGAACAGACGGGTCACCTCACCTGCCGGCAGGGCCGCGAGGAAGACCTTGACCGAGGAGCTCTCGTACGTGTCGTAGCGGGTGCCGATCGCCGCGGTGTGCTTGACCTGTTTCGGGCTCTGGACCTGCTCCACGACGACCGCCTCGTGGCCGTTCCACACCATGAGCGCCGTCGTCTCACCGGTTCGCTGGGTGAGCTGCTGCAGCGAACGCAGCGCCACCCGGCGGACGTCGAGGTCGGCGAGCAGCGGGCCCGCCAGGGCGATCAGACCCAGTCCCAGGCGGAACCGGCCGTTGCCCTCCTCACGCTCGACGTACCCGGCCCGCTCCAAGGTGGCGAGGATCCGGGACACGGTGCTCTTGTGCTGGTTGACCTTGCGTGCGATCTCCGTGACGCCGAGGATCGGCTCGTCGATCGAGAAGGCCTCGAGCACGTGCAGACCGTTGAGCAGCACGGATGCCGACGCGCGGTTCTCCATCGCGCGACCGGTGTCGTCCTTGGCCACAGCGCCTCCTTCCTCGGCTGTTCGGCGTCCCGGGCAGCATCGGAACCGCCAACGCCGACCATGCCACACCAGGTGCCACGGTCGGCGTCGGGCTCGGCTCTGGGCGTCCCGCCGCTCCGGAGGGTCAGACCCCGAGGATGTTGTGCTCCGGACCGAACGGGAACGTGGTGATGTTCTCCGCCCCGTCCTCACCGACGACCAGGATGTCGTGCTCGCGGTACCCGCCGGCGCCGGGCTGACCCTCCGGGACCATGATCATCGGCTCCATGGACACCACCATGCCCGGCTCGAGGACGGTCTCGATGTCCTCCCGCAGCTCCAGGCCGGCCTCGCGGCCGTAGTAGTGCGAGAGCACCCCGAACGAGTGCCCATACCCGAAGGTACGGTTGGCCAGCAGACCCTCCGCCTCGAAGATCTCGTTGAGCTCGGCCGCGATGTCCTTGCAGACCGCGCCGGGCTTGATGAGCTCCAGGCCGCGTCGGTGGACCTTGACGTTGACCTCCCACAGCCGCAGGTGCTCCGGTGACGGCTCGCCCCAGAAGAGGGTGCGCTCGAGCGCGGTGTAGTAGCCGGCGATCATCGGGAAGCAGTTGAGGGAAAGGATGTCCCCCCGCTGCACCTGGCGGCTGGTGGCCCAGTTGTGGGCGCCGTCGGTGTTGATCCCGGACTGGAACCACACCCAGGTGTCGCGCAGCTCGGCATGCGGGAAGGTCCTGGCGATCTCGCGGATCATGGCGTTCGAGCCGGCGATGGCCACCTCGTACTCGGGCACCCCCTCGGCGATGGCCTCGCGGATGGCCTCGCCGCCCAGGTCGCCGATCCGCGCGCCGTGCTTGATCAGCTCGATCTCCTCGGGAGACTTCACCATCCGGTGCCGCATCGTCGCGGCCGCGACATCGGTCAGCGTCCATGCGGGCAGGGCGGCGGCCACCTTGGCGCGAAGGTCGGTGGTCATGTGGTCCTCCTCGACCCCCAGCCGACCACCACTCAGGCCTTGGCGCTCAAGGACGTGCTGCACGGCATACAGGTAGTTGTCGCGGCGCCAGTCCGTGTAGACGATGTTCGAGCCCTGGCTGCGCCGCCACGGCATGCCCGCGTCGATGTTGGCCGACACGGTGGTCGAGTCGCTGTGCGTCACGACGAGGAAGTAGTTGCGCCCGAACGAGGTGTAGAGGAAGTCCGAGTAGTAGTTGATGTTGTGGTAGCTCGTGAGCAGCACCGCGTCGAGGCCGTCATCGGCCATGTGCTTGCGCAGGCCGGTCAACCGGCGTTCGAACTCCGCCGAAGAGAAGGTCGGCTTGACCTTCTCGCCGTTGGGGATGTCCTTGAGTCGTTCGAGATTCATGGCGTGAATTTCCTTTGGTTGCAAAGTGATCGATGGTGCGGGGCGGCTGAGTCAGTCGGCCAGGGGCTCGTGGCAGGTTTCTCGTGCGAGGAACATCGCACCCATGGCGACGAGGGCCGCGGCCACGAGGTACCAGGCTGGGGCGAGGCTGCTGCCGGTGAGCTTGATGAGGAGCGTGGCGACGAACGGTGCGGTCCCGCCGAAGAGAGCGTTTGCGGTGTTGAAGCTGAACGCGAAGCCGCTGTAGCGCACGCGGGTGGGGAAGATCTCGGCGAGAAAGACCGGCAGCGTGCCGTCGTTCATCGTGAGCAAGGCGCTCAAGGCGATCTGGATGAGGACGATACCCACGATCCCCACCGCCCCGAGGGCTGCGAAGAGGGGGACCGTGAGCACGGCAAAGAGGATGGAGGCGGCTATGAGGACACGCTTGCGACCGAACCGATCGGACAGGCGGCCCATGCCGAAGATGAAGCCGATGTAGCAGGTCAGCGTGATGGCGGAGGCGACGAACGAGGCCGTCTCTCCGACGCCCAGCTCGGTCGACAGGTAGGTCGGCATGTAGCTGAGCAGCAGGTAGAAGCCGACCGCGTTGAGACAGGTGACGCCGAAGGCGATCGCGATGGCGCGACGGTGCTGGGTGAACAGGATCCGCAGCGGCGCGTTCGAGTGCTCCCGCAGCTCCAGCTCGTGGAACTTGGGGGTGTCCTCGAGCTTGAGGCGGATGTACCGGCCGATCAACCCCAGCGGAGCGGCCAGCAGGAAGGGCAGTCGCCAGCCCCAGGAGTTCATCTGGTCGGCGGCGAGCACGCCGGTCAACAGGGCCGCGAGCAGCGAGCCGAACAGCAGACCGGCTGCGGTCGAGGCGGGGACGACGCTGGTGTACAGACCACGTCGCCCCTCTGGGGCGTACTCCGCGAGGAACGCTGACGCACCGGCGTACTCGCCGGAGGCGGAGAAGCCCTGCACCATGCGCACGACGAGAAGCAGGATCGGGGCGGCGATCCCGATCTGGTTGTGGCCGGGGATGAGGGCGATGCAGAAGGTAGCGCCGGACATGATCAGGATGGACATCGACAATGCGGTGCGCCGCCCGATCCGGTCACCGAAGTGACCCCAGACCAGACCGCCGACGGGCCGGATGATGAACGAGATCGCGAAGACGGCGAAGGTCGCGAGCAGGCCGGTGGCTGGGGAGGAGTCCGGGAAGAAGACCCGGGCGATGACGGTGGCGAGGTAGCCGTAGACGGCGTAGTCGAACCATTCGACGAAGTTGCCGACGAAGCTCGCGGCGACGACTCGGCGCAGCACAGTCGGCGTGGCGACTGGAGGCGCGGGGTCGATATCTGGGGACGTGCTTACGGGGTCTGCGGTCATGGCCTGCCCACTCCTTTGGGGGCACCTGGCGGTGCGGTCGAACCGACGGTGTTGCTACTGATGCAACATGAATTCGGTAAATGGGACCGTAGGCTCGAATGGATGGCGGTGTCAAGAGTGTCTGCCAGGTCTCGCCGCTAGACGGCTGTTGATAGAAGCGCAACGCCGTTCCACGCGGCGCACGTCACCCACAAGGACCACGAGTCCCTATGGCGGTGGGCAGACCACCGCACTCAGGTCGGCAAGGAGGGTGCCCACCGCGAGGACGCGGACGAGTCCCACGAAGCCGTTGACGAGCTCGTGCAGGCCCAGGTCGTCCGGCAGGCGGGGACGCACCGCCGCCGTCGCGACGGAGTCCGAGACGGCTGTCATGCGGGGTCGGCTCCCGACACGTGGGCCCACTGCGCTGCCAGCTCGGTGCGCGACCGCACGCCGAGCTTCCCGTAGATGCGGGTGAGGTGGTACTGCACGGTCTTGGTGGACAGGAACAGCTCCGCGGCGACCTCTCGGTTCGACCTGCCACGCGCCACAAGGTCGCTGACGGCCCGCTCCTGCGGGGTGAGGTCGGCCGGGGCGCGGTCACCGCGGGCCACGTGCACCCCGCCGGCCTTGAGCTCGCGATCGCACCGCCCCACGTAGGTCAGCGCGCCGAGGCCGACGTAGTGGTCCCTGGCCGCGGAGATGAGCGTGTCGGCCTCACGACGCTTGCCCGCCCGACGCAGGACCTGGCCGTAGGCGAAGGCGGTGCGGGCGCTCTCGAACCGCAGCGGCAAACCCTCGAGCGCGGAGAGCGACGCCTCGAGGGAGGCACGCGCCCCTGGGAGGTCGCCGATCGCCGCGAGCAGCCTCCCCCTGGCCCGGGCGAGACGGGCTGAGGCCGAACGGCGCTGCTGCGCCGCGGCCCGGGTCTCGTGCGGCCGCAGCAGCCGGTCGGCCTCGTCGTACCTGCCCTCGCTCACGAGGGCGGTGGCGAGCACGTCGACCCAGGGCCAGAAGCCGGGCTCCGCCGCGGCCTCGGCCATGGTCACGGCCGTGAGCGGCATCAGGGCGCGGATGACTCCGTCGTTGTCGGCCTGCACCTCGGCGAGTGCGGCTCTGGCCAGCAGCGTCGGGATCCGCATGACGTCGTAGTCCTGCGGCGCCGACTCGGCGTCGTGCAGGGCCTGCTGTGCGGCGTCCAGATCACCCCGTAGCGCGTGGATCTGGACGGCCGTCC
This sequence comes from Intrasporangium sp., assembly GCF_035688975.1. Lineage (GTDB taxonomy): Bacteria > Actinomycetota > Actinomycetes > Actinomycetales > Dermatophilaceae > CALMNV01. The sequence goes on along the minus strand of NZ_DASSMH010000006.1, from coordinate 970 downwards.
AGTCCAGCAGCGGCCGGGCGAGGACGATGCCGCTCGCCTCCAGGGGCTCGCGGGCGGCGTCGACGGTGCTCAGGGCCTCGTCCCACTCCCCTGTGAGGAACTGGGTGCGCGCCAGCCAGGCGCGGGCCCACAGGGAGATCCGGGCCGACCCACCGAGGTGGCTGGTCGGCACGGACGACCTCAGCTCGGAGCGCGCGTCGTCGACCTCGTCGAGCGTCAGGTGGAGCCAGCCGGCGCCGAGCGTGATCCGCTGCGCCTGGGCGCCGTGTCGGACGCGTCCGGCGAGCTCGGCGTATGCCGCCCGCGCCTCGGGCACGCGGCCCGCTGCGACCAGCCCGAGCCCGCGGATCGCCGCGGACTCGACCCCCGCCGGGTCGTCTGGCCCGACGAGCGCCACGGCACGGTCGGCCCAGGACACCAGCTCGCCCCACGAGCACCGGGCCAGGGCGTGCAGGACGTAGCGCTGGCAGATGAGCGCCGCCACGCGTGGATCGCGCTCGGCGTTGACGAGGGCCCAGGCCCGGCCCAGCCTGGCTTCGGCCTCCGTGCCGCGCCCGCGGAGGATGGCCAGGTAGCCGAGCACCGCGTTTCGCAGAGGTGTCTCCCGCAGGCTCTCCACCTCGGGGACCAATGCCGCAGCGCCGGGCCCGTCACCGGCACCCACCAACGCGTCCACGGCACGGGTGAGCCGCGACTCCCTCAGCAGCCGGTCCTCCGTGAGCCGGCTGGCGTCGGTGAGCAGCCGCGCCGCCTCCGCCCAGGCCCCCTGTGACGCGCGGGCGTCGGCGAGTGCAGCGAGCTCGTCCGCGAGCGCGGCGTCGGGGAGCGGGGTGGCGGCCACCCGGTGCCGCAGGGCGGTGGCCGGGTCGCCCACGAGCCGGGCAGCCCGGCAGTGCAGCTCGCGCGTCGGTGCCGCGCCCAGTGACGCACGCACCGCCGCCGCCACCATCGGGTCGGGCGGGCCGACCTC
>NZ_DASSMH010000005.1:0-19399 GCF_035688975.1 Intrasporangium sp. | reverse complement strand
GGCCACTCGACGAGGTAGGGCCCGCACGAAACTGGCCACTCGACGAGGTAGGGGCCCGCACGAAACTGGCCACTCGACGGGGCGGGTGGACGGCCCCCGAGACCCCGCTCAGGTGACCTCCGCCGCAGTCAGCGGCCCTGCTGCGCGACCGCCTCGGCCGCTGCCCGCGCCGCCTCGGGATCGAGGTAGCGGCCGCCCACCTTCACCGGACGGAAGTCGTCGTCGAGCTCGTAGACGAGCGGCATACCGGTCGGGATGTTGAGGCCGGCGATGTCGTCGTCGGAGATCTCGTCGAGGGTCTTGACGAGCGCGCGCAGCGAGTTGCCGTGCGCGGCGACGAGCACCACCTTGCCGGCGCGCAGGTCCGCCTGGATCTCGCCCTGCCAGTAGGGCAGCATGCGGGTGACGACGTCCTTGAGGCACTCGGTGCGCGGCATCGAGTCGTCGAGGTCGGCATACCGCGGGTCGCCCGTCTGGGCGTACTCGTCTCCGGGGTCGATGGGCGGCGGCGGGGTGTCGTAGGAGCGGCGCCACAGCATGAACTGCTCCTCGCCGTACGCCTCCAGCGTCTGCTTCTTGTCCTTGCCCTGCAGCGCCCCGTAGTGCCGCTCGTTGAGCCGCCAGTCCCGCTTGACGGGGATCCAGTGCCGGTCGGCGACGTCGAGCGAGATGTTCGCGGTCGTGATCGCCCGGCGCAGCAAGGAGGTGTGCACGACGTCGGGGTGCAGGCCCTCGGCGCGCATGAGCTCCCCGGCCCGCACCGCCTCCGCCCGGCCCTTGTCGGTGAGGTCCACGTCGACCCAGCCGGTGAAGAGGTTCTTGGCGTTCCAGTCGCTCTCCCCATGACGGACGAGCACGAGCGTGTAGGTCATGGCGGCCACCCTATCGGGGGTCACCCTCGAGCAGATGGCGGAAGGCCTCGAGGTTGGCCGTCGACTCGCCGCGCGAGACCCGCCAGGCCCACTCCTTGCGCATCGAGGTGAGGAAGCCGAGCACGAGCAGCTCGTTGAAGGCCGCGTCGGCGGCGGCCAGCACGACCCCGAGGAGCTCGTCGAGCCGCCGCTCGTCGACGGCCTCGTTGGGCAGCTGGCCCCGCACGTAGACGTCCCCGTCACCGTCCACGGCATACGCCACTCCCGCGAGCCGGAGGTTGTGCCGCAGCAGGTAGCGGTAGAACTCCTCGTGGTTCTCGTCCGGGTTGCGGATGACGAAGGCGGACACGCTCGTCGTGCGGTCCCGCACGAGCAGGGACACGACGGTCCGCTGCTTCTGGTCGCCGGGCAGCGTGACGACGTACTCGCCGTCGCGGTGGCCGAGCTCCCAGTCGAGGTCGACCGAGTCGAGGTATGCCGTGAGCCGGGCCTGGGTGTCGGCGCGCGCCGGTCCGGGGACGTCCGCGGCGGGGCGAAGCGATGGCACGGCGGCGAGGCCGATGTCGCCGGGCTTGTTCACGGGACCACCGCCGTCGGGACGTCGACGAGGTCGGTCGCCTCGTCGAGGGGGGATGAGGACCGCTCGGAGATGGCCTGGCGGTAGACCGTGAGCAGCCGCTCCGTCGTGGCGCCCCAACCGTACTGCGCGGCGTGCGCCACCGCCCGGGCACCCAGCTGCGCCCGGCGCCCGTGGTCGGCGAGCAGGCCCCCGACGGCATCCGCCCAGTCGGGCACCAGGTGGCCACGGACGAGGACGCCGGCGTCGCCGACCGCGGTCGGCAGGCCGCCCACGTCGGCGGCCACGACGGGCGTGCCGCACGCCTGCGCCTCGATCGCGACGAGCCCGAACGACTCGCTGTGGCTGGGGACGACGACGACATCGGCGGCGCGGTACCAGTCGGCGAGGACCTCGCGGGCCACCGGCCGGATGAAGCGGACGACGTCGGCGACGCCGAGGTCACGGGCGAGTCGCTCGAGCTCGTGCGGCCGGGCCAGGCCCGTGCCGCTCGGCCCGCCCACGACGGCGACCGAGAGCGTATGCCGCCGGGCGGGGTCGCGGGCGAGGAGCTCGTGGGCGACCCGGATGAGCAGGTCCGGTGCCTTGAGCGGCTGGATCCGCCCCACGAAGAGGAGCAGGTCGCCGTCGGGGGCAAGCCCCAGCGCCTGGCGCGCGGCCGTCTTGGCGCCCGGGGTGAAGGTCCGCAGGTCCACTCCCGGGGGCACGACGGAGACCTTGGCCGGCGGCGCGGCATACAGCTCGACGAGGTCGCGCGCCTCGTCCTCGGTGTTGGCCACAAGCCGGTCGGCGGCCTCGACGACCTGCACCTCGCCGATCTCCCGGCCCGACGGCTCGGGCACGTCACCGTCGGCCAGGTGCCGGTTCTTGACCCGGGCCATCGTGTGCATGGTGTGGACGAGGGCGGCGCGCCAGCGGTCGGCGGCGAGCCAGCCGACCTGGCCCGAGAGCCAGTAGTGGGAGTGCACGACGTCGTAGTGGCCCTCCGCGGCGGCGAGGCCGGTGCGCAGGGTGCCGGCGGCGAAGGCGCACAGCTGACCGGCCAGCTCCTCCTTGGGCAGGCCCTCGTAGGGGCCGGCAGGCACGTGCCGCACCAGGACTCCCGGGACGAGCTCCGCCACGATCGGCAGGTCGGCGCTCGTGCGTCGGGTGAAGATCTCCACCTCGGTGCCGCGCGCCGCCAGCTCCTTGGAGACCTCGACGACGTAGACGTTGAGGCCGCCCGCGTCGCCGGTGCCCGGCTGGTCGAGCGGCGAGGTGTGCACGCTGAGCATCGCCACCCGCTTCGGATCACCCCGCACGCGGCCTCCTGCTTCGCCCGACCCATCCCGTCGCTGCGTCAACGACGGCGATGTGCATCCGATTCCCGCCGCTCGGTAGGGTGCCACCCGTGCTGGCCGGACGACCTGTGGGGACGATCACCCGGGGGACGACCCACCCGAACCGGCTGCGCCGCTGTGACCGCTGGCTCGCCGGGCCGGTCGCGCGGCGCCTGCGCCGGGCCGGCGCCGCACCGGTGGTGGTCGACCTCGGCTACGGCGCCTCACCCGTGACGGCGGTCGAGCTGCACGACCGACTGCGGGCCGTCCGGTCCGACGTGCGGGTCGTCGGCATCGAGATCGACCCCCTGCGCGTGGCCGCCGCCAGATCCCTGGAGCGCGACGGCCTGACCTTCCGCCGCGGCGGCTTCGAGGTGCCGCTCGAGCGCGGCACGCGACCGGTCGTCGTGCGCGCCTTCAACGTGCTGCGGCAGTACGACGAGGACGAGGTGCGGGCCGCGTGGGGCCAGGTGCAGGCGCGGCTCGCGCCGGGTGGGGTGCTTGTCGACGGCACGTGCGACGAGGTCGGCCGACGCGCCTCGTGGGTGGCCGTGGAGCCGGCCGGGCCGGTCAGCCTCACCGTGTCGCTCCGGCTGGGGGGCCTCGGGCGGCCCTCCGACGTCGCCGAGCGGCTGCCCAAGGCGCTCATCCACCGCAACGTGCCCGGCGAGCCGGTTCATGCCTACCTCGCCGACCTGGACCGGGCCTGGGCGTATGCCGCCCCGCATGCGGCGTGGGGAGCCCGGCAGCGCTTCCTCGCGGCAGCCCGCGCGGTTGCCACGGACTGGCCCCTGCTCGACGGCCCCCGGCGCTGGCGCCTCGGGGAGATCACCGTCGCCTGGGACGCCGTGGCGCCCGCCTGAAGGGGACGCCGTGGCGCCCGCCTGAAGGGGACGCCGTGTCGCCCTCGTGAAGGGGGCGCCGTGGGGTCCCCCTGGCGGACCCCCAGGGGCGCCCGCGGGGGCGGCGCACCCACGGGGCGCGCGCTCTGCTACCGGGCGCCGTGCTCGCCGTCGAGGTCCTGGCGCGCGTAGTCGTCGTGCAGGCGGTGGATGTCCGCCTCGTCGAAATGCCCGAAGGCCACCTCGAGCAGCCGACCGGGCCGGTCGCCCGAGTTGCCCATCCGGTGAGTGGCGCCGCGCGGGACCCACACCGTCTCGCCGGGCTGGGCCGTCCAGTGCCGGTCGTCGACGGTGATGTCGATGGGCACGTCGAGGATGGCCCACATCTCGCCGCGGTGGTCGTGCTGCTGCAGCGAGAGGCGGTGGCCCGGCTGGACGGTGATGATCTTGACGGTCACCTGCTCGTTGGAGACGAACTGCTGGAACGTGCCCCACGGCCGCTCGGCGAGGAAGATGTCGCGGGTCGGGTCGCGGTGACCCCGGTCGTACTCGTCCAGCGTGTGCGCCGGAGCGCCGTCGTGGACGTGGTTGGTCGGGCGGGTCGGCATCGGCTCCCCATCGGGTCGGCTGGGCGGGACGGGCAGGTGCTCGGCAGGGTCAGCCACCCGCGGCGGCGTCACCACCGGCGTCCCGAGCTCCCGCCGCGCCCACGCAGCTCGAGGACCGCGGGGCGCACGTCGGCGAGGTAGACCGCCGACCCGACGAATGCCGCCAGCCCGAAGATGTTGAGCACGTTGAAGACCGTCACGATGCCCACGGCGAGGCAGAGCGCCAGGACCAGCAGCCAGAAGGTGCGGGTCCGCTTGCCGGCCGCCACGTAGGCCGCGTCGGGGTGGCGCAGCGCGTCGACGAAGGCGAAGGCCTCGCATCCGAGTGCGCCGAGACCCAGCGCCGTGAGGACGACGGACTGGAAGCTGCTGAACAGGCCCATACCCGTCAGCGTAACGGTCGAGCGGAGCGAGCACTGCCGACCTGACGACTTCGCGGGGGTCCCGCTCAGGCGTCGACGACGAGCGTGACGGGTCCGTCGTTGGTCAGCGAGACCGCCATCATCGCCCCGAAGCGCCCGGTCGCCACCTCGATCCCCCGCTGACGCAGCGCCGCCACGAGCTGGTCGACGAGGGGCTCGGCCACCGGCCCGGGCGCGGCGCCGCTCCACGAGGGGCGGCGGCCCTTGCGGGTGTCGGCGTGCAGGGTGAACTGGCTGACGACGAGCACCGGCGCGCCGACGTCGGCGACGCTCTGCTCGTCCCGCAGGATCCGCAGCTCCGCGATCTTGCGTGCCATCCGCGCGACCTGCTCGGGCCCGTCAGCCACGGCCACGCCGACGAGCGCGAGGAGGCCGGGTCGGGTGATCTCGCCGACGACCTCGCCGTCGACCTCGACCCGCGCCTGCGTGACCCGCTGGAGGACGGCTCGCACGTCAGTGCCCGGTCACCGACGGGTTCACACGCCGACGGCGACGACCGCGCCGACCGGCTCCCCGTGCCCGAGGACGGGCTGGTCCTCGAGCACCTCGAGCACGTCGGGCGCTCCGACGCCGATGCGGCGCAGCACCGCCGCGAGGAGCACCGAGCGGGCGCGCGACCCGCCGTCGGCCACCTTGACGGCCACGCCACGGCCGTCCCTCAGGCCCACGGCATACACCGCCTCCGCGCCGTCCTTCGCGACCAGCCCGTCCACGCCGCGGATCAGGGCGGTGACGTCGCGCCCTGTGCCGCCGACATACTCGGGGTGGCGGCGGATCGCGGCGGCGACCTTGGCCTCCGGGCCCGCGGTGGCCGCCGCGAGCCGGCCGAAGGCCCGGGCCAGCGCGGTGAGCGGGACGGCGTGGATCGGCGCGCCGCAGCCGTCGACGGCGACCGCCGCGATGTGGGCGCCCGTGAGGTCGCGCATGGTGTCGGCGATGGCGCGCTGGAGCGGGTGCCCCGGGTCGCGGTAGGTGGCTCGGTCCCAGCCGTTCGCGGCGCAGGTGACCAGCATGGAGGCGTGCTTGCCGGAGCAGTTCTGGGCAATGGCCTGCTTGGGCCGGCCGCTGGTGATCCACGCGATCCTGGCGGCCTCGTCGAAGGGATAGTCGGGCGTGTTCTGCAGCTCGGTCTCTGCCAGGCCGGCCTGCTCGAGCAGGTCGCGCACCGCGGCGACGTGGAAGTCCTCCCCCGAGTGGCTGGCGCAGGCGAGCGCGAGCTGCGCGCCGTCGATCGGAAGGCCGCTGCGGACCATCGCCACCGCCTGCAGCGGCTTGCTGGACGACCGCGGGAACACCGGGCCACCCGCGTCGCCGACCTCGAGCTCGACGCTGCCGTCCGGCGCCGTGACGACGGCGGTGCCGCGGTGCACGCCCTCGACGAACCCGGAGCGCACGACGTGGGCGACCACGGGCGCGCCGGTGAGGGCGGTCGAGACGGGCGCGGGGCTGGTTCGGGGCACCGCCGCAGTATGCCGCAGGGCCGCCACCGAGGTGACGGCCCTGCGGGCGGGTGCATCGGCGGCGTGCGGGATAAGCGCCGCCGCAGCTCAGCTGTCGCTGCGCGGCGACTCGCCGGACGGCGTGGAGGCGGACGACTTCGCCGTCCCCGTCTTGGCGGTGGAGCGCGTCCCGGCGCGCTTGCTCGCGCGCTTGGCCGTGGTGCCCGTCGACGCGCCTGAGGTGCTCGCGGAGGCGCTGGTGGACTTCGCCGCCCGGCGGGACGTGCTGGCGGCGGACTTCGCAGCCTTGGTCGCGGACGCTGTGGACCGGCTCGCCGACGCGGCCCGCTTGCGCGTCGTGCCGGCACCCTCGGCGGAGTCGGTGGAGCGCTTGCGCGCGGAGCTGCGCGCGGCCACCTTGCGGGTGGTGCGGGCCTCGGTCTCGTTGGCCTTGCGCGTCGCGGCGGCCTGCTTGGCCGACATGCTGCGCGCCTGCGCCTGCTCCTCGGGCGTTCGCTCGACCTCGACGGGCCCGGCGGCCCGCTCGACGGCCGCGGCCGACCGGCTCACCTGCGCGCCGACGGCCGAGGCGTCGTCGGAGACGGCGTCCCGGACGGCCCGCGCGACCTTCTCCCCCTCGCTCGCCGCCGCGTTCGCGACGTTGCGGCCGCGCTCGAACGTCGCCTCCGTCTGCTCGCTCAGCCCGCGGACGGCCTTGGCCTCCTGGGCACGAAGGTCCGTCACGATCTTCTCGCCACGGGCGGCCGCGGCGTCGTACTGGTCCTTGGCGTTGCTGGCGACGAGGAGGCTCTGGTTGAGCAGGGCGACCGGGATGTCCTGCGCCTGGGTGAGGAGGCGGTCGGCATACTGGGCGGCGAGCCGCTGCAGCTCGGCCGTCCTGCGCTGGAGGTCGGCGACAAGCTTCTTCAGCTCCTTCGCCTCCTTCTTCGCGCCCTTGCGCACGTCCAGCTGGGCGGCCTGGCGGCGGGCCGCGTCGAGCTGCTCGCCCGCGGCGCGGACCGTGTCGACGGCCATGTTGGCCGCGCCGACGACGGCATAGAACGGAGTGGGGTCGACGTTGACCTCCGGCAGCGTCCGGTCGAGCGTGCCACGGACGTCGGCGACGGCGGTGTTCGCCTGCTCCTGGGCGTCCTTGACGGCCTTGGCGATCTTCTTGGGCAGGGCCATTGCGGTCTCCTTCTGGGTCACCCGCCGGAACGGGCACCGACCGGGGAGGTCCCGGTGCGGTTGGTGGTCTCTGAAGCCCCGTCAGCGCCGACGAAGGACTTGTAGATCTCGACGAGCACGCCCCGCTGCCGGTCGGTGAGGGCCGGGTCGGCGGAGATGGCGGAGAGGACGTCCGAGGAGGCGGCCGGGCCGGTGCCCGGTTGGGGGACCCGCTCGTCGAGGATGCCCGCCCGGACGTAGAGCGACTCGGCGGACACCTGCAGCCCCCGCGCGATCTGCTGCAGGATCTCGGCGCTCGGGCGCTTGAGCCCGCGCTCGATCTGCGACAGGTAGGGGTTGGAGATGCCCGCCATCTCGGCCAGCTGGCGCAGGGACAACTGGGCGCTCTCGCGCTGCTCGCGCAGGTAGGCCCCGAGATCCGGTAACGGCAGCTTGCTCACGCAGTCATTGTGCTTGCTGCAGTTAGCAAAATGCAAACTCCCGGCAGCAGGTGCGTACGGAACTGGCCACTCGACCAGACCTCCCCCCGCTCCACCCCGTCGAGTGGCCACTTCCGCACAGCCCCAGCGCACCAAACTGGCCACTCGACCAGAGCTCCGCCCCCTCCACCCCGTCGAGTGGCCACTTCCGCACGCTCTCAGCGCGCGCGGCGGTCCTTGACTGCGAGGAGCTCACGGGCACCGGCGCACGACAACGGGGGCCGCTGCAGGAGCGTGGCCAGCTGAGCCGCGCGGGCCACGAGCTCTCGGTTGTGCGTGACCGGCTGGCCCTTGGCGTAGACGAGGTTGTCCTCCATGCCGACCCGCAGGTGTCCGCCCGCTGCGAGGGCGGTGGCGGCGATCGGCAGGTGGGTGCGGCCGATCCCGGTGGCGGACCAGCTGGTCACCTCAGGCGGCAGCATCGCGACGGCCGCGAGGAGCGTCTGGGGCGTGCCCGGCATACTGCCCGGCACGCCGAGGACGAGGTCGGCGTGCACCTTGCCGCCGTAGGGCAACCCGCACTCGTCGAGCAGGCGCCGCAGGGCATGCACGTGGCCGAGCTCGAACAGCTCGAACTCCGGCACCACCTGCCGCTCCTGCGCCTGCCGGTAGAGCTGCACCATGAAGCCCCACGGGTTGAGGAAGACGGCGTCGCCGAAGTTGGTCGTGCCGCAGGTCAGGGAGCACGAGTCGGGGTCGGCATCCAGCACGGTGAGTCGCTGCTCAAGGGGGTCGGTGACGCTGCCGCCGGTCGAGAGCTGCACGATCAGGTCGGTGGCCTCGCGCACCCCCACCACGGCCTCGCGCAGCAGACCGGGGTCGAGGGTCGGCTCGTGCCGCTCGTCGCGCACGTGGAGGTGGATCATGGCGGCCCCCGCCCGCTCGCACGCGACCGCCGTCTCGACGAGCTCCTCCGGGGTGGTCGGCAGGGCCGGCACGTCGGCCTTGGCGCTCTCCGCGCCGGTCGGGGCCACGGTGATGAGGGTGCTCCCGGCGGCGGGTGCGGTGCTCATGACGCCATCCTGCCCCGTGGCCCCCCGGCCTGGGGGGTGAGGGGGTCGAGGGGTCAGGGGGCGACGATGACCGTCTGCGCCGCGCTCGTGCCATCGACGACGAGCTCTGCCTCGGGGTCGGTGCTGCGCTTGATGAGCGCCAGGGCGATCGGCCCGTCCGTGTGGTGCCGCCCGACCGAGGTGAGGAAACCCACGGCGCGGTCGCCCACCCGGACCTCCGCGCCCCGCGGCGGCAGGACGTGTCCCGAGCCGTCGAGGTGGAGGAAGACCAGCCGCCGGGGCGGCCGGCCGAGGTTGTGGACCCGGGCGACGGTCTCCTGCCCGCGGTAGCAGCCCTTGTGCAGGTGCACGGCCGTGCGGAGCCAGTCCACCTCGTGCACGAGGGTGCGGTGGTCGGTCTCGTGGCCGAGCCGGGGCCGCCACGCCGCGATCCGCAGGGCCTCCTCGGCCCAGACCCCGGCGAGCGGCCGGTCCCCGACTGCGGCGGGCAGCGTGGCCCGGGGCACGAGGACCTCCCGCCATGCGCGGTCGGCGCCCGGGTGTCCCTCGACCGGGCCGTATGCCGCCGAGTCGCCGACGAGGCCGGGCCACGGGTCGCGCCACGCGATGGGCTCGCCGGGCGCGGACTCCGCGTCGTGCGGCTCGCCCAGCACGGCCCACTCGGCCGAGACGTCCGCGACCTCGACGCGCAGCATGAAGCGCATCCGGTCGAGCCAGGCGAGCAGGGCCGCGCCGGCGCCGGGCTCGGTCGTCACCCACGTCCGCTCGCCGTCGTCGACAAGGTGCAGCGAGTGCTCGACGTGGCCCTTGGGAGTCAGGATGAGCGCCTCGCGCGACTCGCGCGGCGCCAGGCCGGTCAGGGCCTGGGTCGTCAGGGAGTGCAGCCAGCTCAGCCGGTCCGCACCGGTGACGGTGAGGACGTCGCGGTGGGAGAGGTCGACGACCGCGAGCCCCTCCTCGAGCAGGCGCTGCTCGCGCATGGGGTCGCCGTAGTGGACGGCGACGGACGCCGACAGCCCGTCGCCGGCGACGGCGCCGGGGCGGTCCAGCAGGGGGCTGCGAGGCATCAGCCGACCCGCTTCAGGGTGGCCGACAGGTGGCTCTGCAGCTCCTGGCCGACGGCGGCCATGTCCATGACCCACAGCAGCTGGGAGTTGACGAGCCCATACATCCGCGACGCCGCGTTGTACTCCTTCGCACCCGGCGAGCGCAGCACGCCGTCGGTGCGCAGCTGGATCTTGGCCGGCTCGACGGAGCCGTAGTAGAGCTCGACGATGCCGGTCGGGTGCGCGAGCAGGAGCTCGACCTCGCCGCCGCCGACGGGACGCCAGAAGCCGGACTCGACGGCGGCCGGGCGCACCCGGGCGCCGTTCTCCGAGTCGAGGATCCACGCCCGGCTCTCCCACTTGAGGAAGCTGCGGCCGTCGTGGGTCACCTCGACCTCCTGGCCGAAGTGGGCCGACTCGATCGTCGGGTAGCCCACGACCCCGACGCCCTCCCACCGGCCGAGCAGCCAGGCCAGCGGGCGCAGCGGCTCGGGGATGTCCGCGTCGAGGGTGAACATGAGCGTCCTTGGGGTTCGTCGGGAGGTCGGTGGACCGGTCCCGATCGTAACGCCGCGCCGCGATGTGCCCCCAGCGAGCCGTCAGGAGACGAGGTCGACCAGGGTCGGGAGCGCGCCGACGGCGAGGACCGAGCCGATGCCGGAGGCGAGCTGACCGCCCCGGGTGAGCCGGGCAGGAGCGGGCCCGACGACCCGGCGGAAGGCCCACGAGACGAGCGCGGCGAGCACACTCAGGGCGCCCGCCTGCCACAGCGGCACCGCCCCGAGGAACGGGCGCAGCAGCAGCGCCGTGACGAGCGCAAGGCCGGCCACGCCGCCGGCGAGCGCGGCGCGCCGGGCCGGGCGGTCCGCCCGGTGCGGCGGGTCCGCCCGGTGCGGCGCGTCGGCCCGTCCTCGGTGTCCACGGCCACGGCGGGCCGCTCCGACGCCGCTCGCGCCGGCGACGAGCTCCGCGAGGACGCCCGCCACGACCGACACCATGGTGACGGCGAGCAGCTGCCGCCCTGCCGACTCGTGGGCCAGCCCGGCGAGGAGCGCGCCGGAGGCCGTGAGCACGAGGCCTCCGAACGAGGCGAGGAGCGTCACCACCAGTCCCTGCCGCCCGGTCCGCCGGCCGATCTGGTGCAGGAAGGACAGCAGGATCCCGAGCGCGGCTGCTCCGGCCACCCACCGGAGCCGTTCGCTGAGCGACCCTGCCACGACGACGAGTCCCGAGACCGCGAGCACGGCTCCCGTGGCTCGAGGCGTCCGGGACCCGGCGACGTGGGGCCACGTGAGGGCGAGCGCCAGCACGAGCACCGCGACGGCGGCGAGCACCGCGGCATACCCCGACCGGGCGGAGCCGAGCACGACGAGCGCGGCGACCGCGGCCGCCAGGGCGGACCCCGCCGGCCACGCCGCGACGGCGGCGGGCCCGGAGGGCGTCGCCGAGCTGCGCGGGCCCGTGGAGCCATCCCGCACGGCCGGCACGTCATCCGAGGCGGGCTGCGTCACGGGCGTCATTGTGTCTCACCCACCGGCGAAGGGCGGCAGGACCTCGAGCGTCACGCCGTCGGCGACGGGGGCCGACCGCTGCGTGGCCCGACCGTCCAGCAGGAGCGACGAGACCGCTGCCACCCGGCCGAGGTCGGGGTGGACGGCGACCGCGGCATCGAGCACGGCCCCGACCGTGTCCCCTGCGTGCGTGTCGGCGTCAAGACCGGCCGCGGCCCGCGCGGCCGCCCAGTATCGGACGGTCACCTGCGCCGTGCGCGGCATACGGACTCTCCTCATCTGGGACACGTCTTAAGGAACGGGCTCGTGGCGGCCCGACCCACCCAGTCTCCCCTATTCTGCCGAGTGATGGCCCGACTCCTGCTGCTCACCAATGCGCTGGCCCCGAGCGCCGAGGTGCTGCCCGCGCTGGGGCTGCTCGCGCATGCCGTGCGCATCCTGCCGGCCGAGCCCACGGCGCTCGTCGACGCGCCGGACTGCGACGTCGTGCTCGTCGACGCCCGGCGGGAGCTCGCGAGCGCCAAGTCGCTCTGCCGGCTGCTGCGCACCACGGGCCTCGCCACGCCCCTGCTCGCCGTCCTCACCGAGGGCGGCCTCGCCGCGCTCACCGCCGAGTGGGGTCTCGACGACGTCCTGCTCGACTCGGCCGGCCCCGCCGAGGTCGACGCGCGGCTGCGGCTGGCCATGTCCCGGGGCGAGGACGACGGCCCCGACCTCGACCTGCCGATCACCTCCGGCGAGCTCACCATCGACGAGGCGAGCTACTCCGCCCGGCTGCGCGGCGAGCCGCTGGACCTGACGTACAAGGAGTTCGAGCTGCTCAAGTACCTCGCGCAGCACCCCGGTCGGGTCTTCACCCGGGCGCAGCTGCTCCAGGAGGTGTGGGGCTACGACTACTACGGCGGCACCCGCACCGTCGACGTCCACGTCCGGCGCCTGCGCGCCAAGCTCGGGCCGGACCACGAGGCGCTCATCGGGACGGTGCGCAACGTCGGCTACCGGCTCGTGCCCGACCGGCCGGCGCCGGCTCCCGGGCCGGCCTCCGCCGACGCCACCTGACGGCTCGCTGCGTCGCCAACCGCCGGGGTGGCCACGCGGCCGCGCCGGCAACACCCCGTGATGGAATGCGCGGTATGCCGCCGACGACCATCTCGCGCCGCGACCACGCCTCGGGGCTGGCGGACACGGAGGCACGCCAGGTCCTCGACCTCGCCGCTCGCACCGCCGCCGCGGACGGCGCGCCGGCCCTGTCGGAGCAGTTCCGGCTCTCGCTCGAGGCGCGGGAGACCGACGGCGTGACCCACCTGCTGGCGTATGCCGGCACGCCGGCTCTCGTGGGCTACGCACAGTGCCGGTCGGCCGCCGACGCCGAGCCGGAGTCCGCCGAGCTCTTCGTCGCCCCGTCGGCGCGGCGGCGGGGAGTGGGCTCGGCGCTGCTCGCGGCGCTGCCGAGCGGGGCGCGGGTGTGGAGCCACGGCGGCGACCCCGACGGCGCCGCCGCCTTCGCGGCCGCCCGCGGCCTACGTCCCGTCCGCTCCCTGCACCTGCTCGGCCGGTCCCTCCGCTCCGGCCCCGCGTGGCCCGAGCCGCGGCTCCCGCAGGGGTATGCCGTGCGCTCCTTCGAGCCGGGGCGCGACGAGGACGCGTGGCTGCGGGCCAACGCCGCCGCGTTCGCGAGCCACCCGGAGCAGGGGTCCTGGGACCGGCACGACCTGCAGCTGCGGATGTCCCAGCCGTGGTTCGACCCGGCCGGGCTCATCGTCGTCGTGCCCGCGGCCGCGCCCGACGACGTCGCCGCCTTCCACTGGACCAAGGTCGACCCCCCGGACGGCAGCCGCGGCGAGGTCTACATCCTCGGCGTCTCGCCCGAGCACCAGGGGCGAGGCCTCGGCCGTGTCGCCACAGTCCTCGGGCTGGAGCACCTGCGCGAGCGGGGACTCGACGACGTCGTGCTCTACGTCGACGAGGACAACCCCGTGGCCCTGCACACCTACCGCACGCTGGGCTTCCAGGGCCTCGAGGTGCACCGGCAGTACTCCCGCTGACCGCCGCCGCTCGGCACCCCCGGCCGGCGGCATACGGCGTCGCCGCCACGGTGCGCGCTCGCGGCACGACGGGCGCGCTTGCGGAAGGACGCGCGCGCTCGCGGAACGACAGTGCCCGGGCGCGCGCGCACGTTGACCGGAAGGTGCCCCGAGGGACGCAAGAGGTCGCCAAAGGGTGCCACGATGGAGCCATGAGCACCGGCAGCCTCGAGCGCACCCACGCCGCGACCGCGCCCGACCACCCCGTCGACGGCGCCGAGGCGGTGAGCTCGTTCGCGAGCACGGTCCCCAACCGCCGCGCCCCCGCCCGCGCCGCCAACGGCCGTTTCATCGGCGGCGTGCACCCGGCCCCCACCGCCGTCGAGGACGAGCTGCCGGTCGACCGTTACCTCGAGCGCGAGCTGTCGTGGCTTCAGTTCAACGAGCGGGTGATGCAGCTCGCCCTCGACCCTCACGTCCCCCTGCTCGAGCGGGCCCGGTTCCTCGCCATCTTCGCCAACAACCTCGACGAGTACTTCATGGTCCGCGTCGCGGGCCTCAAGCGCCGCATCGCGACCGGGCTCGCGGTGCGCACCGCCGCCGGCATCGAGCCGCGAGACCTGCTCGACCGCGTCGCTCGGGTCGCGCACGAGCTCATGCTGCAGCACGCCGCCGTGTTCGAGCACGAGGTCCGGCCGGCCCTCGAGGAGGAGGGCATCACCATCGTCCGGTGGGACGAGCTCGACGACTCCGACCGCGAGCCGCTCCACTGGTTCTTCTCGGACCAGGTCTTCCCCGTCCTCACGCCGCTGGCCGTCGACCCGGCCCACCCCTTCCCCTACATCTCCGGCCTGTCGCTCAACCTCGCGGTGCTCCTCGTCAACCCCAAGACCGGCATCGAGCACTTCGCCCGGGTCAAGGTCCCCCCGAGCCTGCCGCGCTTCATCCAGGTCGCCGAGGACATGGACGTCGAGGTGTCCCGGCACCGCTTCGTGCCGCTCGAGGACGTCATCGCCGCCCACCTGGACCAGCTCTTCCCCGGCATGACCGTGCAGGAGCACTACTCCTTCCGGGTCACGCGCAACGAGGACCTCGAGGTCGAGGAGGACGACGCCGAGAACCTGCTCACCGCCCTGGAGCGGGAGCTGACCCGCCGCCGGTTCGGCCCCCCCATCCGGCTGGAGGTGGCCGACGACGTCGACACCAAGGTCCTCGACATGCTTGCCCGCGAGCTGCAGATCAGCGACCGGGAGATCTACCGGCTGCCGACGCCGCTCGACCTGCGCGGCCTGTTCACCATCGCCGACGTCGGACGCTCCGACCTCGAGTACCCCCGCTTCGTCCCCAGGGCGCACCCCGACCTCGCGCCGACGGAGAGCTCCAAGGCGAGCGACCTGCTCGCCGCGGTCCGGCACAAGGACGTCCTCGTCCAGCACCCCTACGACTCCTTCTCCACCTCGGTGCAGGCCTTCATCGAGCAGGCAGCGCTCGACCCCAAGGTGCTCGCCATCAAGCAGACGCTCTACCGCACCTCGGGAGACTCGCCCATCGTCGACGCCCTCATCGACGCCGCCGAGGCCGGCAAGCAGGTCCTCGCCGTCGTGGAGATCAAGGCCCGCTTCGACGAGGTGAACAACATCTCGTGGGCCCGCAAGCTCGAGGAGGCCGGGGTCCACGTGGTCTACGGCGTCGTCGGCCTCAAGACCCACGCCAAGCTGTGCCTCGTCGTGCGCCAGGAGGCCGAGGGCCTCGTGCGCTACAGCCACGTCGGCACCGGCAACTACAACCCCAAGACCGCCCGGGTCTACGAGGACTTCGGCCTGTTCACGTGCGACCCGCAGGTCGGCGAGGACCTCTCCCGCCTGTTCAACCAGCTCTCCGGCTTCGCCCCGCGCAGCAAGTTCAAGCGCCTCCTCGTGGCCCCCCGGACCGTGCGCACGGGTCTGATCGAGCTCGTCGACGAGGAGATCGAGCGCCACCGCAGGCGCGACAAGGGCGCCCCACCCGGACGGATCGCCGTCAAGGCCAACTCCATCGTCGACGAGGCGGTCATCGACGCCCTCTACCGCGCCTCGCGGGCCGGCGTCCAGGTCGACGTGTGGGTGCGGGGCATCTGCGCGCTGCGGCCCGGCGTCGAGGGGCTGTCCGACAACATCCGCGTCCGGTCGGTCCTGGGCCGCTTCCTCGAGCACTCCCGCATCTTCTGGTTCGAGGGCGGCGGGGACCCGCAGGTCTACATCGGCAGCGCCGACATGATGCACCGCAACCTCGACCGCCGAGTCGAGGCGCTCGTGCGCATCGCCGACCCCGCCCACATCGAGCAGCTGAGGCAGCTGCTCGAGCTCGCCTTCGCCGAGACCACGTCTCGCTGGGACCTCGGCCCGGACGGCCGCTGGGTCCGACACCACCTCGACCACGAGGGCAAGCCGCTCAGCGACCTCCAGGAGACACTCATCGAGCTCCACGACAAGCGCCGCCGCAAGGCACGCCGGCGCTGACGGCTTGCGACCCGAGAGAGACCCGGCAGCCGTGCCATCCGTCATCCCCGCCGCCGGGACCCTGCCGTGGCGTCGGCGCGGCGACCTCGTCGAGGTGGCTCTGGTCCACCGTCCCAAGTACGACGACTGGTCCTGGGCGAAGGGCAAGCTCGACCCGGGCGAGCTGCCCTGCGTCGCCGCCGCCCGCGAGACCGAGGAGGAGACGGGACTGCACGTGGCGCTCGGGATCGCGCTGCCGAGCGCCGAGTACCCGCTCCTCGACGCCGAGGGGGCGCCGGCCCGCAAGCAGGTGCACTACTGGGCGGCCCGGGTCGTCGGCGGCGACGGCCGCCTCGAGCACGAGATCGACGAGGTGGCCTGGGTCGACGTGGCCACGGCTCACGCGCGGCTGGACTACGCCCGGGACCGGCAGCAGCTCCTGGCGCTCGTCCGCGCCTCACGCGACGACATGCTCGACACGTGGCCGCTCGTGCTCGTCCGCCACGGGAAGGCCCTGTCCCGGTCCTCATGGAAGCGCGACGACCGTCGGCGCCCGCTCAACGCCACCGGGCAGGCCCAGGCGCAGACCCTCGCCGGCGTGCTCGCGGCATACGGCATCACCCAGCTCGTCTCCTCGGACTCGCGTCGGTGTGTGCAGACCTTCGAGCCGTATGCCGCCCGCGCCGGGGTCCGCCTCAAGGCCCGGGCGGCGCTGTCGGAGGAGGCCCACGAGCAGGAGCCGGCCGGGGCCTGTGAGCTGGTGACGAAGGTCCTCGCGTCGGGAAGGGCGACCGCCGTGTGCAGCCACGGGCCGGTGCTGCCCGACCTGCTCGGGATGATGGCGCGCCGCGTGGACACGAGCCACCCGCGCGCAGGCTGGCTCGTCGAGGAGCTGTCCGCCGCGGCGGACTCGAAGATGGGCAAGGGGGAGGCGCTCGTGTGCCAGGTCGTGGGCCGCGGCGACCAGGCCCGAGTCGTCTGCGTGGAGCGCATCACGACCTGACGCCGGGCGCCCCAAGACGTCGTGCGCCGTTCACCCGGCGTTCACTCTACCGGCGGTTTCCGTCACTCGCGGCGCCTATCTTCGCCCTTGGAGGCAGGACCCGGCCGTGCCCGGGCCGCCCCGACCAGACTTTTGTGACCTACCCAGTTGAGAGGGACCATCTCGTGTCTGTTTCGCGTGTCCGCGCCATCGGCGCCATCGCCCTCACCGGCGCCCTCGCGCTTTCCGCCTGTGCGTCCGAGGCGTCCGGCCCGGCCGGCAGCGGCTCCGCCGGCGCCGGCGGGGCCACCCCCGCCGGTGGATCCACCGCCGCCGCCGCCGAGTGCTTCGACGGCGACCTCAAGGCGGAGGGCTCCTCGGCCCAGAAGAACGCCATCGAAGAGGCCATCAAGTCCTTCCAGGAGGCGTGCAGCGGCGCGACGATCGACTACGCGCCGTCCGGCTCCGGTGCCGGCATCAAGCAGTTCATCGCCAAGCAGGTCGACTTCGCCGGTTCCGACTCGTCGCTCAAGACGACGGCCAAGGACGGCAAGGTCGAGTCGGAGGACGCCAAGAAGGCCTGCGGCTCCGACGCCTGGAACATCCCCATGGTGACCGGGCCCATCGCGATCTCGTACAACGTCAAGGGCGTGGACAAGCTCGTCCTCAACGCCGACGTCGCCGCCAAGATCTTCGACGGCAAGATCACGACGTGGAACGACCCTGCCATCGCCGCGCTCAACTCGGGCGCCACCTTGCCCGCCACGCCGATCAAGGTCTACTTCCGCTCCGACGAGTCCGGCACGACCGAGAACTTCACCAAGTACCTCAAGGCGGCCGCACCGCAGGCCTGGAGCCACGAGACCGGCAAGAAGTGGACCGGCAAGGGCGAGGGCAAGGAGAAGTCCGCCGGGGTCGCCACGGCCACCAAGGGCCAGGACGGCGGCATCACCTACGTCGAGTGGAGCTACGCGCAGCAGAACCAGCTCCACATCGCGTCCATCGACACCGGCTCCGGACCGGTCGAGCTGACCGGCGAGTCGGTGGGCAAGACCGTCGCGACGGCCAAGCAGAAGGGCACCGGCAACGACCTGGCGCTCGACATCGACTACGCCACCAAGGCGGCCGGGGCCTACCCGATCGTCCTCGTGACCTACGAGATCGTCTGCTCGAAGTACGCCGACGCCGAGCAGGGCAAGAAGGTCAAGGCGTTCCTCAAGCACTTCGCGTCGGACTCCGTGCAGAAGTCGCTCGAGGCCCAGGGCTACGCGCCGCTGCCGACCGAGGTGGCCGCCAAGGTCACCACGGCCGTCGGCGCCATCTCCTGACGCCCGAGGGCGGGGCGGGGGCCGCCGAGGCTCCGCCCCGCCTTCGCGCACCCCTAGACTCGAACAGCCCCTCGACCGCAAAGGCCTGACGTGACCTCAGTGACAGGCGTGTCCGCCGCCGACGAGACACCCGTTCCGGGTCCCGGCCGCGCTCGCGGCCCCCTCCAGGGTGACCGCGCCTCGACCGGTCGCTTCGGCGACCGGCTCTTCGGCGGCACGTCGACCGCAGCCGGGATCACGGTCATCGCGATCGTCAGCCTGATCGCCGTGTTCCTCGTCGTCCAGGCCGTCCCCGCCGTGCTCGCCGACCAGGCGAGCTTCTTCACCTCCCGCGAGTGGGCGCCCGGTGGGGAGCAGCCTCGCTTCGGCATCGTCGAGTTCCTGTGGACGACGAGCGTGTCGTCGACGATCGCCATGTTCGTCGCCGTGCCCGTGGGCGTCGCCGTGGCGCTCTTCCTGACGCAGTACGCCCCGATGTGGATGCGCCGGCCGGCCGCAGCGCTCGTCGACCTGCTCGCGGCGGTCCCCTCGATCGTCTACGGCCTGTGGGGCCTGATCACCTTCGGTCCCTTCGTCAAGCCCATCGAGACCTTCCTGCAGGACCGGCTCGGCTGGCTGCCGGTGTTGGCGCCGACCGGCATCTCGGGGGGCACGATCTTCTTCATCGGCATCGTCCTCGCCATCATGGTCCTGCCCATCGTCACCGCCCTCTCGCGCGAGGTGTTCGACCAGACACCCGTGGCGCACAAGGAGGGGGCGCTCGCCCTCGGAGCGACGCGCTGGGAGATGATCCGCACCGCCGTGCTGCCCTTCGGCCGGCCGGGCGTCATCTCCGCCGCGATGCTGGCCCTCGGTCGGGCCCTCGGCGAGACGATCGCGGTGACCTTCCTCGTGTCGGCGCTGCCGGACGGCGCGAAGTGGACGTGGTCGCTGTTCAACGGGGGTGAGACCTTCGCGTCCAAGATCGCCAACAACGCCGCCGAGTTCAGCAACCCGAGCAAGACCGGCGCCTACATCGCGGCCGGCCTCGTGCTCTTCGTCCTCACCTTCGTGGTCAACAGCGCCGCCCGGGTCGTCATCGAGCGTAGGAAGGCCTTCACCGAATGATCCCGCTCGGCCCCGACCCCTACGTGCCGGATGCCGCCACCGGCGGGTCCGCCACGCCCCCTGCTCCCCGCCGGTCCACCCCGCGCGTCCTTGACCACCGTCAGCGAGGCCGGGCCGTCAAGGACGTCGTGGCCCGGGTGGTCATGTGGGGCGCCTTCGGGCTGG
>NZ_DASSMH010000004.1:0-19915 GCF_035688975.1 Intrasporangium sp. | reverse complement strand
GCACCCAGCGCACCCCGGCCGTCGCCCTCCGGTATGCCGTCGACCTCGGCGTCGCCCCCGACCTCGCGGAGCGCAGCATCCGCGACGCCATGCCGCACATCCGCGGCACCGGCCGGCTCTGGCACGTGGCGGCACACGGCGCCTGACCCCGGGCGCACGAGGGATGATGGGCGGCATACGGGTCGAGGACGAGTCCGACCGGCCGGCGTCAAGAGGGCGTCAAGATCGGGGGGCGCCGCGCTAAGGAGGCGTCAAGATCGCCGTAGGGCAGCCCGGCGCGGTGCTGCGCTGGTCGGGTGAGCCTGCGCACCTCCCTCCCCAAGCGGCTCCTCGTCGGCACTCCCCTGCACAGCTCCAGGATGGGCGAGACACTCCTGCCGAAGAGGCTCGCCCTGCCCGTCTTCTGCAGCGACCCGCTGTCCTCGAACGCGTACGCCACCGAGGAGATCCTGCTCATGCTCAGCCTGGGCGGACTTTCCCTGCTCTACCTGGCGCCCTGGGTGGCTGGTGCGGTCGTCGTGCTGCTCGTCATCGTCGTCCTGTCCTACCGCCAGACCTGTCACGCGTATCCCAACGGCGGCGGCGCCTACGCGGTGAGCCGCGCCAACCTCGGCCGCAAGGCGGCGCTCGTGGCCGCCAGCGCCCTGCTCGTCGACTACGTGCTGACGGTGGCCGTGTCGGTCGCCGCGGGGGTGGCCAACATCGTCTCGGCCGTGCCCGCCCTCGAGCCGCACGCGGTGGGACTGTCGGCGGGCCTCGTCGCGCTGCTGGCGCTGATTAACCTGCGCGGCGTCAAGGAGTCCGGCAGCGTCTTCGCCGTGCCCACCTACGGGTTCGTGGTGCTGGTCTTCGGCATGCTCGCCGTGGGCCTGGCGCAGGTCGTCGGCGGTCACGCGCCCGTCGCGGAGTCCGCCGACCTAGGGCTGCGGGTGGACCAGACCCCGTCCGGGCTCTTGCTCGTCGCCCTCGTGCTGCGGGCGTTCGCCTCGGGGTGCACGGCGCTGACCGGCGTCGAGGCGGTGAGCAACGGCGTGCCCAACTTCAAGCCGCCCCAGAGCCGCAATGCCGCGGCGACATTGACGATCATGGGCGGCCTGACGATCGGGATGTTCGCCGGGATCACGGCCCTCGCCATGGTCGCCCAGGTGCATGTCGCAGCCGACCCGGCCCACCTCGTCGGCGCCCCGGCCGGCTACCGCCAACGGACCGTCATCGCGCAGATCTCCAGTGCCGTGTTCGGCAACAACACGGTCGGCTTCTTTGCCGTCCAGGCGTTCACGGCGGCCATCCTCGTGCTGGCGGCGAACACCGCCTTCAACGGCTTCCCGGTCCTCGCCTCGATCCTCGGCGAGGACGGCTACCTGCCTCGCCAGTTCGCCCGCCGTGGCGACCGGCTGGTGTTCTCCAACGGCATCGTCATCCTCGCCCTCCTCGCAGGCGGCCTGATCTGGACCTTCCACGCGAGCACCACCCGGCTCATCCAGCTCTACATCATCGGGGTGTTCGTCTCGTTCACCCTCAGCCAGGCCGGGATGGTCAAGCACTGGTGGGACCTGCTGCGTGGGCCGATCACCGCCAGGGAGCGCGGACGGATGTGGCGGGCCCTGTCCGTGAACGGGCTCGGCGCCGTCACCACCGGACTCGTCCTCGTCATCGTGCTCGTCACGAAGTTCACCCATGGCGCCTGGATCGTTGTCGTCACCATGCCCCTCGTCTTCGTCCTCATGACGGGGGTCCGTCGGCACTACGACGCGGTGAACGACGAGCTGCAGCCCGGGCCAGGCGGGGTCGTGCTGCCCAGCCGGGTCCACGCCATCGTCCTGGTCTCGAAGCTGCAGACACCTGCGTTGCGGGCCATCGCGTTCGCCCGCGCCGCGCGTCCGAGCACAGTGGTCGGCGTGACCGTGTCCACGAACCAGCACGAGACGGACGAGCTGACCCGTGCCTGGGTCGAGCGGGACATCCCGATGCCGCTGACGATCCTCAACTCCGCCTACCGCGACCTCACCCGCCCGGTGCTCGACTACATCGGCACCATCCGGTTGCAGAGCCCCCGGGACGTGGTGGCGGTGTACATCCCCGAGTATGTCGTCGGGCACTGGTGGGAGAACCTGCTGCACAACCACAGCGCGCTGCGCCTCAAGGCTCGGCTCCTGTTCGTGCCCGGCGTGATGGTCGTCAACGTGCCCTTCCAGCTCGGCTCGGCCGAGGCGGCGGAGGCCCGCACGCGCGCGCTGGAGAGGGCCACCGAGGGCGACCGGTCCGCAGCCCGTGTGGGACGCTGAGGGCGTGCACGAGCGAGCCCGGCCGCTGCGACGGCTGGTGCTGAGGCGGGAGCTGCCCGCGGGGCCGCCCGCAGGACCACCCCCGGGGCCGCTCGCGGGGCCGCCCGCAGGGCCGCCCGCGGGGCCGCCCGCGGGGCCGCCCGCGCCACGCCGCACCGCAGGGCCGCCCGCGGGGCTGCGCGTGCGACGCCGCGTCGCGGGCCTGTTGGCGACAGTGCTCGGCCTGCCGCTCCTCACCCTGGTCTTGGTGCCGCTGCGCGGTGCGCTGGCCGACGGCAGCGTCCTGCTCATCTACCTGCTCGCCGTCGTGGCGGTGGCCGTGATCGGCGGCCTCGTGCCGGCGCTGCTGGCGGCTGTGGCCTCGTTCCTGCTGGTGAACTGGTTCCTCACCCCGCCCTACTACACGCTCACGGTGGCGAGCCGCGATGCGGCGGTGGACCTCGTGGTCTTCGGCGTGGTCGGTGCCGTCGTGAGCGTGGCGGTCGAGCTGGGAGCACGCCACCGGGAGGCGGCCGCGCGCAACCGCTACGAGTCGGCCCTGATCTCCGAGCTTGGCTCCGCCCAGATCGGCGCGGTGCCCCTGACTGCGGTGCTCGAACGCGTGCGCACCCTGTTCGGCATGACCACGGTCCAGCTGCTCGATCCGTCATCCCCTCCGCGCGTTCTCGCCAGCGTGGGCCCGGACACCGCTGGGCCGCCGAGCCTGCAGGCGACCACGGCCATCGACGTGCAGCTCGCGGCCTACGGCCCGCAGGTCATCGCCGAGGACCGGCACCTCTTCGGCGTCCTCGCCGAGCTGGCCGCTCGGGCGTGGGAGGAGCAGGAGCTGGCCAGACGGGCGGCCCACGCCGAGCAGCTCGCCGAGACCGATCGGGTGCGCACGGGACTGCTGTCCGCCGTCGGGCACGACCTGCGCACCCCGTTGGCCGGCATCAAGGCCGCCGTCTCGAGCCTGCGCCAGCGGGACATCCCGTGGACCGAGCAGGATCGCGACGAGCTGCTGCAGACCGTCGAAGAGTCGACCGACCGCCTTACCGCGCTGATCGAGAACCTGCTGTCCATGAGCCGGCTCCAGGCGGGAGCCCTGTCGGTGCACGTGGAGCCGGTCGCGCTCGACGAGGTGGTCGCCCGGGCGCTGCTGCACGACGACCGCTGGGTGACGGTAGACGTCCCCGAGGATCTGCCGCTCGTCCGGGCCGACGCAGGGCTGCTCGAGCGGGTGGTCGCCAACCTCGTCGACAATGCACTGCGCCACGGCCCGGACGACAGACCCGTGGAGGTGCGGGCCCGGACCATGACCGGCGGCCCCGCCGGTCCGGCGCACGCGAGCGTCGTCGGGCTTTGCGTCGCCGACCACGGCCCCGGGATCCCGCCGGCCCAGTGGGACGCCATCTTCGCCCCCTTCCAGCGCCTCGGCGACCGGGACGCGAGCACCGGGGTCGGGCTGGGCCTGGCCATCGCCCGTGGCTTCACCGAGGCCATGGGTGGTTCGCTCATCCCCTCCGCGACGCCCGGCGGTGGCTTCACCATGACCGTGTCGCTGCCGGTGTCCCCGTGACCCGCCTGCTCATCGTCGAGGACGAGCCGCAGCTGCTCAGAGCGCTCAGCATCAACCTGCGCGCCCGGCGCTACGAGGTGGCCGGGGCCGCGAACGGCGCCAGTGCCCTGCGCATGGCCGCCGCCGCGCCCCCCGACCTGGTCATCCTCGACCTAGGTCTGCCCGACCTGGACGGCATCGAGGTCATCGCCGGCCTGCGTGGCTGGACGACCGTGCCCATCATCGTGCTCTCGGCCCGGGAGGGCCAAGGCGACAAGGTCGACGCCCTCGACGCCGGGGCCGACGACTACCTCACCAAGCCGTTCGGCATGGACGAGCTGCTTGCCCGCGTGCGAGCCGCGCTGCGCCGGTCGCAGCCCGGCGCCAGCACGCCCGTGGTCACTACGGCCAGCTTCACGCTGGACCTCGGGGCCAAGCGCGCGACCCGCGAGGGCACCGACGTCCGGCTCACCCCGACCGAGTGGCACCTGGTCGAGATCCTCGCCCGCAACCCAAGCCGGCTCGTCCCCGGCAGCCAGCTGTTGCGCGAGGTGTGGGGCCCGGGTCGCGAGAGCGACACCAACTACCTGCGCGTCTACCTCGCCCAGCTGCGGCGCAAGCTCGAGGCCGACCCGGCGCACCCACGCCACCTGATCACCGAGCCGGGCGTCGGGTATCGCTTCGAGCCCTGACGGGCAGCGCGTCGGACATCACGCGGTCCTCGCCTCCTCGACGTAGCGGCACAGCGCGTTGACGGCGCGCAGGTCCTCCGGGGTGTGCACCTCGGCGTCGAGCAGCAGCGGGCTGCCCACGACCGCGACGAGCGCCTTGGCCCGCGACACCGCGACGTTGAGCCGGTGGATGTCGTAGAGGAAGCCCACGCCTCGGGGCGCGGCGTCGGCGCTGGTGCTGCCGAGGGAGTAGACGACGACGGCGGCCTGCTGCCCCTGGAACTTGTCGACCGTCCCCACCCGCACGCCGTCGGGCAGCGCCCTGGTCAGGGCGGCGACGTGCGCGTTGTACGGCGCAACGACGAGGATGTCGGTGGTCGCCAGGCCCCGCGTCGCCCCTGAGGCATCCGTCCACTCCCCCGCGAGCAGGTCGTCGACGAGCCCCCGCACCACGTCCGCCTCCTCCTCACTGGCCTGCTCGACCGGCAACCGGTGGATGACCGGCACCCAGCGCTGGCCGGTGCCCGTCAGGCGTCCGGGCGCCCGCACCACGACGCGTGACAGGTCCTGCGTGTCGCTGGCGTCGGCCGAGCGGAGTCGGCCCTCGTAGGCCAGCTCGGACACGAACCGGGTGAGGGAGGGGTGCATGCGGTAGGTGTGGTCGAGGAACACCCCCCGGTCGGCCGGGATGACATCGTGCTCGCCGATGAGGTGCTCCAGCGCCGACACTCCCGCGCCGTGCGGGTGCACCGCCTTGGTCGGCTGCTGCAGCTGTTGGGGGTCGCCCAGCAGCACCAGCGACGTCGCGGCCTGCGACACGGCCACCGCGTTGGCCAGCGAGAACTGCCCGGCCTCGTCGACGATGAGGACGTCGACGGCGTCGGCGAGCTCCTCACGCGACCACAACCACGCCGTGCCACCGACGAGGTTGGCAGCCCCGCTGGTCAGCGCCTCCACGATCTCCTCGTTCCTAGCCACGGGGCGCACCAGCGCGGCCGGAACAGCAGCCGGGGGCCCACCAGCGCTGGTCGGGACCGCCTGCTCGGCCGTCGGCTCGGCCACCGGAGTCCCCCGATGGAGCGCAGGTCGGCCGACTTCGGCGAGGAGGTTGGCGATGACGGCGTGGGACAGGGCCGTGACACCGACCGTGAGCCCTTCATCGAGCAGCGCTCGGATCAGGGACGCGCCGGCGAAGGTCTTGCCGGCGCCAGGCGGGCCCTGCACGGCGAGAACCTCTCCGCGCAGCGTCGCCCCGACCCGGACGACCACGTCTGCGGGGGTCTCGCCATCGCGCGGAGCGAGCTGCTCTGCCGTGGGGACGGCGCGCGCGACGAGCCGGGTGCCCAGGTTGGAGCCGCCGGCGAGGAGCAGCTCCCCGGTGCGGGCGATGCTGTCCCGCATGACCTTGGTGTTGATCGGTCCCGGACCCTTGAGGCCTCGTGGTGCTGGGGGCGCGACCCGCTTGCCCATCTTGACGTCCACCCACCCCGCCACCGCGTCGAGGGCGATGACCTCACCGACACCCTTGTGGGTGTCGACGTCCTCGACCCGGATGCCCGGCTTGAGCTGACACTCCTGCGCCGGAAACGGGTAGCGCCAGATGATCGACTGCTTGACCTGCCCGATCTGCTCGGGAGCGCCCAGGCTGCCGATGGCGCCAGCGCTCTCGACCAGCTCGTCGTCGTCGAGCTCGCCGTAGTGGAAGTAGTCCCACCACTCCGGGCGATCCTCACGCCGGTGCCATCCGACACAGCCGGCGAGCAGCCGGGCCTGCGGAGTGGCGGCCTCGAGAAGGCGCTCTGCGAGGTCGATCTCGGCACTCTCGTCCTCGCCAATCTCCTCTGCCGGCTTGCCCGTCGCACGGGTGAGCAGGTGCCCGTCCGCGCCCAGCTCGTCCCGCCGCGCCTCCAGCCACTCGTGAAGGGCGAGCGTCGACTTGACGTCGTCGATGTTGTAGGACCGGATCGCGTCGAGGATCGACTGGTCGAGCTGGCCCTCCTCGCGCAGCGCGAGCCAGCGCTCGTACTCAACGACGGACGAAAGCCCGTCGGAGACGTCGGCGTCACCGGCCGGCCGGGTGCGGCCCCAGTAGAAGTCCTCAAGCTTCTTGATGGAGTAGGAGCCCTTGCTGACGCGCACCCCGTGGCGCACTACGGCGTAGAGGTCGACGAACCGCTCGCCACGCAGGAGCTGGTCGAGCTCGTGCTCCCGCTTGGCGTGCTGCCCGGTGAGCCGCTTGAGGGCCGTCGTCTCGTAGGGGGCGTAGTGGTAGACGTGCATGTCGGGGAACTTGTCCCACCGCTCGATGAGCCAGTCGAGGAGGTCGGCCGTCAGCCGAGCCTCCTCCTCGAAGGAATGGGCCCAGAACTCGACGAACTCCCCCTGCCGGGTCCAGATGCCCGCGAGGTACTCCCGGCCCGCCCCGCCCTCGGCCCATGGGTCGCCCTCGAAGTCGAGGTAGACGTCGCCCGGGTCGGGCTCTGGCAGCAGCTGCAGCCCGCGGCCGGGCTCGGGCGGCAGCAGCTCGTAGTGCGACCGCCCGGTCTCCCGCTCCCGCAGCTGCAGCCGGGCCTGCTGGTGCAGCCGGCGCCGCGCCGCCGTGCCGAGCACGCCGACGAGCGCCTCCTCGCTCGCCTGGGCGAGCGCCTGCAGCGTCGGGATTCCTGCGCCGCGAAGGGCGGCGCGGTGGTCGGCCCGCATGCCGGCGACCTGGAAGAGGTCGTCGCGCTCGGACCACTCGGCGGCGCACCGCTCCTTCCACCGGCACTGGGCGCAGTGCTGCACCCGCACCGCCTCGGTCGGCCGTGGGTCCTCGATCGCGTCGAGCAGCTCCGCGCGCCGGCGCCGGGCGTACGGCGCGACGTCGACGAGCCGCCAGGGGTGCTGTTCCTTGTCGCCGGTGACGACGACGAGGTGGGCGGGGGCGACGCCCTGCAGCGCCTCGAGGCGCGCGGCATACGTCGCCATCTGCAGCAGGGCAGGCACCTTGAGCCGACGGGCGAGCTTGGTGTCGGCGATGTCGTAGCTCCAGCCGCCGAGGTCGCTCGGGCGCTCCCGCCGCAGCAGGAAGTCAGCGAAGCCAACCCATGCGCCGTCGAAGAACGTCGCCTGGTAGACGACGTCGACGCCGCGGCGCATCGCGTCGAGGGTCGCGGCCTCGGCCGCGCGCCGGTCGAGGCCCAGCGCGGCGATGTCCTCGACGACGAGCCCCTGCTCGAGCAGCGACCGGAGATAGTCCCGCTCGTGCTCCAGTCCCTTGGCGAAGACGAGGTTGAGCGCGTCGTCGGCCGCGCCCGCCGGCGCTGCTCCCGTGTCGAGCGCTTGCAGGTCGAGCGTGGTGATGTGCGGGCAGGCGACGTGCTTGGTCAGGTCGGTCGGACTGAGCACGAGGTGGCCGTCGATGCGCTGCATGCCAAGGAGTATGCCGCCGGGCACCGACAGTGCCGTCCCGTCGTCCGCCGCGGCTCACCCCCCACCTCGAGTGGCCAGTTCCGTACAAGCCCCACCCCGACGCCCGAGCGAAAGTGGCCACTCGACGAGGACGGGGCCCGAGGCCGCGCCCCGACCCGAGCGAAAGTGGCCACTCGACGAGGACGGGCGGCCCGGCGGTTCAGGCCGGGGGGGTGAACCGGCCGTCCACGGCCGTCCACCCGCCGTCGACGAAGAGCTGGCTGCCGGTGACGAACGACGACGCGTCGGACGCGAGGTAGACGACCGCCCCGGCGAGCTCGTCGGCGTGCGACCAGCGGCCCAGGGCGCTCTTGCTCGCGTAGGCGTCGGACCACTCCGGGACGGCGCGGATCTGCGCGGTGAGCGGCGTGTCGACGACCCCGGGCGCGATGGCGTTGGCCCGCACCCCGGACGGGCCCAGCTCGACCGCGACCGCCCGCAGCAGCTGCACGAGCCCCGCCTTGGTCGCGGCATACACGCCCTGCCCCGGCTCGACGGTGACCGCGCGGATCGAGCTGAAGCCGATGATGCTGCCGCGGCCGCGCTCGGCCATGCCGCGCCCGAAGGCGCGCACGAGGTGGAACGAGGCCCGGAGGTTGAGCGAGACGACTCGGTCGAACTCCTCGGGCGTGTAGTCGAGGACCCGCTTGCGCACGTTGGTGGCCGCGGTGAAGACGAGGACGTCCACCGCCCCGAGCTCCTCGGCCGCCCTGGCCACCGCCGCCTGGTCGAGGACGTCGAGGCCGTATGCCGTCGTGCCGCCTCCGAGGGCCACGGTGTGCTCCGCGGCGGCGAGGTCGCGGTCGGCGCAGACGACGTCGGCTCCGTGGGCGGCGAGGGCGAGGGCGCTCTCGCGTCCGATGCCGCTGCCTGCGCCGACGACGACCGCGCGCCGGCCGTCGAGCCGGAAGAGGCTGGCGTAGTCGCGGACCGGGCTGGCCACGGGTCAGGCCCTCCTCGTGCGGGGGCGGATGACCGCCATCCGCGTCACGGTGAGCTCCTCGATGGCGAAGCGCGGGCCCTCGCGCCCGATCCCCGAGTCCTTGACGCCGCCGTAGGGCATGACGTCGGAGCGGAAGCCCGGCACCTCGTTGACGACCACCCCGCCCGCCTCGATGCGGTCGACGGCGTCGAAGGCCGTCTCCAGGGAGGCGGTGAAGACGCTCGCGTGCAGCCCGTAGCGGGACGCGTTGACCTGCTCGATCGCCTCGTCGACCGACGCGACCGACCGCACCGCGACGACCGGGCCGAAGACCTCCTCGTCCCACACGTCGCTGCCGGCCGGGACGTCGAGGACCACCGTCGGGGCGAGCACGCCGCCTTCGACCCGGCCGCCATGGACGAGCCGGGCGCCCCCGTCGACGGCGGCCTCGACCCACGCGGTGACCCGGTGGGTCGAGCGCTCGTCGATGAGTGCCGACACGCGGGTCGCCTCGTCGCGGGGGTCGCCCACGACCACCTGCCCCATCCGGTCGGCGAGCCTCTGGAGGAACGCCTCGCGGACGGTCTCGACGACGAGGACTCGCTGGACGCTGATGCAGGCCTGGCCGGAGGCGTAGTAGCCCCCCCGGACCACCGCGTCGGCGGCCGCGTCGAGGTCGGCGTCGCCCGCCACGACGAGGGCGGCGTTGGAGCCGAGCTCGAGGAGCACCTTGGTCGGCGCGGCGTCCCGGGCGATCCGGTGCCCGACTGCGGCCGATCCGGTGAAGGTCACCGCGCCGATCCGCCGGTCGGTCGTCAGGGCCACGCCCACGTCGACGCCGCCGGTGAGCAGCTGCACCGCCGCGCGCGGGGCGCCGGCCCGGGCGAGGGCCTCTCGCACCACCGAGACCAGCCACAGCGTCGCGAGCGGCGTCTGCGGGGCGGGCTTGATGATGACGGGGCACCCGGCGGCGAGGGCGGGCGCGAGCTTGTGCGCCGCGAGCAGGAGCGGGTAGTTGAAGCCCGCGATCCCGACGACGACCCCGATGGGTCTGCGGGTCCAGAAGCCGAGGAGGCCCTCCCCGCTGGGCAGCAGGTCGAGCGGCACGGTCTCCCCGTGCAGCCGGGCCACCTCCTCCGCCGCCGTGGTGAGGGTCAGCAGGGTGCGGTCGACCTCGACGCGGCAGTCGACGAGCGGCTTGCCCGTCTCGAGGACGAGCAGCTGCTCCAGGCCGTCGCGCTCTGCCGCGAGTGCGGCCTGAGCGCCGAGCAGCGCTGCTCGGCGCACGTGCGACGGCAGCCGGCCGACCTCGTCGCGCACCGCGAGCGCCTCCTCCACCGCGGTGTGGGCGAGCGGGACGTCACCGAGCGGGGCGTGCGCGACGAGCGACCCGGCATACGGGAAGCGGACGGGCGCGGTCGTGGCGACGGGCACCCACCCGTCGCCGACGGGCAGGCCGTCCGGATGGGCCGGCGCGTAGAGCGGCTCGACGCTCGTCTCGGTCATGGCTGTGTCCTTCCGGCCGCGGCGTCCCTGCCGACGAGGTCGGCGGTGCCGGCTCCCGCGAGCGCACGCCGCATGGTCGGCACCGCGCGCAGCAGCTGCTGCGTGTAGGGGTGGGTGGGGTGGCTGTAGACCTGCTCGGTCGGCCCGGTCTCGACGATCTCCCCGTCGCGCATGACGGCGACCCGGTCGCACACGTGACGCACCACGGACAGGTCGTGGGAGATGAAGACCAGGGTCAGGCCGAGGTCGGCGACGAGGTCCGTGATGAGATTGAGGACCTGTGCCCGCACCGACACGTCGAGGGCGCTGACGGGCTCGTCGGCCAGGAGGATGTCGGGCCGGGGGGCGAGGGCGCGGGCGATCGAGATGCGCTGCCGCTGCCCCCCGGAGAACTGGTGCGGGTAGCGCCCGGCGGCCTCCGGCGGGAGGCCCACGGCGTCGAGGAGCTCGGCGACTCGGCCGGCTCGGGCCGGGATTCGTTGGGCGACAAGGGGTTCGGCGACGATGTCCCGCACGCGCATGCGTGGGTCGAGTGATCCCATCGGGTCTTGGAAGACCAGCTGGAGCCGCTTGCGCAGGAAGCCGAGGCGGCGCTCCGGGAGGCCGGCGATGTCTCGCCCCTCGACGAGGATCGAGCCACTCGTGGGGCGGTCGAGGCCGGCGAGGAGCCGCACCAGCGTCGACTTCCCGCAGCCGGACTCCCCCACGACGCCGAAGCGCTCACCCTGCTCGACGTCGAAGCTGACGCCGCGCAGGGCGTGCACCACCGGGCCGGGACGCGTCAGCGAGGTGCGTGGCCGGCGGTAGTCGCGACGCAGGTCGCGCACGCGCAGCACCGCAGTCACACCTTCACCCCGGCCGGGTGGTGGCATGCGTAGCCACGCTCGGGCGTCTCGCCCGTCCACGGCGGCGCCTCGCGGCACACCGTCGTCGCGTGGGCGCAGCGGGTCCGAAAGACGCACCCGTCGGGGAAGCGGCCGGCCGCCGGCACCGAGCCCGGGATGGTCCGCAGCCGCCCCGGTGCGGCCAGCTCCTCCAGGTCGGAGGCCTCGAGCAGGCCTTGGGTGTAACGGTGCCGGGGGCGCCGGAAGACCTCCTCCACCGGGCCTGCCTCGACGATCCGGCCGCCGTACATCACGAGGACCCGTTCGCACACCGTCGCGACGACGGCGAGGTCGTGGGTGATGAAGAGGAGCGCGGCGTCGCGCGCGCTCACGCCGCGCACGATGAGGTCGAGCACGAGCGCCTGCACGGTGACGTCGAGCGCCGTCGTGGGCTCGTCGCAGACGAGCAGCTCGGGGTCGTTGGCGAGCGCGATCGCGAGGACGACGCGTTGGCGCTGCCCGCCCGAGAGCTGGTGCGGGAAGGCGCGCGCCGTGTCCGCCGGCGAGGGCAGCCCGACCGCGTCGAGCAGTGCCACGGCCGCCTGTCGGGCCTCGCCCCGGCCGCACCGTCGGTGGAGCACGATGGTCTCGGCGACCTGCTCGCCCACCCGCATCGTCGGGTTGAGGGCCGTCATGGGCTCCTGGAAGACCATCGCGACGTCACGCCCCCGCACCCGCGACATCGCGCGCTCGTTCGCGCCGACGATGTCGTGGTCCACGCCGGCCAGACGGATCGACCCCCGGGCGTGGAGGTCCTCGGGAAGCAGGCCGAGGACCGAGAGCCCGGTCAGCGACTTGCCGGACCCGGACTCGCCGATGAGCCCGACCCGCTCTCCGCGGCCCACACCGAACGTGACATCCGTGAGGAGCGTGAGCGGTCCGACGGAGACGCCGAGGCCCGCGACGTCGAGGACGCGGCTGCTGCTCACCGGCGGTCCTCGAGGCGAGGGTCGACGGTGTCACGCAGCCCGTCACCGAGCAGGTTGAAGCCGAGCACGGCCACGGCGATGGCGACGCCGGGGAAGACGGCGAGCCGAGGGGCGCTGAAGAGCAGCTCCTGGCTCTCCTGGAGCATCCGCCCCCACGACGGCGTGGGCGGCGGCGTGCCGTAGCCGAGGAAGGACAGCGCGGCCTCGGCGAGCACCGCGATGGCGAAGGACACGGAGGCCTGCACGATGACGAGGCTGCCCACGTTGGGCAGCACGTGGCGCCGGCCGATGGCAAAGGGCCCGCGCCCGGCCGCCCGTGCGGCGAGGACGTACTCGGTGCTCAGCACCTGCAGCGCCCCGCTGCGCACGAGCCGGACGAAGCTCGGCACCGAGGCGATGCCGATGGCGATCATCGCCACGAGGGTGCTGCCGCCGTAGACGGCGCTGAACATGATCGCGAGCAGGAGCGCGGGAAACGCGAGGAGCAGGTCGAGCCCGCGCAGCAGCAGCTCGCCGAGCCACCGGGGCGCCATCGCGGCCACGATGCCGAGCGGCACGCCCACGAGCCCGGCCACACCGACCGCGACGAAGCCGACGAAGAGGGTGGTCCGCGCGCCGACCAGGACCTGGCTGAAGACGTCGCGGCCGAACTTGTCCGTCCCGAGCAGGTGCGCGCCCGACGGCATCTGGAGCCGACTCGTCGCGTCGACGAAGGTCGGGTCGTAGGGCGTCCACACGAACGACACGAGCGCCATGGCGACGACGAGCACGACGAGGACGGCGCCCACGAGAAGGCTGCCGCTGCGGGAGCGCCGGCGCCGCCCGGGTGCCGGGGAGACGGCCGGTATGCCGCCGGGCAGGTCGGCCGGGGAGCCGGTCATCGGGCACGTGCCTGAAGTCTCGGGTCGATGACGAGGTAGAGCAGGTCGACGACGAAGTTGACGACCAGGACCGCGAGGACGAGGACCATGACGACGTCCTGGACGAGGATGAGGTCCCGGTTCGAGACGGCGTCGAGGAGCAGGCTGCCGAGGCCCGGGATCACGAAGACGCGCTCGACGACGACGGCGCCGATGAGCAGGGTGGCGAGCTGCAGGCCGAGCACGGTGACGACGGGGATGGCCGCGTTGCGCGCGCCGTGCCGGCGCAGGGCAGCCAGCTGCGAGAGGCCCTTCGCGCGGGCCGTGCGGATGTAGTCCTCGCGGAGCACGTCGAGGATCGCGCTGCGCACGTAGCGCGTGAGCACGGCCGCCTGGACGGTGCCGAGCGACAGCGCGGGCAGGGCGAGCTGCTTGAGAAACATGGCGGGGTCCTGCGCGGGTGGCGTCCACCCGTTCGCGGGCAGCCAGCGCAGCTGGACCGCGAACACCGTGATGAGCAGGATGCCGGCGAGGAAGGCCGGCACGGCCACCCCGACCTGCGACAGGGCCGACAGGATCAGCCCGCTGACGTGGCGGTGCCGCACGGCCATGATGGTGCCGAGCGGCAGCGCCACCGCGAGCGCGAGCACCATCGACGTGACGACGAGCCACAGAGTGACCTGCAGCCGGTCGGCGATCTGAGGGCCGATGTCCGCGTGCGAGACATAGGACTGGCCGAGGTCGAACCGGACGAGCCCGCCGAGCCACGAGAGGTACTGGACCGCCAGCGGGCGGTCGAGACCGAAGTCCCGGCGCATCGCGGCGACGGCCTCGTCGGACGCGTTCACCCCCAAGGCCACCCGCGCCGGGTCACCCGGCAGGACTGCCATGAAGGCGAACACGAGGACCGAGCTGGCGACGAGGCTCGCCGCCAGGATCAGGGTCCGCTGGGTGATGCGCAGGAGCATGCGGTGCGCCGTCGGCGAGCCGGTCAGGACCGGCCGAGCTCGCCGAGGTCGAAGGACTCGGCGATCGCGTTCTTGGGCAGCCCCGTGATGCCCTTGTCCGCGACGATGAGGTTGGGGATCAGGAAGAGCCAGTCTCCGGCGGCGTCCTCGGACAGCTCCCTGGCGGCCTTCTTCATGAGCGTCACCTGCTCCTCAGGCGTGCCTGCGTCGGCGGCCGCGAGGTCGGCCTGGAGCTGCGCGTTGTCGTAGCGGGTGTAGTACTTCGGGTTGCCGAAGACGGCGCCGAGGTCGCGCGGCTCGACGTGCGCGACGATCGACAGGTCGTAGTCGGCGTTCTTGAAGACCGTGGTCAGCCACGCCGCCGGGAACTCGAGCTGGTCGAGGGTGACCTTGAAGCCCACCTGCTCCAGCTGGCTCTTGACCACCTGGCCGCAGGACACGGCATACGGCAGGGTCGGGATCCGAAGCCGCAGAGGGGTGCTGGCCGTGCCGGACTCCTGCAGCAGCTGCTTGGCCTTTGCGGGGTCGTGCGGGTAGAGGCCCGTGAGGTCCTCGTACCACGGGTCGGTGGGCGGGACCATGCTGCCGATGAGGGTGCCCTTGCCGGCCCAGCACGTGTCGAGCAGCGCCTTGTGGTCGATGCCGTAGCGGATCGCCTTGCGGACCTTGAGGTCGTCGAGCGGCGGCCGTGAGTTGTTGAACGACAGGAGGACCTCGCCGTTCGTGGTGCCCTCGATGATCTGGTACTTGTCGTTGCCCTGGAACTGGGCCAGCGACTCGGGCGCCTGGACCGTGCCGATGACGTCGATCGTGCCGGTGAGCAGCGCGTTGTTGAGCGCGGTGGCGTCCTTGAAGTACTTGAGCGTGACCTTGTTGAAGTGCGGCCTCGTGCCCCAGTAGCCAGTGTTGGCGTTGAGCGTGATCGAGTCGCCGCGGTTCCACGTGCCGAGGGTGTAGGGACCGGTCCCGACGGGCTTCGTAGCGAGAGAGCTGACTCCGCCCTCGGTCATCATGGCGCCGACACGGCTCGTCATGCGGTAGAGCCAGCCGTTGCTCGGCTTGGCCAGGGTGACCTGCAGCTCGGTGTCGGACACGGCCTTCGCGTCGGTGACGACGTCCATCGCCGCCTTGAGGGAGATCGTCCAGTCCTTCTTGACCCGGTTGATGGAGAAGGCGGCGTCCTTGGCGGTGAAGGCGTGCCCGTCCGTGAACTTCGCGTTGCCCACGAGCTTGAAGGTGTAGGTCTTGCGGTCCGGCGACACGGTCCACGAGGTGGCGAGGGCCGGCTTGATGTCGCCGTTCTGGTCCAGCTTCACGAGCGTCTCGTAGACGTTGTAGAGGAGCGCCTGCGGGATCGCGGCCCCGTCGGTCGTCGTGAAGTCGAGGCTGGCCGGCTCGGCGACGAGGCCGATGGCGAGCGCGTCGCTCGAGCCGCCGCCCGACGCGCCACCGCTGGCCCCCCCGGACTTCCCCGTCGTCGTGGACCCCGCAGAGCAGGCGGCGACGAGCGTGGCGGCCATCGCAGCAGCCATCACTCCGACCAGACGGGTGGTTTTCACTGTGCCTCCAGGTGGTGCAGGACCGCGGTGGCCAGCTGCGTCGTGCGCGCCGTGCCGCCGAGGTCGGGGTGTCCTTGCCGGGGTGGAACCTAGCCCGAAACTCGAGCTGGTCTGACCAGTGACCTTTGCTGCGATGAGCGTTACCGTTTCGACTCTCACGCGGGATGTCAAGAGCCTGCTCGCAACTCGTCTCTCAAGGAGGACCTCGATGCCCGGGACATCGCGCGGCCTGGCCCGCCTCGGCGCGACCGAGCTCGTCGCGGCATACGAGCGCGGCGAGCTGTCGCCGGTCGAGGTGACCGCGGCGGTGACGGCGGTCATCGAGGCACGCGAGCCGGTGCTCAACGCGCTCTGGGCCACGGACCTCGACGCCGCCATGGACGCGGCCCGGGCGAGCGAGGCCCGCTGGCGCGCAGGCCGGCCGCTCGGACCGATCGACGGCGTGCCGGTCACGGTCAAGGAGAACCTCGCCCGGGCGGGGGTGCCGATGCAGTCCGGGTGCGCCGGAGTGAGCCCCACAGTGCCGCAACGGGACTCGCCGGTGGTCGAGCGCATCACCGAGGCGGGCGGCCTCATCCTCGGGTCCACCGTCATGCCCGACTGGGGCATGCTCTCGTCAGGCGTGTCGAGCCTGCACGGCATCACCCGCAGCCCCTGGGACCCCGCCCTGACGACGGGAGGGTCGAGCTCCGGCGCCGGCGCCGCCGCGGCCGCGGGCTACGGGCCCCTGCACGTGGGCACGGACATCGGCGGCTCCATCCGGCTGCCCGGCACGTGGCTCGGCCTCACGACGCTCAAGCCCTCGGCCGGTCGCGTGCCCCTCGACGCGCCCTACCTGGGCCGAGCCGCGGGCCCGATGGCCCGCAGCGCCCGCGATGCAGCGCTGCTCCTGGCAGTCATCAGCCGCCCCGACGTGCGCGACTGGACGAGCCTGCCGCCGGAGACCATCGACTTCGCGCTGCAGGACTGCCACGTCAGCGGGCTGCGGGTCGGGCTCCAGCTCGACGCAGGGTGCGGCCTGACCCTCGACCCCGAGGTGCGCGCTGCGGTCGAGCGGGCGGCCGAGGTCTTCGCTGCCGGCGGTGCGCGCGTCGAGCCGGTGGCGCCCTTCATCGACGAGGACATGCTCACGAGCCTCGACCTCTTCTGGCGGGTGCGGTCCTGGGTCGACTACGAGGCGCTCGCGCCGGACGCGCGTCAACGGGTGCTGCCCTTCGTCGCGCGGTGGTGCCAGGCCGGGCAGCACGTGTCTGGGCCGGAGGTCATGCGCTGCTACTCGCGGATCCTCAGCCTGCAGCAGGCGACGGTGGCGGCCACCGAGCCCTACGACCTCGTCCTGTCCCCCGTGGCGCCGATGGCGGC
Source organism: Intrasporangium sp. (assembly GCF_035688975.1). Taxonomy (GTDB): domain Bacteria; phylum Actinomycetota; class Actinomycetes; order Actinomycetales; family Dermatophilaceae; genus CALMNV01. Next base: position 2,982 of record NZ_DASSMH010000004.1, on the reverse strand, counting down.
CTTCCCCGCCGAGTGGCCGATGCCCTTCGGCGACCGTGACCTCGGCATGGCGCACATCGGCTTCACGGCGCCGTACAACATGTCCGGTCAGCCGGCAGCCACGACCAACTGCGGCTTCACGCCCGACGGCCGGACCATCGGCGTGCAGATCTCCGGCCGGCGGTTCAACGACGTCGGGGTCCTGCGGGCAACCCAGTGGTTCGAGGAGCACCGCGAGCCGGCCCTGGCACCCGTGTGGCCGATCGTGCAACCGCACCAGGTCGAGGAACGAGCCGGCCGTGGATAGGGCCGTGGCCTTCGAGCACGTCCGCCCGGTCCGGCTCTACGAGCGGATCGTCGAGCAGGTCGAGGACGCCATCGTCCGTGGCGAGCTGCGGCCCGGCGAGCGCCTCCCGAGCGAGCGTGAGCTCGTGTCCCAGTTCGGCACGAGCCGGTCGACGGTCCGAGAGGCGCTGCGTGTCCTCGAGAGCAACGGCCTCGTGCGGTCGCGCCCCGGGGACCCCAACGGGCCCGAGGTGCTGCCCTTCACGTCGCGGGGGCTGACGAAGCAGTTGCGCCGGCTGGCACAGGCCGACGGCCTGGGGCTGGCCGAGCTGATCGCCTCGCGGATGATCCTCGACTCGTCCGCGAACCGGCTCGCCGCCCGCCTGCGCACCGAGGAGGAGCTGGGGACCATGGAGGCCGCCATCGACGCGATGCGGGCAGCGGTCGACGACGGCTACGCGGCGTTCGGCGAGGCCGACCTCGCCTTCCACGACGCGGTCGCGCAGGCGAGTCGCAACACCCTCATCCAGGTCTGCAACCTCGTGGTGCGCGACACCGTCCTGTCGCTCATCTCCGACAGGATCGCCCACGCGCGCAACGCCCGCGCCCTCATGCGCACCTCGCTTCGCCATCACGAGGGGGTGCTGACCGCAATTCGCGCCCGGGACGGCCGAGCCGCAGCGGAAGCGTCGCGGCGCAGCCTCTACGACTACTACGCCGGCTACGTCCCCGCCACCGACCGGGCCGCGCTCAAGGCCCTCCTCGAGGACTGATCGCCCGGCTCGCGCCCCAGCGGCACGGCATACGGGATGGTCTCGGGCGGTCCAAGATGCCAGCGAATGCTGGCGGATGCCAGCAAGGCGGCCCGCAGGCCGCCTTGGAGGTCATGCAACTCTGGTGAGGTCACCGGAGGATGCCGTTGCCGACGTGCCGGCCCCACCACTTCCCCACTCCCCACGTGTCCCCGGCGTAGGTCGCCGCGAGCACGATGATCGCGAGGGCCTCGATCCAGTGGGAGTCGAACAGCGGGTTGGTGAACTCCCCGGTCCTGCCGAGGGGGAACTCGACGAGGTACATGAGGAAGAGGAGCAGCGTGCCGGTGATGGCTGCCAGCTTGAGGCCGGCGCCGGCAAGCAGCGCCACGCCGATGCCGAGGAGGCCGGCCATGAAGAGCCAGTCGGCCCACGGGCCGGCGATGTTGTTGAAGAAGCTGCCGAACGGCCCCTCGGCGCCCTTCATGAAGCCCTGCGCGGGGGTGCCGCCGTCGAGCCAACCCTTGTCGGCGGCCGTCCGGTAGCCCAACCCGAACAGCTTGTCGAAGAAGGGCCACAGGAAGGTGAACCCCATGATGATGCGCAGGCCAGCGAGGAAGCGCCGCGCCACGGACGAGCGGACGACCTCCTCCTCGAAGGTCACGATGCCGGCCGTCACGTGCTTGATGTGACCGAGCGAGACATTCTCGGGGTGGATGGTGGCCATGATTCTCGTCCTTCCAGAACCTGGGTTCCGGCAGGCACTCCCTGTCGGTACTACATAGTGTAGTAGCCGCCTTGGGTGGCGGCGGTGTGATCTACGTCATCGGCTGGCGCCGGGGGTGCCTGTGGACAACCCCGGCACATCCGCTGCGGCTGCGGGAGGATCGTGAGACCGTGTCCGGCAAGGCCTGGGGCTGCAAAGTCCCCTGGCCCGAGGATGGGACAGACAGGGGCGCCGATGACTGTTCGTGGACTTGCCGGCACGTATGCCGCCGGGCTGGCCGCCGTGCTCACGCTGGCCGCCTGCTCGGGCCAGGCCACCGCCGAAGGGCCGCGCCCCGGCGCGACGGGGACGACCACCGCCACGTCAACCGCGACCTCGTCGAGGACCAGCCCCACGCCCTCCACGAGTCGGCCGACCGCGTCCGCGACGCCTCCGAGCACGGCCACCGTGGACCCGGTCCTCGCCCGCATCCCGCCAGCGGCGCGGCCCGAAACCATGGAAGGCGCCGCCGCCTACGCCGAGTTCTACATGCACCAGGTCAGCGCCGCCTTTAGGGCAGCTGACCCTGCGCCGCTGGACGGGCTGTCCAAGAGCTCATGCTCGATGTGCTCCGCCTTTGCACAGGGGGCACGTGATCTGCGAGCAGCTGGTCAGCACTATGGCGCAGATCTGGTCAACGTGCACTACGCGACGGCGATGGAGTTCTCCCCTTCCAAACGCCAGGTGTTCATTGACTTCGAACAGCAAGCCGTACCGGTGCTGAACGCAGCGGGGGCCAAGGTCGACACTACGCGTCACGCCAAATTGGCGTTCGTCGCCACCCTGTCCTATAAGAACCGTTGGTTCATTGACCGTCTGCAGAACACGCGATGAAAACGATGCAACGCCTATTCGCAGCGGGTGCTCTCGTGCTCCTGGCTAGTTTGATGCACCAGGTACCGGACGGCGCCGCGCTGGGTGAGGGATGTGCGCAGCTTGATGTTTGCCATGCCGATCAGGTCGCCGCGATCGCCGGGCTTATGTCGCGATCGCAGGTCGCTGCTCTCCCACGATTTCCGGATGATACCGGGGCCACTGTGGTCCCCGCTCGGGCGGGAAGCGCACCGGTGTACCAGTACATGTCACTTAACGACTGCTCCCAGGCGCGGCCAGGTGGCTCGATGCAGGACGTGTCCTGCATGCGCGCGCTGCGCAGTTGCCCTCCCGGCCAACTGGGCCCCCTGCTCCGGATCTGGCGCA
>NZ_DASSMH010000003.1:0-9677 GCF_035688975.1 Intrasporangium sp. | reverse complement strand
GGCCCGGGACATGGTGCGCGGTCTTCTGAGCGGCGAACGCGGTGAACGGGATCTCGGCGACCTCGGCGCGGGAGATCCATGCCCCGGTGGCCTCGTCGCGGATCGCGTCGGTGTACTCGATCGTGGTCCACGCGTGCTCGTCGATGCCAGCGATCGCGGCCTTGATCGTGGCGGTCAGCCGGACCGTGACGGACACGTCCGCGCCACCGGCCAGCGTGGCACGGACCGCGGGTCCACCGAAGAACGCGGAGTCCATCCGGACCAGGACGGGCCGGTGTGGCCCGAGCAGGCGCCGGGCTTGTTTCACGGCGTCGGCGATCAGTCGGGCCGCGCCGCGTGGGGACCCGCACGAGCCCTTGCGCAGCCGTTGCGCGACGATGACCGGCGCGTGTCCGGCGGTGGTGAGGGTGGCCAGGAACGCGTTGAGCCCGCGGACCTTGGAGTAGCCGAACCCGGCGCCCTGTTTCTGGTGGCCGTGGACCTCGATGATCGTGTCGTCGACATCGAGCAGGGCGTACTCGCCGGTGGCGGGTGCTGTGCCGATGCCCTGTTGCGCAGCCGGGCCGGTCAGGAGCCGGGTGGATGCGGCCAGGGCGAGCAGGAACCGGGCTGCGACCGCGTCGAGCTGGCGCACGTGCCCGAAGGTGAACGCCCGCAGGAACGACCCGAGGGTCGACGGCGCGTACGCCGAGCTGAAGACCTTGCCCATTCCGCCGTGGCGCAGCACCGCCATGTCATCGATGCTGTCTGCGCCGGCGAGCATGCCCCCGATGATCGAGGCGACCTTCAAGCCGGCGTTGGCGCCTTTGTCCGTGGCCACCGTCAGCCGCTCATCGGTGAGCGTTCGCAGGCCGGCGGCGTCGGACAGAGCCATGACGGGGACGAGTCCGGCGGAGGACACGAGGTTCGGGTCGTCGAAGACTGCGGAGGTCCGGGTCAGGGTGTGAGAGAGTTTCACCTACGAGATGCCCCTTGTGCGCGACGTGGATTGAAGCGTGAAGAACTCCAATTCTGTTGCAGCACAGGGGCATTCTCATGCTCCGACGCGCTGAATCACCTCACAACGGCCTGTCCATCGGTGGATCGAGGCTTAGGTACGGGCGAAAGTGGCCACTCGACCCGAGGAGGAGCCTGCACCCGCGCGGAAGTGGCCACTCGACCCGAGGAGGAGCCAGCACCCGCGCGAAAGTGGCCACTCGACCCGAGGGGGGTAGCCAGCACCCGCGCGGAAGTGGCCACTCGACTTGGCGGCGGCCGGCTCAGGCCCGGTCCGAGGGGGGAGCCGGCTCTCGGTTGGCCGGGTGCTCTGGCCACGGCGCGTCGTGGGGCCGGACCGTCTCCCAGCCCCGCGCACGGGCCGCGTGCGCGGCGAGCACCCCGATGATCGCGGACGAGTTGTGCAGGCGACCGGCGAGGACCGCGGCGTGCGCCTGGTCGATCGGCACCCACAGGGGACGCAGGTCGACCTCCTCCCCCGTCCGCGCGTGTGCGTGGTGTGACGGCACGTCCTGCAGCTCGCGGGCGAGAAAGATGCGTACCGCCTCCGGAAAGGCTCCCGGGGACGCGAAGCTGTCGATGAGGACGTCCCATCGGCGGGCTACGAGGTCCACCTCCTCGTGCAGCTCCCGGGCGGCCGCCTTCCACGGCGGCTCCTCGTGGACGTCGAGCAGGCCGGCGGGCAGCTCCCACAGGTGGGCGGCGGCCGGGTGCCGATACTGCCGGATGAGCAGCACGTGGTCGACCCCGTCGAAGGGGTGGACCGCCACGGCGACGACCGCCCCCGGGTGGCGCACGAAGTCCCGGACGACGACGCCGCCGGCCCCGAGGTCCACGGTGTCCCGCTGCACGTCGAAGATCTTGCCCCGGAACGGGATGTGGCTGTGGATGACTGGCTTGGACCCGAGCACGTCGACGAGGTCGTCGCCCGTGCCGCGCGGGGCCGTGAGGCTCACTCGGCGTCGATGCCGGCAGCCACCGGCACCGGCTCGTCGCCAGCCCGAAGGCTGCGCTCCACCTCGACCAGCCGCTGGCTGCGCTGCTGCTCGAGCGCGGCGCCGACGAGGCCGGCGAAAAGGGGGTGGGCCCGGTTGGGGCGCGACAGGAACTCCGGATGCGCCTGGGTCGAGACGTAGTAGGGGTGGGCATCGGCCGGCAGCTCCACGAACTCGACAAGCGTGCCGTCCGGCGACGTGCCGGAGAATACGAGCCCGGCGGCCTCGAGCTCGCCGCGGTAGGCGTTGTTGACCTCGTAGCGGTGCCGATGACGCTCGCGGACCTCGGCGGTGCCATAGGTGTCCCGCACCACACTGCCCTCCGCGAGCCGGGCCGGGTAGCCACCCAGGCGCATGGTGCCGCCGAGGTCGCCCGCGCCCTCGACGAAGGCCTTCTGCTCCTCCATCGTCGCGATGACGGGGTGCTTCGTGCCGGGGTCGAACTCGGTCGAGGACGCGTCGGCCACGCCGAGGACGGACCGGGCGTACTCGATGGCCATGCACTGCAGCCCGAGGCAGATGCCCAGAGTCGGCACCTGCTTCTCGCGGGCCCACGTCAACGCGCCGACCTTGCCCTCGATGCCGCGGACGCCGAACCCGCCGGGCACGAGCACGGCGTCGACGCCGCCGAGCGCCTTCTGGGCGCCGGCCGGGGTCTTGCACTCGTCGCTGGCGACCCACCGGATGCGCACGCGCGCGTCGTGGTGGAACCCGCCGGCGCGCAGGGCCTCGGTCACCGACAGGTAGGCGTCGGGCAGGTCGATGTACTTCCCCACGAGGGCGATCTCGACCTCGTGCTCGGGGTCGTGGACCCGTTGGAGCAGCTGGTCCCACTCGGTCCAGTCGACATCGCGGAAGCCGAGACCGAGGCGGCGGATGACGTAGGCGTCGAGCCCCTCCCGGTGCAGCACCTTGGGGATGTCGTAGATGCTCGGCGCGTCGACGGCCGCGGCGACCGCCGCCACGTCGACGTCGCACATCAGCGAGATCTTGCGCTTGATCGGCTCCGGGATGTCCCGGTCAGCACGCAGCACGAGGCCGTCGGGCTGGATGCCGACCTGGCGCAGCGCGGCGACGGAGTGCTGGGTCGGCTTGGTCTTGAGCTCGCCGCTCGGGGCGAGGTAGGGGACGAGCGAGACGTGCAGGAAGAACGAGTGCTCCCGGCCGATGGCGTGACGCACCTGGCGGGCCGCCTCGAGGAAGGGCAGCGACTCGATGTCACCGACGGTGCCGCCGATCTCGGTGATGATGACGTCGGGCGCGTCCGGACCGCCCGTCGCGAGCGCCCGCATCCGGGCGACGATCTCGTTGGTGATGTGCGGGATGACCTGGACGGTGTCGCCGAGGTACTCCCCACGGCGCTCCTTGGCGATGACGTTGTTGTAGACCTGTCCGGTGGTCACGTTGGCCGCGCCGACCAGGGCGACGTCGAGGAAGCGCTCGTAGTGGCCGATGTCGAGGTCGGTCTCCGCGCCGTCGTCGGTGACGAAGACCTCGCCGTGCTGGAAGGGGTTCATCGTGCCGGGGTCGACGTTGATGTAGGGGTCGAGCTTCTGCATCGTCACCCGCAGGCCGCGGGACCGCAGCAGCCGGCCGAGGCTCGAGGCCGTCAGCCCTTTCCCGAGCGAGGAGGCGACGCCCCCGGTCACGAAGATGTGCTTGGTCGTCCGCGTATCCACCACGGGCTTGCAGTCTACGTCATGGACGCAGGGCCGCCCGGTATCGGCTCACCCAGAGGCGCGCCTCGTCCTCGGAGGTGTCCCAGGCCGCGGCCACCTCCCGGCCGCGGACGCTGCGGCGGGCCCGCTCGTCGGGGTCCCCTAGCAGTCGGTCCACGGCCGCGGCGACCGCGCCCGCCGAGCCCACCGGCACGACGACGCCGGCGTCGGCGACGAGCCCGGGCAGACCCCCGACGGCCGGCACCACGACGGGGACGCCGGCCGCCATGGCCTCCTGGACGACCAGCGACCGGGCCTCCCACCGGCTCGTGAGCACGACGACGGTCGCGGCGCGCAGCCACTCGGCGATGTCGGCCACCGGTCCGGCGAAGTGCAGGCGTATGCCGCTCGCCGACCGTTCGAGCTCGGCCCGCAGGGTCTCGTCCCCGGCGCCCACGACCACCCACGTCGCTCCCGAGGCGGACTCGCGGGCCGCGGCCACGAGGGTGTCCAGGTCCTTCTGGGGGGCGATGCGCGAGACCGTGAGGACGAGCGGCCGGGACGCGTCCGTGCCCGGTATGCCGTCGAGGACCCGCGTGCGGGCCGCTGCCCGCTCAAGGTCGCTGGCCACGGGCGCGGCCAGCAGCTGACCGATGGCCGGGGACGCCACGGTGGCCAACCGGGGCTGTCGGGCGCCGAGCGACCGCGCGAGGCCGACGAGGTCGTCGCTCGCCCCCGTGACGAGGTCGGCACGGCGCAGGGCCCACCCGACCAGCCGGGCGCCCGGACCGCTCCGCGCACCGGGCGGGAGGTCGTTGTGCAGGGAGACGACGAGGCGCGGCCGAGGCCGCGCCCGAGCGGCCACCACCGCCGCGACGACGGCGGCCTGGTGGCCGTGGGCGTGCACCACGTCGACGGTGCGGGCCCGCAGCATGACCCGGTGCCAGTCCAGCGGCGCCCGCAGGGCCGCGGGCCCAGGACGAAGGGGCCACAGCGGCTCGGCTCCGGACCAGCCGAAGTGGTCCGCGGTCATCCGGTCGGTGACGATGGTGACGCCGAGCCCGAGGCCGCGGAGGTCGGTGGCGAGCCGGTCCACGTGGTGGCCGATTCCGCCCGTCGAGCGGCCCACCAGGAGAAGCACTTTCACGCCGTCTCCTCCACCGGGAGGCTCCTGCGCCGCCGCAGCATCCGGTCGGGGACGGAGCGGTCGAGCAGGGCGGCGACGAGGGCGAAGACCACCACGGCGAAGCCTCCGGAGACGGCGCAGGCGAGCGTCGCCGCACCGAGGGAGCCCGGCCGCCACATCCCGCCCAGCCACCAGCCGCCGGTGGCCGAGACGACGGCGGCCGCGGTCCCCGCCCCGAGCGGCCGCCACGGCACGTCGAGGGCGCCGCTGCCCCAGGCCCGCCGGGTCAGCACCACCAGCCCCGCGGCCGCTGCGAGGAGCCCGAGGCTCGAGCCTGTCGCGACGGCGGCCAACGTCTCCGCGGGTCCCGCGGAGCCGCGGAGGACGGTGAGGGGCAGGGCCGTCGTCGCGGCCCAGCCCAGCGCCACGACGACACCGGCCATCCTGGCCCGGCCCCGGACGTAGAGCGCCCGGCTGAGAAGGGCGATCACGCAGAGCGCGAGGACGCCGGGCGCGAGGGCGACGAGGGTGGGCGGGATCGCCTGGAGCGCGGTGACGCCCGCGGCGCTCTCCCGCCCGGCGTCGAGCCAGGTGAAGAAGGCGCCGACCGGGCGGGCGATGGCGACGAGGAGCGCCGCAGACAGCAGCCCGGCGAGCAGGGTCGCGAGCCAGGTCCCTCGCAGCGTTGCCGCGGCCACCGGCGCGCCGGTCGGCTCCGCCTCCTCGAGGGCGGCCTGACCGGCGAGCGCCGGGAAGGCCGCCGTCGCGAGGGGCACGGCGAGCACGGCATACGGAAGCAACGACACGGCCTGGGCGTAGGTGAAGACGTTGAGGGTGCCCGGACCACCGCGGTCGTTGGCGACACGGATGACGACGACGGTGGCGAGCTGCTGGCCGGTCAGGGCCAGCACCCCCGCCGTGGCGAGGCGGCGCACCCGTCGGGACACCCCGTCCGGGAAGCGCAGGGTGGGGCGCAGCCGGATGCCCGCCCGGCGGGCCGGCAGGAGCAGCGGGGCGCTCAGCGCGAGCACACCGGCGGACGTGCCCGCCCCGAGGACGGCGATCGCGGTCGATGAGACGGTGTCGACCGGCGCGGCCGGGTCGGCGACGAGCGTGCGGTAGGCGGCGTACGTGACGATCACGAGCAGGCTGGACAGCAGCGGCGCCAGCGCCGGGGCCGTGAAGCGGCCATGCGCCTGCAGGACCCCCGAGAGGACGATTCCCACGCCGTAGAGCGGGATCTGGACCGCGAAGACTCGCAGCAGGTCGGCTCCGAGCGCCAGGGCGTCCGGGCACGAGCCGTCGCCTCCGACGAGGAGTGCCGCCACGGGGCGCGCTGCCAGCGCCACGAGCCCGGCCAGCGGGGTGAGGACGACGACGGCCCACGTGAGCAGCGCCGAGGCGGTGGCGTCCGCGTGCGCTCGGTCGCCTCGGCCGAGGGCTGCGGACACGAGGGGGACGACCACGGCCGCCAGCACGCCGCCGGCCGCGATCTCGAAGAGGACGTTGGGGACGGTGTTGACGCTCTGGTAGACGCTGCCCACGCACGTGGCGCCGACCGTGTGCGAGAAGACGACCCAGCGACCGAAGCCGACGGCGCGGGCGAGCAGCGTGAGCACGGCGATGGATCCGGCCGCGACGGCGACGGACCGCGCCGCGCCGCGCGGCTGTCTCGCGTCCCTCATCCGACTGGTCGGCCCCACTGGTCGATGCGACGCAGGAGGTCGTTGCGGTCGATGACCGTGGAGAAGCTGACCCGCTCGGCCGCCAGGGTCAAGGCGGCGAGACCGGCGAGGGCACCGGCTCGGCCCGGCAGCCCGGTGCGCTCGACGATGGCGAGCCCGAGGAGCGCGCCGGCCGCGTTGGCACCGGTGTCGCCGAGCATGGAGCGGGCCGCGAGGTCGTCGGCCAGCACGCCGACCGAGGCGCCGGCCACCGCGGCGGCGGGCACCGAGCCACGCAGCGCACCGACGAGCCCGGCGACGAGGGCGACCTTGAGCGCCCGGCCGGGCCGCAGGTCGAAGAGGTTCACGGCGTTGGCCGCACCGGCCACCACTCCACCGCCGAGGAGCGCGCCGAGGAGCCGGGCGGGCTTCGGGCTCACGGGCAGGCCGGCTCGGACCCGGGCGGCGCGACGCGGCGGGTGGGCGTCGGTGAGGCCGGTCCCGGCGGTCCCCGTGGCGAGGAGGCCCGCGACCTTCGCGGCCCCGGTGGTCACCTCACCCCGAGCGAGCGCCCGCAGGTGACCCCGCAGGCCCTTGCTCCTCGCGTCTCCGGCGAGGTCGTCCAGCGCGCCCAGGGCTCCGGCGGACAGGACGACGGCGAGGCCCGCGGCCCGTCGCCTGGCGGCCAGGCACCCGGCGGCCGCGCCGAGCACCCACGCCGGGCCCTCGAGCAGCGTGACCGTCCGGCCGGCGTGGTTGGTCCGGGCCCACGGCTCGCGCAGGCGCCCCGGCAGGGCACCCGCTGCGGCGGCCGCGGCGCGCGACGTCGCGAGCGCGACGCCGAGGGCGAGCGCCGCACGGCGGCGGGCGGCGCGGTGCGGCGGGCTCACGGCCGCACCTTCGGGACCGTGGCGGTCGCGCCCGGGGACGTGCCGTAGTGCCCGGTCTGCTCGTCGAGCTCCGACTCGAGGGCCAGCACGACGGTCGCTGGCCCGCTCGGCTCGGTCGCATGGTCGACCGTCGAGACGACCGCCTTCGTCTTGGCGTCCGCCCGCACCGCAGCCACCGCGTCGGAGGCGGCGGGCTGGCCGGCGGCAGTGACGGGGGCCCCGCCCACGACGACGGCGGCCCGGGAGGGGGCGGCGAGCTCGGCGACGAGCGCCCGCACGGCCTCGGCCCGCCGGGCCACGACCGGGTCCTCCCCCGTGAACGCGCCGGAGACGACGACGACGAGGTCGCCGGCCGCGAGGTCCGGCGCCGAGCTGTCGAGCAGGCCTGCCCCCGAGAGGATCTTCAGGGCGGCTGCGCGGGCGGGCGCCGGCAGCCCCTCGGCGGTGGGCGTCACCAGCCGCGCCAGCACCTGGCGCAGGAGCGGGTCCCCGGTGAGGCCGCCGCCCACGCCCAGCGCGCCGGCGGCCTGGCCCGCCGCGCTCGCCCGGTCTGCGGCCCGGGTCGGTTCGAACCAGTCGTTCGCGAGCGTGACCGTGCCTCGGGCAGGTGCACCGGCGGTGGCCAGGGTGGCCTGGAGGTTCGTGACGAGGCGGTCGTCGGCGGACGGCAGGACGACCAGGACGGCGTGGTGCCCGTTGAGACGGCCGCGGACCACCCGGTCGCCGACCGCCCCGGCATACTCGCCCGACGCGGCCGCGAGCTTCTCGGTGGCGTCGAGCTTCGCGTTGAGGTCCTGCTTCTCGGCGCGCAGGGCGGTCACCTGATCCCCCAGGGTGCTTCCGAGACCGGCCTGGAGCGGGCCGGCGCCGAGCACGATGCCGACGGCGAGCGCCAGGAAGATCGAGATGATCGAGACCAGGTGGTAGCGGAAGTCGATCACGTGAAGGTCCCGACGAGAGCGGACCACAGGTCGTCCCAGTGCGCGGCGAGCACCTGCAGCCAGGCCTGCCCAGTGGGCGTCGATGCCACCGCCGCAAAGAGGGCGAGCAGTCCGACGAGGAGCATCGTGAGCAGCAGTCCCCCCGGGATGCGCGCCCGGTAGAGGCGGCTGACGCCCTTGGCGTCGACGAGCTTGCCGCCGACCCGCAGCCGCGTGAGGAAGGTGCTGGCCTGGCCGTCGCGGCCCTTGTCGAGGAACTCGACGAGCGTGACGTGCGTGCCCACGGCCACGATGAGCTCCGCCCCGCAGTCGTCGGCGAGCAGCATGGCGACGTCCTCGCTCGTCCCGGCCGCCGGGAAGAGCACGGGCACCAGGCCCAGCGCCTCCACGCGCCCGAGCCCCGGCGCGCGACCGTCCCGGTAGGCGTGCACGACGATCTCCGCACCGCACCGCAGCGCGGCGTCGGACACCGAGTCCATGTCCCCGACGATGAGGTCGGGGCGGTGGCCGGCCTCGAGAAGCGCGTCGGCCCCGCCGTCGACCCCGATGAGGACGGGGCGGTACTCACGGATGTAGGGCCGCAGGGTCTGCAGGTCCTCGCGGTAGTGGTAGCCCCGCACGACGATGAGGCAGTGCCGGCCCTCGATCCGCGTGCGGATGGGCGGCACGCCCACTCCGTCGAGCAGCAGGTCGCGCTCCTTGTGGATGAACTCCATGGTGTTCGCCGCGAAGGCCTCGATCTGGACGGCGAGGCCGGCCCGGGCCTCCTGCATGTCGGCCTCGACCGCGGCGGCGTCGAGCGGTCGACCGGTGGCCACGGCCTCCGCTCCGCTCCACAGGGTGTCGCCATCGAGGAGGACCGGCTCGCCGTCCCTGATCCTCATCACCTCGGGACCCGCGGCGTCGAGGACCGGGATGCCGGCGTCGAGCAGGATGCGCGGGCCGAGGTTGGGATAGCGGCCGGAGATCGAGGCAGAGGCGTTGACGACGGCGGCCGGGCCGACGGCGACGAGGGCCTCGGCGCTCACCCGGTCGAGGTCGGCGTGGTCGATGACGGCGACGTCCCCGGGGCGCAGCCGCTTGGTGAGGTTCTTGGTGCGCACGTCGACCCGCGCCGGACCGGCCACTCCCCGGACGGCGGGCGTGGGCTGGCGGCGGCGGATCGACAGGGCCATGGTTGGTCCCATCGTGCCATGCGGCCCCCGCACCACCGCCCGGGCCTCAGGCCGGCGTGCGCAGGGCCGCAGTCTGCGCGAGCAGGTCGAGCGCGTGCGCGAGTCCGGCGCCCGAGTCGGGATCACCGCCCATCATCCTCGACAGCTCTCGCAACCGCTCGTCGCCCTCGACGGCCGTGACGCTGCTCGAGGTGACCGAGCCCTGCGCCGACTTGGACACCACGAGGTGACG
>NZ_DASSMH010000002.1:0-20261 GCF_035688975.1 Intrasporangium sp. | reverse complement strand
GGGCTGGCCGCCGTGCTCACGCTGGCCGCCTGCTCGGGCCAGGCCACCGCCGAAGGGCCGCGCCCCGGCGCGACGGGGACGACCACCGCCACGTCAACCGCGACCTCGTCGAGGACCAGCTCCGTCACGCCCTCCTCGAGTCGGCCGACCACGTCCGCGACGCCTCCGAGCACGGCCACCGTGGACCCGGTCCTCGCCCGCATCCCGCCAGCGGCGCGGCCCGAAACCATGGAAGGCGCCGCCGCTTACGTGGCTTACTACTTCGAGCAACTCAACGCTGCGTCCCGCGCTGGCGACCCTGGACCCCTGCAAGGGCTTGCCAGCTCGCTATGCAAGACATGCGAGGCATTCCGCATGGGTGTAGATGATCTTCGCAAGAAAGGTGAACACTTCGGCGGGGACACCCTTCGAATTAACTATTCGACTGCCCAAGTATATTCAGACGCCGACCGCACGGTTCTCATCGATATCGTTCAGGTTGCCGTGCCAGTGGTCGACCGCACCGGGCGAAGGGTACGAATGACGACGCGTGGCAAAGGGGCGTTCGTAGCCACCGTGTCATTTGATCGCCATTGGATCATCGATCGACTTCAGGTAGCTAAGTGATGCATCTACAATTGCGGGGCGCAGCCTTTGCAGTTGCGCTTGCAGTCGCTCTTTTAGGTCCACCAACCGAGGCCAGTGCAGGTGATGGCTCGTGCCCGCCTGAGCGGGTGTTCGGATGCCAGGTCGATGAAGAGGCGGCGATCGTCGGCCTCCTCTCAAGGGACCGCGTTCGGGAGTTGCCCAAGTTCCCTGGCGACCGGGGCGAAGTGGTCCTGACAGTGCGGCCATCTGGCGCGCCCGTTTATCAGTACATGTCACTTAACGACTGCTCCCAGGCGCGGCCAGGTGGCTCGATGCAGGACGTGTCCTGCATGCGCGCGCTGCGCAGTTGCCCTCCCGGCCAACTGGGCCCCCTGCTCCGGATCTGGCGCAGGACTCTGGTGGCTGGTGCCCAAGTCGACCCCTGGCGGAGCGTGGGACTGACCTGCGCCTCCGACGTCGCACCCGGGGCCCGACCGACCGTCACCCTGGCCGACATCACCGCCGCGTTCATGCGCACCCCCTGGGCCAAACCCACCATCAGCACCCAACCAGCCGGCAACGTCACCCTCGTCAACCTGCCCACCTACTACCAGGTCACCTGGACCCGCGACGGCTTCCAACCCGACGAGGTCGACCAAGCCACCCTCGTCGGCGTCCGCGTCCACCTTCGCCCCAAGCTCCTCGGCTTCACCTACACCTTCGGCGACGGCGCCACCACCGGCCCCACCACCTCCACCGGCGGGGTCTACCCCGACGGCGACATCACCCACGTCTACCGCGCCCCCGGCGCCTTCGCCGTCCGGGTCAACACCACCTTCGGCGCCGACTACAGCCTCGACGGCCGCACCTGGGAGCCGATCCCCGACACCGTCACCGTCCCCGGCCCCACCACCATCGTCACTGTCCGCGAGGCCCGAGCCGTCCTCGTCAAGTAGCCACCCCGCCCCCCGGTGCCGCAAGCCAGCCGGGACACCCGCCGCCGTGGCAGACATGTCGCACCTCATGTCGCCCGCGGTGCTGCCAGGACGACAGCCACCGCGACCCGAGCCGCGACCTGAGCCGCGACCTGACCCCCCGACGTCGTGCATAGCCCCCTCGGCCGCCTACGCCAGGTCGCGTCGTCAGCCGTCGGCGCCGTGGTGGCAGACCGCCTCGACGTTGTTGCCGTCGGGGTCCCGGACGAAAGCCCCGTAGTAGCCCGGGTGATACTCCGGCCACAGCCGCGGCTCGTGCAGGGACTCGGCGCCGAGCTCCATGGCCTTGGCGTGGAAGGCCCGCACCGCAGCGGGGTCGGTCGCGGTGAACGCGACGTGCATCTCGCGGTTCGGCTCCGCACCCGACCACTCGGAGATCCAGAAGTGCGGGCTGCCCTCGCTGCCGTAGCCGATGGCCACGCCGAAGTCCATCTGCCGGCTGAAGCCCAGCACCCCCAGGACGCCGTCGTAGAAGCGGGCGCTGCCGGGCAGGTCCGAGCAGTTGATGCCGAAGTGGTCGATCATCCTCCAAGCCTAGGGCCATGCCCCGGCCATGACCCGGGACCGCACCCGCGACGGGCGACCCCACCGACGGGCGACCCCACCGACGGGCGACCCGGCAGACCCGGCGACCCGGCGATCCCCAGGCGAGGGATTGTGCTCCGCTGGATTCCTTGATCTGCTGGGCTCACCAGGTGGTTCGGCCCAGCAGGGACCGGGCCCCATGCGACTGGAGGTGCACATGACCAGTTCACCCGAGACCGCCCACGACCAGAGCGCGGGCGACGACGACACGCAGGGCGGGGCCACCGAGCAGCAGACCGGCATACGGTCCAGCGTCACCATCCCAGCCCCCCTCGCACAGGTGTGGCAGCACCTGATCAGCTCCCGCGGGACCGAGGCCTGGCTCGGCTCCGGTGCGGTGCTCGGCAGCAAGGGCGAGTCGTGGCATAGCCAGGAAGGACCACACGGTGTGGTCCGCAGCTACCACCCGCAGGAGCAGATCCGCGTGTCATGGCACGCGGACGACAACGCGCCGCCCACCATGGTGGACCTCCAGCTCGTTCCCGAAGGGACGGCCACGAGGCTCGACCTGCTGCACGACGGGCCCGACGTCCGCGGCTCGGCCGAGCACCAGAACCGCTGGGACGAGGCGCTGCAACGGCTCGCGCGCGGGTTGGACACCTGACGCGTCCACGCGCCCTCCTTGTCGACCTTCCACCGGTCGAGGAGGTCGCACGGATCCCACGTCGGCATCGTCCGCGTCATCGGTAGCGACCACCAGAGGAGGTCCCGCAGGACGCCATGGCGGCTCGGGTCGGGCGGCTCACTCCTGCTGCTGCCCCTCGAACGCGATCTCGGCCAGGCGCCCGGCGTTGTACGCCCGCACGGCCTGCTCCAACGCGGCGCGGTCGGTCAGGTCGGCGCCCTGCGCCTGCAACGCACGCAGGACCTGCGCCCCCGGACCGAACGACGACTCGTCCCCGGCGGCATCGCGGAACTCCGGGGTCAGCTCCCCGACCGTCGCCACCACGACAGCGATGTCGTCCTCGTCGAGGTTCCTGCGCCGCAGCGCGAACTCGACCCACGCGGCGAGCACGTCGGGCAGAGCCTGCCAGTCCGCAGGGTCGAGGACCACCTTGCGCAGCACCCAGTCAAGCAGGAAGCGCTCCACCTCCCCGGGGCTCCACGCGAGCACCCCACCCGGGAGGTAGCCGTCGCCGAAGTCGATGAACGTGTCGGCGAGCACCTCGACGACCTCCGCCGGGACCGACGGCACCACCTGGGCCGCATGCAGCGCGAAGGCGTCGAGCAGCTCTCGCCGCGCGTCGTCGGCGATGGGCGGCGCGCCGTGCTCGACGGCATACGGCCTGGCCCTCGCGAGCACGACGCTTCTGGCCTCCGCCGACTCCGGCCCCCACATCGGTGGAAAGTACAGGTCGGTCATGGTGATCGCGTCGTGGATCCGTGCCAGCGCCTCGCCCGGCTCGATCGCCTCGGCGTCCTCGCCGAGGTAGCCGGCCAGCTCGTGCACGTAGCCGGGCTGGACGAGCCCCGTTTCCGAGACGAGGAGGCCGCCCACCGTCGAGACGTGGGCCAGCAGCTCGTGCGGCTGCGGCGCGTCGTACGCCACGACGTAACTGATCTCGCTGCCCCACGGGTCGCTCACCCGCCAGGCCTCGCGCGGCTGCGGGACGCTCGGATGCGCCCACGGCGGCTCGGCCGGGAGGACGTGACGGTGGCCGGCGAGAAGCTCGTCGATGTATGCGGTGTCCTCCGGCCCGGTGAGGGTCCGCAGCGCGAGGAGGGCACGGTATGCCGCGTCGCCGGGCTCACCCGTCAGCCGCTCCGCCACCGCGCCCGCGAGGGACCGCTCGGGATGGCGGCCCCGGAAGCCGGCATCGGCCAGTTGGAGCCCGACCCAGCTGCTCGCCAGCATCTGCACCACGACCTCATCCTCGAGGTCGCTGAGCCGGGTCGCACCGCGCAGCACGCGATCGACGACGCCGATCTCCTTGGCAGCCGGGGGCCGCCGCTTCGGCTGGGCTCGACCGCGTCCTTTGGGGCGACCCTTGCTCTTGGGGCTCATGCCCCCAGTTCAGCACACGCCCGTCCGCATCCGGGCGGGCGGGCGGATCGCGAGGCGGATGAGCCCGCGTCGGGACCCGTCACTCCGCGCTGCTGATCGACTCCTTCATCTTCGCGATGGCGAAGCCCCATGCCTGACCCGGCTTCGCCTTCGGCGGGAGGGCCACCTCGGTCGGGTTCGTCCGCACGTCGAGCAGGGATGGCTGGCGCTCGGCGAGCGCCCACCGGACCGCCTCGTCGACCTCCCTGGCCGACGCGACTACCCGACTCGCGAGCCCCATCGCCGAGGCGACCGCCGCGAGGTCGGGGTTGTCGAGCGCCGTCCCGAACTCGGGCAGCCCGCCCTGCTCCTGCTCGAGCTTGACCATGCCCAGCTGCCCGTTGTCGAAGACCACGACGGTGAGCGGCAGGTCGTGCGTCACGGCGGTGCGCAAGTCTCCGAGGAGCATCATGAGGCCGCCGTCGCCGCACAGCGCGATGACCTGCCGCCGGCGATCGAGCGCCTGCGCGCCCAGCGCGTGCGGCAGGGCGTTGGCCATCGAGCCGAGGTTGAAGGAGCCGACGAGCCGGCGCGTGCCGCGCAGGTGGATGAGACGAGATGCCCACGCCGTGGACATCCCCGTGTCGACCGTGAAGATCGCGTCGTCGGCGGCATACCGGTCGACCGCCTCCGCGAGCGCCTCAGGCCGGATGCGTCCGTCAGGGTTGTCGGCCTTGGACCGCAGCCGGCCGAGGAGCCTCCTGTCGTGTCGGGGATCCGCGAGCCGGGCCTGGCCCTCCAGCCATCTCCCGTATGCCGCCCGCGACCTGTCGAGGTGGCTCCGGTCCCGCTTGCGCCGGGTGCCGATGAGCGGCAGGAGCGCCTGCAGGGTCTCCCTCGCCATGCCGACCAGGGCGTGGTCGACACCCGCGCGACGGCCGATGTGCTCCGGCCGCGAGTCGAGCTGGATGACCGTCTTGCCCGTGGGGATCCAGTCCCGGTAGGGGAAGTCCGTGCCCACGAGGAAGAGGACCTCGCAGTCGTCGAGGGCCTGTGCTGCCGCCGGGTTGCCGATGAGGCCGGTCTGCCCGAGCTGGAAGGGGTTGTCACGCTCGAGGCCCTCCTTGCCCTTCAGCGTGAGCACCATCGGGGCGGCGAGCCGGTCGGCGAGCTCGAGCACCTCGCCACGGGCCTCGCGCGCGCCCATGCCGACGAGCAGGGTCACCGGCCCGGCCTCGGCGAGCACGTCGGCCACGCCCCGGATCGCGGAGGGCGCGGGGGTGCTCGGGACGGCTGGGGGCGCGAAGCGCGGTGCCGGCGTCCCGTCCGGCAGCTCCACGTCACCGAGGTCCCCCGGCAGGGTCAGCACCGACACCCCGTGGTGCGAGACCGCGGAGTTGACCGCCTGCTCGAGCAGCTGGGGCAGCTGTGACGGCGAGGTGACCGTGCGCGCGAAGACCGCGACGTCCCGGAAGAGCAGGTCGTTGTCCACCTCCTGGAACATGTCGTTGCCGAGCTCGGCGACCGGGACCTGCCCGCAGACGGCGAGAACGGGGGTGCGCGACTTCTTCGCGTCGTAGAGGCCGTTGAGCAGGTGGATCGACCCCGGCCCCACGGTGCCCATGCACACGCCGAGCGTCCCGCTCAGCTGCGACTGGGCCGAGACGGCGAAGGCGCCGACCTCCTCGTGGCGCACCCCGATCCACTCCACGCGCCCGTCCTGTCGGATCGCCTCGGTGAGCGGGTTGAGGGCGTCGCCGACGACTCCCCACACAGAGCGCACGCCGAGATCACCCAGCGCCGTGACGATCATCTGCGCGACTGTGCTCATCCTGCTCTCCTGTCGATCTCGGCATGCCCCCCGGGCGTGCCCTTCCTACCCCGGACGGGCAGCCCTGACCGGTGCCGCGCCGGCACCGGTCAGGGCGGCGAAGGTCAGTCGTGCGCCGCGATGCGGACCGCGGCGGTGTAGATGTCCTGGTCGTTGGCGAAGGGCGCGTTGGGCGCCGAGCCTCCGCACACGGCCGGTGGCTTGCCCGGCGACCCCGTGCCGGGACAGAGGAACTCGTCCGGAGCGCGGGTGTCGGACCACACCGGGTATGCCGTGGTGTTGGTCGCCGCGACGGCGGCGTAGTCACCGTAGAAGGTGCCCAGGAACTCCGTCGGAGGCGGCATGGAGCCTGACGTGGCGCGGGTGTGCTCGAACTCGGGCCGCTCCCGCGAGGACGAGACGGTGATGTCGGAGAAGCCGGTCGTGTTGTCGCTGCCGTAGGCCCGGTCGTAGTAGCTGGTCACGAGCGTCCCGTTGGGCGTGAAGGTGGCGCCCTGCCAGAACTGGTCGGTGTGCTCGCGCCGGTCGCCGGTGCTCACCACGGGCAGACGACGTGGGTCGGTCGTCGTGCCGGTGAACGAGGACCCCTTGTTGCGCGAGACGCTGTAGAGGATGTCGTTGTTGCAGCCGCCGAACTTGACGCCGGTGAAGAGGTTGAGGCCGGTGTTCGCGAAACCCGTTGGCGTGCAACCGTGCCGCTCGTTGGAGTTGCGGTTGATGTAAGACCCGAAGGTGACGATGACACGGCTGGGGTCGGTGGGATCGGCGGCGCCGACCGGGTAGTTGACCGCACGGAAGATGGAGTTGACGCTGCGCCCCTTCTCCGGCACGCAGGAGCGGCCCGGGTTGGCGCCGCCCTGGTAGGTCGCGCAGTCAGGCAGGTCGTAGAAGTCGGCCACCTTGATCGGCGCGGAGAAGCTGGCGCCGCCGTCGGTCGAGCGGGACAGGAGCACCTGGTTGCGGTTGTCCTTGCCCGTCACGACGTTGTTGTAGTTGGCGTACACGACGTAGAGCGTGCCGTCCGGGCCGACGAAGGGCTGCGAGAACTGGTTCTCGTTGCAGCTGCCCTGGGGCGTCGGGATCCCGAACGTGTTCCCGCAGAGAGCACTTCCCCGGCTGACGAGGACGGGGCTGGAGAAGGACTCGCCGTAGTCCTTGGAGAACGCCTCGTAGATGTAGGCCGTGCCGTCGGCGGCGAAGGTCGTCCACGTGACGTAGACCCGGTCGGTGAAGGGGCTGTGTCTGCTGGTGTCCACGGTCATCAGCTGCTTGTCGAGCAGGACGTTGCCGGCACCCGCGGTGTCGTCGTGCACCGCGACCGGCCGCCCCGGGAAGTTGAAGGACGCGCCCTGCGTGTGCGTCGACCGGTAGACGTAGAAGGCGCTCGACTGGTCGCGGTTAGGCGACGCGGGCGTGCCCCGGTTGAACATCTGGCAGGACAGGTAGACGTTGCCCTTGGTGTCCCACGCCACCGACGTGTCGCCGGACGCCTGCCAGTACTCCCGGGCCGCGCCGACGAAGTCGCCCCTCGTGAAGTTGTTCGGCGTCGTGGTGTCGGCCCAGGTGCGCCCGGCGTCGAGCGAGTACGAGACCCCGCAGGTGCCGTCGCCCCGCCGGTAGTCGTTGTAGCTCGCCACGAGCTGGCGGTTGTCGTTCGGGTTGAGCGCAACCCACGTCTCGTTCTGCGCCTGGCCCCGGCCCTGCAGGTCGCTGTCGGTCAGGTTGAGGCAGTTGACGTTGACCTTGACATTGGAGCCGCGGTTGACCCGGCACCCGTTGGGGCCGGGCGACTGGGGCACGCGGGGCGGCGCGGCCCGCAGGGGGGCCGCGCTCCGCGCCTGGCCCTGGGCGCTCGCGTCGAGCTCGTGTGCGAGCAGCCCGGACACGAGACGTTTCTGGATCGGGTTGAGGCTCTGGAGGCCGAACGGCTGGGCCGAGGCCTGCGGGGATCCCAGCACGCTGATCGATGCCATGGCGAGCGCGGCCGCAGCGATCAGCGCGGTCGGCAGTCTCTTCTTCAACATGGATGTCTCTCTCGTCGACAGGTGGTTCGAGTCGACCGAGCCGCCCGCCTCGGGGTGCCCCTCCACCTCGCTTTCCCCCGCCCCCGGGGTCGGGCCACGACGCCACCGGGAAGGTGGTGGGGAAACTGGCCCGGAGATTCGACGGTAGTCCCGGCCGACGAATGCGACAACCTGGACCGCGCCTTCTCACCCAGCGTGGGCCACGAGGGTGGCTGTCGAGGGTGACACGCACCCCCCCGTCATGGTTCTCCACCCGGAGAGGCGCTCGTCGCGCACGGCCGCGAGCGAGCGGATGCGGCTCTTCCCGCGCTACCGTCGAGGGGTGTCCACCGTCACCCGGGGCGGGACGCCGCGGCATGCCGGGGGTGAGCCGGTCAGCGCCAACGACCTGACGATCCTCGCCGCCGACCGCGGCTGCGCCCCGATGAACATCGGCGCCGCCTTGGTCGTCGAGGGCGGGTCGGCCGTCGCTCCCGGCGACGTGCTGGCGCTGCTGCGCCGCCGCTCCGAAGCCGTGCCGAGGCTGCGCCAGCGGCTCCACCGGCCGCCTCTGGGCGGCGGCCGACCTGCGTGGGTCGACGACCCGGACTTCGACCTCGACGACCACTTTGCAGTGCGCGTGCTGCCCGAAGCGCTGGGCGGGGCCCAGAGGAACGCGGGCGCGACCGCTGGCCTGGGGCACGCGCCCCCGGCCCCCACCGACGTGGACGACGCGGTGCTGACCGCCCTCGCCGAGCTCGTCTGCCAGGCCCTCCCCCGCGACCGCCCGCTCTGGCGCTCCTGCTGGATCACTGGTCTCCCGTCGGGGGACGCCGCCCTCGTCGTCGCCGTCCACCACGTCATGACGGACGGACAGGGCGGCTTGGCCCTGCTCGCCGGCCTCGTCGACGAGCCGACGACCCCGGCGTCCCAGGGCTCCCCCGCCTCGCGACGCGGCGCAACCGCATCGGGCGATCACCGAGAGCAGGTCCTCGACGATCGCCGTACGAACACGACCTCGAGGACCCGCTGGCGGACGTCGCTCCAGGGGCTTCGTGAGCTCGGGCTGGTCGGCTCCCGCCCCCACTTGGCTCCCCGCACGTCGCTCAACCGGCCGACCGGCCCGCACCGGCGGCTGAGCGCCGTGGCCTTCCCGCTCGCCCGGATCATCGAGGCGGCGCACGCCCGGTCCTGCACGGTCAACGACCTCGTGCTCACCGCTGTCGGGGGTGCCCTCGGGCAGTTCCTGGCGGCACGCGGCGAGCACCCGCCCTCGCTGACGATCTCGATCCCCGTCTCGGCGCGGCCGTCGGGTCCGAGCTCGTCGCTCGGCAACCAGACAGGGGTCGCCCCGGTCGTCGTCCCGGCCTTCGGCGACCCCGAGGTGCGGCTCGCAGCAGTCGTCGCGGCCACCCGGCGCCTGCACCATCCGGGCGGGAGGGTGCCGGCCCGGCGGAGCTCGCGGCCGGGCGCGATCAGCCACGGCCGGGGTGCGTCGTCCGGCCCGCTGGGAGTGGCCTTCCGTGCACTCGCGTCCGTCGGCGCCTTCCAGCCGTTCATCGACCACCAGCGCCTGGTGAACACGTTCGTGACGAACGTGCGGGGGCCAGCCGACCCGTTCCGTCTCGCCGGTCACCCGGTCTCGCAGGTCGTGCCGGCCGCCGTGACGCCCGGAAACGTCGGGGTCACCTTCGACGTGCTGTCCTACGCCGGTGGGCTCCTCATCAGCGTGGTCTCGGACCCGCGTCTGCTCCCGGATCCGAGTGAGCTCCTGACGGACCTCGAGGCCGAGATGGCCTGGCCGGCGGTCCGCTAGCCGCGGCGTGGCTGCTCCTTGCGGGGTGCGTATGCCGCCCAGCCGCGCGGAACCGGCAGGGCGGCATACGGCGTCGGTGGTCAGGCCACGCGTTCCTGCGGCGCGTTCTCCGACGTCTTGGCCGGGTCGCGCTCGACGACGTCACCGAGTGCCTCGTCGATCTTGACCATCAGCTCGGGCTCGAGCCTGACGCCGGCGGCCTTGACATTCTCGGCCACCTGCTCCGGGCGCGAGGCGCCGACGATCGCGGCGGCGACGTTGCGGTGCTGCAGCACCCACGCCACCGCGAGCTGGGCCATCGTGAGGCCCGCCTCGTCCGCGAGCGGCGCGAGGCCCTGCACCCGCTCCAGCACGTCATCTCGCAGGAAGCGCTTGATCATGTCCGCGCCGCCCTTCTCGTCCGCGGCGCGGGAGCCCTCCGGCGGCCGCTGGCCGGGCAGGTACTTGCCCGACAGGACGCCCTGGGCCATCGGGCTCCACACGATCTGGCTGACGCCGAGCTCCTCGCAGGTGGGGATCACCTCGCCCTCGATGACCCGCCACAGCATCGAATACTGCGGCTGGCTCGAGATCAGCTGGAATCCAAGCTCTTTCGACAGCTTGACGCCCTCGCGGATCTGGTCCGCGGTCCACTCGCTGACGCCGATGTAGAGGGCCTTGCCTTGCCGGACAATGTCGGCAAAGGCCTGCATCGTCTCCTCGAGCGGCGTCTCGGGGTCGTAGCGGTGCGCCTGGTAGAGGTCCACGTAGTCGGTCTGCAGGCGCCGCAGCGAGCCGTTGATCGACTCGAGGATGTGCTTGCGCGACAGGCCGGTGTCGTTCTTGCCCCCCGGCCCGGTGGGCCAGAAGACCTTGGTGAAGATCTCCAGGCTCTCGCGTCGCTCGCCCTTGAGCGCCTCCCCGAGCACGCTCTCGGCCTTGGTGTTCGCGTAGGTGTCGGCCGTGTCGAAGCTCGAGATGCCCACGTCGAGCGCGGCCCGCACGCACTGCGTGGCGACGTCGTTCTCCACCTGCGATCCGTGCGTGAGCCAGTTGCCGTAGGTGATCGCGGAGATCTTGAGTCCGCTGTTGCCGAGGTATCGGAATTCCATGTCGCACACCGTATGCCGCTGGGGCCGCCGGCGGGGGCAGGGGCCGTCGCTAGGGTGCCGTGGTCGTCGACGCCGGGGCCGTGGCGCTCGGGGAGGGCGTCGTGGCGGCGGTGGAGGGAGTCGTCGCCGACGCGGCCGGAGTTGTGGCAGTGGCACTCGGTGTCGCCTGGATCGGGACGGCCGGGGCCGAAGTGAGGCTCTGCGTGGGTGTGACGCCGGTCGCGCTCGGTGTGGAAGCGACCGGGGCCCGGACCTCGGAGGCCCCGTCCTGGGACGCCGAGGGTGTGTCTGATCCGCCTGACCTACCGATGGACCCGCCCTCGACGGCCCGGCCGATCGACGTGCCGGCACCGCTGCTGTCGGAGACCGGATGACCGAGCGCGCCCTCGAGTGCCGTGATGCCGCCGAGCGCGAGCGCCGCTGCCGCGACGACTCCGGCGGCCAGGCCGGCCCAGGGCTGCCATCGGCGGGCGGCCGATGGCGTCTGGAGGGCGGCCGCCTCCACCACGAGCAGGTCGCGCTTCGACCGGTCGGTCACCACGCGAGGCCGGACCTCGCGGAGGCGGGTGCCCGCACGGCTCAGAGACCGCTCGTAGACCGCCGAGCCGATCGTGGCGATCAGCGAGCCGACGAGGGCGCCGATGATGGTGCCGGCCACTCCCAGGAAGGAGGCGGCCAGGGCAGACGTCGCCGCCGCCAGGGCGCTGCCGAGGACCTGGGTCAGGCTGAGTCCGAGGAAGGCTCGGGCTGGTGGCGATTCGGGCGCGTCCGCGTGGCGGGTGGTGCTGGGGGTGCTGGTGATGACGGGCGGCATGGTGCGTGGGGAACTCTCTCGACGCTGGGTCTGGCTCACGTCCGCCACCCTTGCCGGACCGGGATGACCTCCACGTGGCTGCGTGCAGCCATCTGTTGGAAGTCGCTGGTCGCCCCCATCCTACCGGGGCGCGTCGGTGCCCGTGACCGGACAGCTGGCCCACGCTGGTCGGTCGGAACGCTGCGCGTCGGAACCCTGCGCGTCAGTCGAGGCGCGGATCCACCCCCTGTCGGCCACGGCACGCCACCCATGTCGGACGACATAGCAGCGGGGCCCTGCTCGACCCGTTCAACCAGCGCCTCCGGGAGCTGCGCACCCCCGCCGTCCTGCTGTCCGGCGACGCGGATGAGGGCCCGCTCTGGCCCATGGCGACCATGTCGGCCCGGCCACCGGGTAGGGTCCTGGTCGCCCGCCGGGGGACGAAACCCCGGCTGATCCACCTTGCTCGCCCGTGACCCGTTGTGGTCCGCAGACAAAGGAGACCACCCATGGCAGTGACCAGCTTCCAGGACCTCCCGCTCGCCGAGCGTGACCGGCACTGGGACGGTGACGCCGCCGAGTCCCGGGTGCGCACGTGGGCCCACGCCGAGGACGGCCCCAACGAGCGCTACCGCGACGCGCACGTGTGGTACGACGCGGCGAAGAAGGACAACTTCACGGCATACAAGCTGCTCATCGCCGACGTCGTCGACGACAGGCTCGTCGCCGTCCCGCGCGCCGTGATGGCCGCGGCCGCCGTGATGCAGGGCTCCCGCGGCGGAATCGACTTGCCTGACAAGGACATCGACCGCGTCAAGAGCCATCTCGCCAGGTACTACAAGAAGATGGGCGACACGGCTCCCTGGCAGGACGCCGGCTGAGCGTGCCCGCCCGCGCCGCCACGGCCTTGCCCCGCAAGGACTACCTGCCGAGGACCACGCTCACTGTCGTGTCCTCTTGGCACCCGGGCAGCGCGCGGATGCCCCACCGGCCCTTGTAGCCGTTGCCGGAGAAGTTCGACTCGGCGTCGCCCTCCTCCACCTCACCCCCGGAGAGGGTCCAGCCACGGGTGGAGAAGGCCGCCCGAAGGTCCCCGAGCGTGTCCTGGAAGCCCCTCGGAGACACCGCGCTGACGACGGTGCGGTCGCCGCTCCGCGCCTCCACGGACGTGATGACATAGCCCGCTGGCAGCCGGGCGGCGTCCGGGTAGGTCGCGGGCAGCGAGACCGCGCGGGCGTCCTCGGCGCAGACCTCCGATGCATCGGCCTCGCCGGCCTGCCCGTTCGCCCGGCTGGACGTCTGCGCGGCGGGGGCGCCCGCACCTGGGGCTGCCCGGTCGACGGGAACGGTCGATGCCGTGGTCCCGCAGCCCGGGAGGAGCCCGACGAGGGCGAGGGACGCCACCGTCACCGGGTTGACCGGCCAGCGCTGACGCGCCCTCACCGGACGACGACGATGCTGCGCTTGTTGTCCGACTCGTTCGACTCGCGGACCGTGTTGGCCGGGTCGGCGACGACGAGCACCGTATGCCGCCCGGTGTCGAGCTTGACCGCCGGGAACGTCACGGTCCTGGAGCCGCCCGGCGCGAGGTCGGACGGCGCCGAGGTCGCGACCGCGACGCCGTCGACGAGCAGCCGCAGGGTCGCGGCCTTCGCCACGGCAGTGCCGGTGTTGGCGAGCGTCGAGGCGACCACGAAGGAACCCTTGACCTTGGTGGCGGTCAACGTCGTGGGCGTCAGGTTGGGCAGCCGGTCGAAGGCGGCATACAGGGTGTTGCCGGTCTGCTGACGCGCGATGGTCGCGTAGGCGTCGAAGTTCTGCGCGCCTCCGGGCTGCGCGCAGGCCCCCGTGCAGCCGTCGGCGTAGCCGACCTCGACGCGGCCGGCCTTGTCGACCGTGGCGTCCATGAAGTCGAGCAGGTTGCGGTCGTTGCCACACGTCGTCCCGCCCGTGCAGATCGACCCGCGCTGCACGGGGTCGCTCGGCGTGGTGTCGACGGTCACCCACGACTTCCCGCCGTCGTAGGTGGTCGCGACGTAGAGGTGCCACTCGCCCCTGAAGTTCGTGGCGTCCTGGTAGTTGCCGGGCGTCGTCGTGCCGAGGAAGGCGAAGGAGGCGCGGTCGTCGTCGCCCGCCACGACGGCGGGGAAGACGACGTTGGCGACGCCGAGGGCCGCGCCGACGTTCTGGTCGTCGGTCCAGGTCCTGCCCTTGTCGCGGCTGACCGCGACCCGGGCCGTGCCGTCGGCCGCCTGGTAGCCCAGGTAGACGGTGCCGTTGGCGCCGATCCCGACGCTCGGGTCCGAGTCGCCGGCCGTGCTGGCCGGGTGCTTGCGGAGCGCCCAGGTCGTGCCGCCGTCCTCGGACACGGCCACGGCCTGGTTGCCGCCGCAGCCCTTGTTGGGCACGTAGACCGTGCCGTCCGGAGCCACCTTGACGTGGCCGTGCAGGCCACCGCAGTCGAGCAGCGAGTACATCGGCACGGCCGGTCCGAACGTGACTCCGCCGTCGCGGCTCGCGGCGCAGCTGGCGTCGGCGATGTCCTGGCTGCAGTAGTAGACCGCGTGGGGGTAGGCGCTTGTCGGCAGCGGTCCGACCCCTGCGGGGTAGGGGCCGCCCCCGACGGTCTGGTGGTCGACCCCGGAGTTGAGGCCCCCGCCCTGGCTCGGAGCCCACGTCTTGCCGTCGTCGTCCGAGTAGCACATCAGGGAGGTCTTGCCCGCCAGCTGGCTCTCGAAGACGCGGCCCGTCGTGGGGTCAGTGAAGCCGATGGGGTCGAGGGAGGTCGTGCCGCCGGTGGCGCAGCCGTTGGCGGCGGTGGCAGAGGCGTTGCTCCACGTCACCTTCGCGGGCGAGACGCTGTCGTCCCACGTCGCCCGGTAGGTCTCGTAGAGCGCCTGGTAGAAGGTCGCGCCGGTCCTGTGGCTGCTGCCGATGGACGGCTCGCCGGCGTCGTGGGCACGCCGGAAGGTCTCGGGGGCACCGTACTGGCTGTAGGTCGGCGGGGTTGCGGTGCTCGGCGCCGGGTTCGGCGGCACGTCCGTGAGCGTGGCGGTGCCGGTGATCGACTGGCCGAGCGGTGCGAAGGGCACCACGCGGACCGTGTAGTCACCGCTGGTCGGCGGGACGACCATGACCTCGGGATCGGAGCTGGACGCGGCGGACGCCACGACCGCACCCGAGGCGTCGAGGAGGTAGACGTCGAAGTCGGCCGCCGCCTGCGGCCACGCGACCTTGACGGTCAGCTGGTGGCTGCTGCCGTAGCCCGCCGGGGTGGTGACGTGGAGCCGGAAGTCGTCGCACAGGCCAGGCCCGCACACCACGTCACCGGCGGTCCCCGTGACGTTCGGGGTCACGAATGGCCCAGCAGTCCACTGCACGGATCGGGAGGTGTCGGTGACCGAGCCGCTGGTCGGGGTGGCTGCAACGGCCGGGCCGATGGGCCCCAGCGCCAGGGCGCTCATGGCCACGAGGGCAGGGAGCATCCCACGGTGGCTCCGCACTCGACCAAGCCGTGGTGAGAGGGACATCTGGTCGACTCCTCGCGTAGGGGACACGACGACGGTGGTCGTCGTGACATGTCCGGCTGCCTTCGGCGAACCCACCACCGACCTGTCCAACGACCCAGGTGCGGCCGAGGATACGAGATCGTCGGTCAAGAGACGGTCAAGCGATCCCCAAGACCTGCGGCCAGACCCTGCCGTGCCGGAGACCGTCGCGGAGGATGGGCCGGGTGAGCCTGGTCATGGCGGTGCTCGGCACCGCAATCGTCGACATGACGTGGGCGAGCGTGCACCCGTGGAGCGCAGCGCCGAAGAGGCGTGGCCGGACTTCCGCGGGTGGCGGGTCAACGACGAGGCGGTCGCCTACGCGCTGGCCCAGCGCCTCGACGTCGTGCCGGCGCCGTGGACGGGATCGCGGCGCACGGGCGACGCCCCGGTGGAGCCCGCCTGCCCGGGGCTGATCTGCGCCGCGGGGCGCGGCATACCTGCCCCGGGCACAGTCAGAGCGAGAGTCCCACGTACTTCGTCTCGAGGTACTCCTCGATCCCCTCCGGTCCCCCCTCGCGGCCGAAACCGGACGCCTTGACGCCCCCGAAGGGCGCCGCAGGGTTGGAGACGATGCCTTGGTTGACGCCCACCATCCCGAACTCAAGCGCCTCGCTGACCCGCAGAGCACGCGAGAGGTCACGCGTGAAGACGTAGGCGACCAGGCCGTACTCGGTGTCGTTGGCCCGGGCCACGGCCTCCGACTCTGTCGCGAACGTCGACACCGGCGCAACCGGCCCGAAGATCTCCTCGCGCGTCAGCGCCGCGTGGAGAGGAACGTCGGTCAGCACGGTGGGCGCGAAGAAGTAGCCCTGCTCGCCGACCGGCTTGCCGCCGCACAGCAGCCGCGCCCCCCTGGCGACGGCGTCGTCGACGAGCGCGCCGACCTTGGCCAGGGCCTTGGCGTCGATGAGCGGACCCACCTCGACGCCGGGCTCGGTCCCGCGACCGACCACGAGCGCCGACATGCGTTCCGCCAGCCTCCGGGTGAACTCCCCTGCCACCGACTCGTGCACGAGGAACCGGTTCGCGGCCGTGCACGCCTCCCCCATGTTGCGCATCTTGGCCTGCAGGGCACCGTCGACGGCCGCGTCGAGGTCCGCGTCCTCGAAGACGACGAAGGGCGCGTTGCCACCCAGCTCCATCGACACCCGGAGCAGCTGCTGCGCCGACTGCTCCACGAGCACCCGGCCCACCGGGGTCGAGCCGGTGAAGGTCAACTTGCGGGTGCGCGGGTCACGGACGAGCGGCTCGATGACCTCGGCCGTCCGCGTCGTCGTGATGACGTTGAGGACGCCGCCGGGCAGGCCGACCTCGCGGAACACGTCCGCCAGCGCCAGCATCGTCAGTGGAGTCTGGGTGGCCGGCTTGACGACCATGGTGCACCCGGCGGCGACCGCGGGGCCGATCTTGCGGGTGCCCATCGCCAGCGGGAAGTTCCACGGAGTGACCATGAGCGTCGGGCCGACCGGTTGGCGCACGGTGAGGAGCCGGGTCGCACCGTTCGGCGCTGTCGCCCACCGGCCCGAGACGCGCACCGCCTCCTCCGAGAACCACCGGAGGAACTCCGCGCCGTAGGCGACCTCTCCGCGCGACTCGGCGAGCGGCTTGCCCATCTCGAGGGTCATGAGGGTCGCGAAGTGTTCCGCCCGCTCGGTGACCAGCTCGTATGCCGCGCGCAGCAGGTCGGCGCGCTGCCGGGGCGCGACGGCAGCCCACGACGCCTGGGCCTCGTGGGCCGCGGCGAGCGCGTCCTGGCCGTCGGCCACCGTGGCGTCGGCGACCCTCGTCAGGGTGGCGCCCGTCGCGGGGTCCTCGACGGGCACCACGGCGCCGTCGGCCGACGACCGCCACGTGCCATCGATGAGCAGGCCGGTGGGCACCGAGGCGACGGTCGTCCGCTCGTCGGCGCCGAGGCTCATCGATCGCCCCCGTCGAGCACGGTGAGGAAGGCGTCCTCGAGGATGTCGAGACCCTCGTGGAGCAGCTCGTCCGAGATCGTCAGCGGCGGCAGGAACCGCAGCACGTTGCCGAAGGTGCCGGCGGTGAGGGTGACGAGACCCTCGCGGTGGCAGTGCGCGCTGACGGCGGCGGTGAGCGCCGCGTCCGGGCTGCGGTCCCCGCTCCCCACGACGACCTCGACGGCCACCATGGCCCCACGCCCGCGGATCTCACCGATGACGCCGACCTTGTCGGCCAGCTGCTCGAGGCGGCTGCGGAGCACGTCGCCGATCTGCCGAGCGCGGCCGCACAGGTCCTCCTCCTCCATCGTCGCGATGGCGCCCAGCGCCGCCGCGCACGCGACGGGGTTGCCGCCGTAGGTGCCGCCCAGCCCGCCGGGATGGACGGCGTCCATCACCTCGGCGCGCCCGGTGACCGCGGCGAGCGGCATACCGCCCGCAATGCCCTTGGCGGTCGTGATGAGGTCGGGCACGACGCCCTCGGCGTCGCATGCGAACCAGTCACCGGTCCGACAGAAGCCGGTCTGGATCTCGTCCGCGATGAACAGGGCTCCGTGCTCCTGGCACCACCGGGCGATGCGCTCCAGCCACCCCGCGGGGGGCACGATGAAGCCGCCCTCGCCCTGGATGGGCTCGACGATGACTGCCGCGACGTTCTGCTCCCCCACCTGGGTGTGGACCTGGGCCGCGAACGCGGCGAAGGCCTCCTCGGCCACGTGCTCGCGGTCCCCGGGCCACCGGAAGGGGTAGGCCATCGGCGCCCGGTGGACCTCCCCGGCGAAGGGCCCGAACCCCTGCTTGTAGGGCAGGTTCTTGGCTGTGAGGGCCATCGTCAGGTTGGTCCGCCCGTGGTAGGCGTGGTCGAAGGCGACGATGGTGGAGCGGCCGGTGTAGGCCCGGGCGATCTTGACGGCGTTCTCGACCGCCTCGGCGCCGGAGTTGAAGAGGGCCGAACGCTTCTCGTGCGAGCCGGGGGTCAGGGCGGCGAGCTTCTCGCACACCTCGAGGTACTCCTCGTAGGGCGTCACCATGAAGCACGTGTGCGTGAACCGCTCGACCTGCCCCTGCACGGCCTCGACGACGCGCGGCGCCGACGCGCCCACGGTCGTGACGGCGATGCCGGACCCGAAGTCGATGAGGTGGTTGCCGTCGACGTCGACGAGGATGCCGCCGCCGGCCCGGTCGATGTAGACCGGCAGACCGGTGCTCACTCCCGCCGAGACGGCGGCTTCCTTGCGCGCCTGGAGGGCGCGCGACCGGGGTCCGGGCAGCTCGGTGCGCAGCTCGCGGCGTTGCGTTATCGGGGTCATCGACCGTTCCTTTCACCAGCGGGTATGCCGTGCCTCGACTCCCGCTTCCTGCCTCAGGATGGCGACGGCTCTGCCATGCTGTCCAATGCCTGTTTCACACGTATCCGATGCCCAGGAGGCATGGCCTGTCGTGGACCTGCGGCTTCTTCGCTACTTCGTGACCATCGCGCACGCCGGGACGGTCACGGCCGCCGCGGCAGAGCTGCACCTGACCCAACCCGCCCTCTCGCGTCAGGTCCGTCAGCTGGAGCGACAGCTCGGGGTCGACCTCTTCGCGCGCAGGGAGGGACGGCTGCGCCTCAGCGCCGCCGGCGAGGAATTCCTGCCCATCGCGGAGCGGCTGCTGTCGCAGGCGGAGGCGGCTCGGGCGGCCGCCCGAGCCATCGCCGCGGGACGGCTCGAGCAGATCACCATCGCCGCCCCGGGCACGACCCTCACCGATGTGGTCGCCCCCTTCCTGGCGACTCTGACCTCTGACGACCCCATGCCCGCGGTGTGGGAGGAGGTGCCGACCTCCGTCTACGCCACCCTGGGCCGCGGCGCCGACCTCGCCATCGGCACGACCCCCCCGGCCAGCCCGATCGCGGGAATCCCCCTCGCCGAACTGCCGGTGTGGGCCTACGTGCCGGCGGGACACCCGTGGTCCGGGAAGGCGGCCGTCTCCATCGAGGAGCTGGTGAGCGAGACGCTGCTCGTGCAGTCACGCGAGTTCCACCCTCGACGCGCCCTCGACCACGCAGCGGCCGCCGCTGCGCTCGCCTACGCGAGGGTGCACGAGTTCGGCACGGCCGAGGTGGCGCAGGCCGTCGCCGCGTCCGGCCGGGGCGTCGCGGTGGTGTCGGATGACCCCCGCTTCGGACTGCGTCCTCTCGCCATCGACGGCCCCAGCGGCCCGATCAGCATCCGGCTGTATGCCGCCTGGGAGCCGAACCACCACGGCAGGGCCACGATCGAGGCGCTCGCACGCAGGCTGGCCGACTTCTGCGTCGCGCGGTACGGCGAACAGGTCGCGCCGCCGCGCCCCTCCCGTGCTGGCCACGGGCGGTCCCCGGGCGCCGTGGCGAACCCGCCCACCTGAGGTGGACGTGATCCTTCACTGCCGGGGACGTGGGCCCTCCCCAATGTGCACCCACCCCCGGCGCGCACGGCCCGCCCCCCGCTCCCCACCTCGAGTGGCCACTTCCGTTCACCCCCGGGGGCGCGCTCGCCCCGCTCGCACCTCGAGTGGCCACTTCCGTTCACCCCCGGGGCGCGCACGGTCGCGCCCGCCCCCGCTCACGCTCACCACCTCGAGTGGCCACTTCCGTTCACCCCCCGGGGGCGCGCTCGCCCGCCCCCGGGCGCGCTCGCTTACCCCCTGCGGGCGGTGGCCGGCGGGGGGTGCGGGGCGCGGTGGCTACAGGTGCCAGGTCACGGTGGTGGCGGTGATGGTCGGGACCAGGTCGTGGGCATGGACATAGGTGTGGTGCCGAGGGCAGAGCAGGCACGTGTTCAGCAGCGAGGTCTTCCCCCCACGGCACCAGTGCCGCCCGTGGTGCGCGTCGGCCCACTGCGCCGGGACGGTGCACCCCGGGAAGGTGCACCCCCGGTCCCGCTGCCACAACGCCACCCGCAGCCCCTTGGTCACCAGCCGCCATTCCCGCCCCACATCCAACGGTTGGCTCTTGCCACCGAGCACCATCGGGATGACCGCCGCGTCACACGCCAGCCGGCGCACCGTCTGCGGCGAGAGGACATCGCCTGACAACGTGACACCCGCTCCGCCGAGCGCACCGGT
>NZ_DASSMH010000001.1:0-19317 GCF_035688975.1 Intrasporangium sp. | reverse complement strand
CGCCGTCGGCGCTGATCATCAGCCGGGTCGCATCCGGGTAACGTTCGGCGCCGACGGCTTGCCACCAGGAGCGGATCGTGTTGACGGCGAACGCGGCGGTGTCGTGGTCGGTGCCCACGGACACCCATCCGGTGTCCGCGGCGAGGTCGTACACGCCGTAGGGGTTGGCCTTGCCCAGGGCTGGGTCGATGAAGTCGTGCACCTTCACCTGCTCGGCTATTCAGCACTGAAATACCTGCAACTGCACTCGCTATGACGGTGCAGGCACCGGCGGTCGCGACGATGCAGGCCCCAGCCGCGGCGTACCCGATGTATTGAGGTTTTCTCACCAGCGGCCCCGGTGCATGGTCAGGATGACGAGCGCGGCGACAGCCCCGAGTCCACAGACCACGAGTCAGTGGTGCGACTCGGGTGGCAGCCCCTCTCGCGGGTGCTCTCCCAGTTGACCGACTTCGGCCACAGCTACGAGGTCCACCGGGCACTGCCATACGGCCACACCCCCGACCAGGGCCGCGTTCATGGGGTGTGACGCCGGGTGCCGTCGACACACCGGCCACACCGCTGGTTCGCCCACGGCCCACAGGGCATCGACGGCTGCGTCCTGGACAATACCGGCAACCCAGACGACGGCGTCGATGCCCCGCAGTTGGGGATCCAGCGGCACTCCCGTCCTGCCTCCACTGGAGTCGGTCAGCCAGATGAATGCCGGCCGGCCGTCGCCGGCCTCACGTTGCAGCGACACCACGGGCTCGGCTGCCAGATCCGCGAGCACAGGCGCGAAGGCTCGGTCGAACCTGGCTCGGGAATCAGCGTCGCCAAGCGTCATGGGGCCGACACCTTCTTCTTGACACGTGGAGGCATGAGTTGGTGTCCCCTCCTATTCAGCAGGACGTGGGCGAACACGGGCTACCCAAGAGCGTGAAGGAGCCACTGATCTTCAAGGTTGCGCGGCCGCCATTCACGACGCCAAATGTGAAGGTGTCTCCGTAGGTGAGCTTGTCGTAATCGCGAGCGGGACTATAGGTTCCGTGCCACTGGTACGTACAGGCTTGGAGATGGGGTGCCTGCATTGACTGCGGTACACCATTGCGGGTCCAGCGCATTCCCGCCTCACTAACGCTGGTTGTCGCGATGGCACAGAGACCGGAAGCGATGTTGAATCCCCACGGGGCCGTTGTGCCGCCACAGGCATGCTGAATGTGGTATGTCCCGTTGCCGTCGCTGAAGGAGTACGCCTTGTTGCAGTGAATTAGCGCTCCAGAGGGGGCAGCGGCTGACACCGCAGGTGTCTGCTTGACCGCCCCATTTACTGACGTTGTCAGCGTTGACCTATACCGATTTCCGGGTGGCTCAGTACCCGTTCCGGCATACGCTTGGCCAGGTGCCAGAGCGCTACCAGCAAGCACAGCGGCGACAAGCAAAAACTCGAAGCGTGAATCGCCCTGACATGCGGACTCCTTCGGCTCTGCGCGGCACCCTGCCGCACGTGGTCGGGTGTGGCTAGAAGCTCCCAATCGGATGCGACGGGCATTGGCCTGACCGTACCCTTTTCCATTCAGTCTTGCCACCCGCTCCATGGAGCAATTGGATAATCGATGACCGGTGCTGCCAAAGTCCAACTCGCGCCGCTCTTGACGCCGTTCCAGGCTGTGGACGCCTTGTCACAGACCCTGCCGGCCGGCTCGGGAGCGCGACGCTGCTGACGATGATGGCGGGCCGACCGACCAAGGTCATGACGGCCGACATTCCGGCCCGGCCGGCGCCGGTGCACCCGGCCGGCGCCCGCGGCGCGGAGGTATTACCGCTCGTCAACCTTGTCGCTGGGTGTCCTCGCCGTGGCCGACGGTGAGGTCGGCTGACCAAGCCGTGGGCGGCATACGAGGCGTTCCCAGCCCGCGGGAGCTCTGTGGGACCGGTGCTTCGCCCGGTCTCCAGGCGTCAGAGGTACTGGCCGGTGTTCGCCGTCGTGATGGAGCGACCGGGCTCCCGTCCGTCCTTGCCCTTGATCAGCGTGCGGATGTAGACGATGCGCTCGCCCTTCTTGCCGGAGATGCGGGCCCAGTCGTCGGGGTTGGTCGTGTTGGGCAGGTCTTCGTTCTCCTTGAACTCCTCGACGCAGCTGGTGAGGAGGTGCTCGACGCGGATGCCCTTCTGGCCGGTGGCGAGGAACTCCTTGATCGCGATCTTCTTGGCCCGGTCCACGATGTTCTGGATCATGGCCCCGGAGTTGAAGTCCTTGAAGTAGAGGACCTCCTTGTCGCCGCTGGCGTAGGTCACCTCGAGGAACCGGTTCTCCTCCATCTCGGAGTACATCCGCTCCACCGCTGCGGCCGTCATCGCGGCGACCGTGGCCTCGCGGTCACCGCCGTGCTCGGCCAGGTCGTGCTCGTGCAGCGGCAGGGTCTCGACGAGGTACTTCGAGAAGATGTCGCGGGCGCTCTCGGCATCGGGCCGCTCGATCTTGATCTTCGCGTCGAGGCGCCCCGGGCGCAGGATCGCTGGGTCGATCATGTCCTCGCGGTTGGAGGCGCCGATGACGATGACGTTCTCGAGTCGCTCGACGCCGTCGATCTCGGCGAGCAGCTGCGGCACGATCGTCGTCTCGACGTCGCTCGACACGCCGGACCCTCGGGTGCGGAAGAGCGAGTCCATCTCGTCGAAGAAGACGACGACTGGCGAGCCCCCGGACGCCTTCTCGCGCGCCCGCTGGAAGATGAGCCGGATGTGCCGCTCGGTCTCGCCGACGTACTTGTTGAGCAGCTCCGGGCCCTTGATGTTGAGGAAGTAGCTCTTCTCGGACGGGTTGCCGGTGCGCGCGGCCATCTGCCGGGCGAGCGAGGCCGCCACGGCCTTGGCAATGAGCGTCTTGCCGCAGCCGGGCGGGCCGTAGAGCAGGACGCCCTTGGGCGGCTTGAGCGCGTGCTCGCGGAACAGGTCGGGGTGCAGGAAGGGCAGCTCGACGGCGTCGCGGATCTGCTCGATCTGCCCGGACAGGCCGCCGATGTCCTCGTAGGCGACGTCGGGCACCTCCTCGAGGACGAGCTCCTCGACCTCCAGCTTGGGGATGAGCTCGTAGACGAAGTTGGACCGCGAGTCGAGGGTCAGGGAGTCACCGACCCGGATCGTCGCGCCCGTGAGCGCCTCGGCGAGACGGCATACGCGCTCCTCGTCGCCGTGGGTGATGACGACGACACGGTCCTCGCCGAGCCGGTCCTTGACCGTCACGACCTCCCCCACGCGCTCGTACCCATGCACCGCCACGACGTTGAGCGCCTCGTTGAGCATCACCTCACGGCCGACGCCGAGCTGCTCCGACTCCACAGACGGGCTTACCGCCACGCGCATCTTGCGGCCACCGGTGAGGATGTCGACGGTGCCGTCCTGCGCGATGTCGACGACGAGGCCGTAGGTGCTGGGCGGCTGCGCGAGCCGGTCGACCTCCGCCTTGAGGGTGACGATCTGCTCGCGCGCGTCCTTGAGGGTGCGCACGAGCCGCTCGTTCTGCGTGGCAAGGTTCGTCAGCGACGTCTGCAGGTGGGCCATGCGGGCGTCGAGGTCGCGGGCCCGTTCGGGAGACTGGCGCGCGGCCGCGCGCAGCCGCTCGACCTCGGCACGCAGGTCGTCGACCTCGCTGCTCCGCGGCTGCTCCCCTGGTCGGCTTCGACCACGCATCTCGTCGGACATCTGGGCCTCCTCAGCAGTCACTTGAATGCCGTGACACCTCGACCCTAACCCGGCGGCGTCACTCCGAGTTGGAGGTTCCCGTCATGGATCGCCGAACGCGCCGGATTGTCTTGTCTGACTTGGTGCGCTCGCCGAGGGCTTCCGCCGTCCAGGCGTTGGCAGGCACGTCGAGTGCTGCGGTGGAGCCCGGCTCGCCAGCGCCGACGTCGCCCGCCGCGACCGCGCCAGCGTGGACGGTCACGGTGGCGGGTCCGTGGGCACCCTTGGCCGGCCGGCGCTTCCGCACCGGCGCGCTGACCCCCGGCGCGAGCCGACGGGTTGTGAGCAGGAACCCGGTGTGGCCGTGCATCCGGTGCTGCGGTCGCACGGCGAGCCCCTCGAGGTGCCAGCCCCGCACGAGGGACTCCCACGCGGACGGCTCGGTGTAGCCGCCGTGCCCGCGGATGCCCTCCGCGAGGCGGCTCAGCTGGGTGGTCGTGGCGACGTAGCAGACAAGCACCCCACCGGGCGTCAGCGCGTCGCCGACGACCTCGAGGCACTCCCACGGCGCCAGCATGTCGAGCACCACGCGGTCCACCGTGCCCGGGCTCACCAGCGTCGGCAGCGTCTCGACGAGATCGCCGACGTGCACCGTCCAGGCCGGGTGGTCGCCACCGAAGAATTCGCGGCCGTTGCCCCTGGCGATCTCCGCGAAGTCCTCACGTCGCTCCAGGGACAGCAACCGACCGTGCTCTCCGACCGCCCGTAGCAGGGACATCGACAGCGCTCCGGACCCGACGCCGGCCTCCACCACGGTGGCGCCTGGGAAGATGTCGCCCATCTGGACGATCTGCCCCGCGTCTTTGGGGTACACGACCGCCGCCCCCCGGGGCATCGACATGACGTAGTCGCTGAGCAGGGGTCGCAGCGCCAGGTATTCGACCTCGGCGGTGTTGGTGACGACGGAGCCGTCCGGCGCGCCGATGAGGTCGTCGTGGCGCAGGAACCCGCGGTGGGTGTGGAACTCCCGGCCCCGCTCCAGCGTGATCGTGTGCAGCCGCCCCTTGGGGTCGGTGAGCTGGACGCGCTCGCCGACCTCGAAGACGCCGCGCCGGCGATGGGCGGTGCTGACGGAGGCGGAGGCGGCGTCTGCGGTCATGTCAGCAGAGTCTAGGTGGGCACCTGCGGTGCCCTGGCCACGCGACGGACCCGCAGCGCCTCGACCTCGTAGCGGCTTTGCCGGCCCGCCGCGCCGCCGAAGAACCGCCGGCGCAGCGCTCCCTCGACGTCGACGACGTCCCCGGCCGCGAGGCGGGCCGCCGCGCGCCGGGTTGTCGAGGTCCAGCACACGACGTCGATGGTGTCGACGGTCTGGCGCCGGCGCCCCACGGTGTCGGTGGCCGCGATCGTCGAGGAACGCGCCGCTCCGGTCGGGTCTGGCTGCCCGGGCTGCTCGGATGCGTCCGGCCGCTCTGGCCGCCGTGGTCGCTCCGGTCGGGCAACGACGACGCGGAGCAGGACGATGACGTCCCCGCTCGGCAGGCTTCGCTCCTCGGCGGCGGCTGACACCCGTCCCGTCAGGGCCACCTCGTTGCGCGCCGGCGGCGCGCCCGGCCCGGGCGCCTTCGACCGTGTCGTCATGTCGTCCCCTCTTTCGGGTCAGGAGTCTGCGGACCCGTGGCCAGCGTCACCCAGGCCGGCGCCTCGGTCGAGCGCGTTCGCCTGCGCTGTGGACGAGCGCCCCGCGACCGGTCGGCCTGGGGACAGAGCCTCGGCGGCATTCCGCCTTCCCTCCTTCCGCCCGCCGGGGTCGGGCCCGCGGGTGAGGCCCCGTGCAGAAGTGGCCACTCGACCGGGGTCCGGGCCCGCGGGGTGAGGCCCCGTGCAGGAGTGGCCACTCGACCGGGGTCCGGGCCCGCGGGGTGAGGCCCCGTGCAGAAGTGGCCACTCGACAAGGGAGGGGCCCCGCGGGGTGAGGCCCCGCGGGGTGAGGCCCCGCGCAGAAGTGGCCACTCGACCGGGGTCCGGGCCCGCGGGGTGAGGCCCCGTGCAGAAGTGGCCACTCGACGGGTGGGCGTGGACCGGCACAGCCCCCTTCAGTGGCCTACTCAGCGGCGCCCCTTGCGCGCCAGCTCCGCGGCCACGACGTCGTTGACCCGCT
Source organism: Intrasporangium sp. (assembly GCF_035688975.1). Classification (GTDB taxonomy): domain Bacteria; phylum Actinomycetota; class Actinomycetes; order Actinomycetales; family Dermatophilaceae; genus CALMNV01. The sequence goes on along the minus strand of NZ_DASSMH010000001.1, from coordinate 13,493 downwards.
CGGCCAGGGCCACCCCACGCACCCGCCGCGTCGACTCGTCGAGCACCACGGCGACCGCGAGGGACCGCTCCGCCATGAGCCGCACGAGGTCGGTCAGCACGGCGGTGCCGGGCACCGGCACCACCCAGTCCGGCGGCTGGGCGGCGACCACGGCGGCCAGCCGCGTCGTCCCGCGAGCCTCCAGCGGGACCGCCGCCGTCGCGGCCGGCTCGACCGTTCCGATGGGCCACCCGGTGCGGTCGGTGGCGACGATGACGACAGGCCCGGCGACGGCCGCGGCCCGGGCCAGGACCTCGGCCACCGAGGCGTCGGCAGGCGCGAGGAGGCAGGGCGCGAGCACCGGGTCGACCGGGCCCGCTGTGGCCTCGTGCACGTGCCCGGAGCGGATCGCCTCGGTGGCCCCGCGCCACAGCAGGGCGCCGATGAGCAGGGCCCACACGACGTTGGTCAGGTCCGGCTGCTCCGACTCGAGGAGCGGCCGACCCAGCGCCCACGCGACGGCAAGGACGGCGACGACGCGGCCGCTCCAGCCCGCGACGGTGAGGCCTCGACCCTTGCTTCCGGTGACGTGCCACACGAGGGAGCTGAGGATCTGGCCCCCGTCGAGCGGCAGGCCCGGCAGGAGGTTGAACACGCCGACGAAGAGGTTGGTGAGGGTGACGACGCCGACGAGGAGCGGGACCGTCGATCCCTCCACCACCCCGCTCAGCAGGTGGCCCAGCCCCGCGAGCACGAGGTTGGCGAGCGGCCCGACGACGGCGACGAGCGCGGTGGTGCCCGGCGTGCCGCGCGTCGCGTCGTAGACGGTGTGACCGCCCCACACGTCCGCGACGATCCGGTCCACGGGATGTCCCTGCCACCGCGCGGCGAGCGCGTGCGCGGCCTCATGGACGAGCACGGAGAACAGCAGCAGCACGGCATACGCCAGGGCGACGAGCACGCCGTATGCCGCGCCGCGCCCCCCGCGCGAGAGCGTCGGCGCGAAGGCCACCACGAGGAACAGGGCGATGAGCGGCCAAGACCGCCCGAGGTAGACGGGGGTGCCGGCGAGGCCGCCGAGCCGCCAGCCATGGGCGGAGGCGCGCGGCGTCGGGCTGGTGCTCATGAGGTGACCCTAGGCCACGTGGATCGTCGCCTCACGAGGCTGTCGGTGCGTCGGCATACAGTTCCAGGCATGGTCTCCGCACTGTCCCCGAGCCGCGCGTCGGACTTCATGACCTGTCCGCTGCTCTACCGCTTCCGCGTCATCGACAAGCTGCCGTCGCCGCCGACCCCGGCCACGGCGCGTGGGACGCTGGTGCACGCGGTGCTCGAGCGGCTCTTCGACCTGCCCACCGAGCAGCGCACCCTCGACGCGGCCATCGCGCTCGTGCCGGAGGAGTGGGCGCGCATCGCGGCGGAGGAGCCGCAGATGCTCGACCTGCTCGCCGAGCACGAGGGCCGGACCGACGAGTGGTTCACCGGGGCCGGCGCTCTGCTCGAGACGTGGTTCGGCCTCGAGGACCCGACCCGCCTCGAGCCGGCCGAGCGCGAGCTCTACGTCGAGACCGACGTCGACGGCCTCGTCCTGCGCGGCTACGTCGACCGGCTCGACGTCGCGCCCGACGGCGCCATGCGGGTGGTGGACTACAAGACGGGTCGTTCGCCCTCGGAGCGGTTCGAAGCCAGGGCGCTGTTCCAGATGAAGTTCTACGCCCTCGTCCTGTGGAAGCAGCGCGGCGAGATCCCCCGGCTGCTGCAGCTGGTCTACCTCGGCAACGGCGAGATCGTGCGCTACGTCCCCGACGAGCAGGACCTGCGGGGCATCGAGCGCAAGGTCAAGGCGCTGTGGGAGGCGATCCGGCGCGCCGCGGAGACCGGCGACTGGCGGCCGCGCCCGAGCCGGCTGTGCGACTGGTGCGAGCACCGCGCCCTGTGCCCCGCCTGGGGCGGGACCCCGCCGGACCTGCCGGTCGACGCGGCCGTCCGCGCGGTGGACCCCGCCGCGGCCGGTGAGCCGACCGTGGCCGATGACTGAGCCGACCGGGTCACGCGCCCGACGTGTACTCGTCCGCGACCGCGAGCGCCTCGTCGAGGATGGCCAGGCCCTCCTCGGCCTCGGCCGCCGTTGTCGTGCACGGTGGCACGACGTGGGTCCGGTTGACGTTGGTGAAGGGCCACAGCCCCCGGTCCTTGCACGCCGCGGCGAACCGGGCCATCGGCGTGGTCGCCTCCCCCGCCGCGTTGAAAGGCACGAGCGGCTCGCGGGTGGCTCGGTCCCGGACCAGCTCGACGGCCCAGAAGACGCCGAGACCGCGCACCTCGCCCACGCTCGGGTGCCGGCTCGCGATCTCGCGCAGCCGGGGGCCGATCACCGACTCGCCGAGCATCCGGGCGTTGTCGATGATGCCCTCCTCCCGGAGGGCGTTGATGGAGGCCACGGCCGACGCGCAGGCCAGCGGGTGCCCGGAGTAGGTCAGGCCACCCGGGTAGGCACGGTCGGTGAAGGTGTCCCGGACCGGGTCGGAGAGGATCACGCCGCCGAGCGGGACGTAGCCGGAGTTGACCCCCTTGGCGAAGGTGATCAGGTCGGGCGTCACGCCCCAGCGGTCGATGGCGAACCACTCGCCGCACCGGCCGAAGCCGGCCATGACCTCGTCGGCGATGAGCAGTATGCCGTGCTCGTCGCAGAGCGCCCGCACCCCCGCCAGGTAGCCGTCCGGAGGGACGAGGATCCCGTTGGTGCCGACGACCGTCTCGAGCACGACGGCGGCCACGGTGTGTGGGCCCTCGACCATGAGGGTGTCGCGCAGGTGGGCCAGGGCGCGCTCCGCCTCCTGCGCGTCGTCCTCGGAGTGGAAGGCCGACCGGTAGGTGTAGGGCCCCCAGAAGTGGACGACGCCCGGGTAGCCGGGCTCGGACGGCCAGCGGCGCGGGTCTCCCGTCAGCGTGATCGAGCCGGCCGTGGCGCCGTGATAGCTGCGGTAGGTGGCGAGCACCTTGTGCCGGCCCGTGTGCAGCCGTGCCATGCGGATGGCGTTCTCGTTGGCCTCGGCACCGCCGCTGGTGAAGAAGACGCTGCCCAGCCCCGCCGGGGCGACCTCAGTGATGAGCCGGGCCGCTTCCGACCGGGCGTCGTTGGCGAAGGCGGGCTGGATCGTCGTCAGGCGCGCCGCCTGCTCCTGGATGGCGGCGACGACCTTGGGGTGCTGGTAGCCGATGTTGACGTTGACCAGCTGCGAGGAGAAGTCGAGGTAGCGCTTGCCCGCGTAGTCCCAGAAGTAGGAGCCGCGGGCCCGGGCGATGGGCAGCGCGTCGACGGCGCCTTGCGCCGACCATGAGTGGAAGACGTGGGCGCGGTCCAGCGCACGCACGTCTGCCTCGGTCATCGCTGCGAGGCGGGACGCTGAGGTGGGCGCGCTCATCGTCGGCTGCTCGGCGCGCCGAGGTCGCCGGGGGCCTCGGCGGTTCCCTGCGGCGACGTCGCCGGTGCGACCAGGCGGGTCAGGTCAGCGGCGCTGACACCGGCCAGGGTCTCGACGTGCACGGCACCGGGGATGTGCGGCACCGGCACGACGTTGGGCACGGCGATCGTGGGCACGCCCGCGGCCGTGGCGGAGGTGACGCCGGTCGGCGAGTCCTCGATGGCGATGCAGTCCTCGGGTCGGACGCCGAGCTGACGCGCCGCGACCAGGTAGGGCTCGGGGTCCGGCTTGCCGCGCGCGACCTCGTCTCCCGTCACGAGGGAGTGGAACGACTCGTCTGGCAGCTGGCCCACGACGGCCTCGGCGAGCGACCGGTAGGACATGGTCACCAGCGCCGACGGGACGCCGAGCGCACGGAGCTCGGCGAGCAGCTGCGGCGCGCCCGGCCGCCACGGCACCTGCTCGTCGACGCGGGAGACGACCCGCTCGAGCAGGGCCTGCACCACCTCGGGGACCGTGAGCTCGATGCCCGTGCGGTCGAGGATGACCCGGGCCGAGACCTCGAGGGCGTTGCCGACGAGCTCGTGCGCGAACTCGTCCGCCCACGTGCCGCCGTGGCTCTCGACGAGGTCGTACTCGGCCGCGATCCAGTAGGGCTCGGTGTCGACGAGGGTCCCGTCCATGTCCCAGAGGACCGCAGCCGGCAGTCGCACCGTCTCCTCGTTGGCGGCATCGGTGCCCAGCAGGAAGTCCGTCATGTCGCGTTGAAGTACTTCGCCTCGGGGTGGTGCACGACGAACGCGTCGGTGGACTGCTCGGGGTGCAGCTGCAGCTCCTCTGACAGCTCGACGCCGATCCGCCCGGGCTCGAGCAGCTCCACCATGGTCACCCGGCTCTCGAGGTCGGGGCAGGCCGGGTAGCCGAAGGAGTAGCGCGACCCGCGGTGTCGTTGTCGCAGGATGTCCTCGAGGTGCAAGGCGTCCTCGTCGCCGAAGCCGAGCTCCTCCCGCACCCGCGCGTGCCACATCTCGGCGAGCGCCTCGGTCAGCTGCACGGACAGGCCGTGCAGCTCGAGGTAGTCGCGGTAGGCGTTCTCCCCGAAGAGCCTGGCCGTCTCCTCCGAGACCCGCGAGCCCATCGTCGCGAGCTGGAAGGCGACGACGTCTGGGCGGCCGTCGGCGGCATACGCCTGCTTGGACCTGAAGAAGTCGGCGATGCACAGGCGACGGTCCCGCCGCTGGCGCGGGAAGCTGAACCGCGCCCGCTCGCTGCCCTCCGGCTGACCACCGGGGCCCGTCTCGTGCCACAGGACCACGACGTCGTTGCCCTCCGAGTAGCACGGGAAGTAGCCGTAGACGACGGCCGCCTCGACGAGCGACTCCGCCTTGATCCGGTCGAGCCACAGCCGCAGCCGCGGCCGGCCCTCCGTCTCCACCAGCTCCTCGTAGGACGCGCCGTCGTCTCCCCGACCGGGCTTGAGACCCCACTGGCCGAGGAAGGTGGCCCGCTCGTCGAGGTATGCCGCGATGTCGGCGAGGGCGATGCCCTTGACCACGCGCGTGCCCCAGAAGGGCGGGGTGGGGACCAGGTTGTCCGTCGCGACGTCGGAGCGGGTCGTGTCGGCGAGGGCGCTGTCGTCGACCGGGGCCGCCTGGCTCCGGACCCGGCGCTGGCGCAGCGGTGGCAGGGCCTCCCGCAGCTCGAGCCCCGGCTGGGTCTTGGCGAGGGCGATGGCGTCCATGAGCCGCAGACCCTCGAAGGCATCTCGCGCGTAGCGCACCTCGCCCTCGTAGACCTCGGCGAGGTCGTTCTCGACGTAGGCGCGGGTGAGCGCCGCTCCGCCGAGCATGACGGGGAACCGGGCGGCCACGCCCCGGGAGTTCAGCTCCTCGAGGTTCTCCTTCATGATCACCGTCGACTTCACGAGCAGCCCGGACATGCCGATGGCGTCGGCCCCGTGCTCCTCGGCGGTGCGGATGATCTCGGCGATGGGCTGCTTGATCCCGAGGTTGACGACGTCGTAGCCGTTGTTGGACAAGATGATGTCGACGAGGTTCTTGCCGATGTCGTGCACGTCGCCCTTGACGGTGGCGAGGACGATCTTGGCCTTGGCCTGTCGCTCCGCCCCGTCCACCCCCTCGATGTAGGGCTCGAGGTAGGCGACCGCGATCTTCATCACCTCCGCCGACTGGAGGACGAAGGGCAGCTGCATCTCCCCCCGGCCGAAGAGGTCGCCGACGGTGCGCATGCCGTCGAGCAGGTTCTCGTTGATGATGTCGAGGGCGGTGCGGCCGGCGTCGAGCGCCGCCTGCAGGTCCGCCTCGAGGCCGTTGCGCTCGCCGTCGACGATCCGCCGGGCGAGCCGCTCGTCGAGCGGGAGAGCGGCCAGCTCGTCGGCCCGGGACGCCTTGAGGCTGGCGCTGTCGACGCCGGCGAAGAGCTCGAGGAAACGCTCGAGCGGGTCGTAGCCGTCCCGCCGCCGGTCGTAGACCATGTCGAGCGCCACCTGCCGCTGCTCCTCGGGGATCCGGGCGATCGGCAGGATCTTCGCCGCGTGGACGATGGCCGAGTCGAGGCCGGCCTTGACGCACTCGTGGAGGAAGACGGAGTTGAGCACCACCCGTGCGGCCGGGTTGAGGCCGAAGGAGACGTTGGAGACGCCGAGCGTGGTCTGCACGTCGGGGTAGCGCTGCTTGAGCTCGCGGATCGCCTCGATCGTCTCGAGCCCGTCGCGGCGGGTCTCCTCCTGGCCCGTGGCGATGGGAAAGGTCAGCGTGTCGACGACGATGTCGCTGACCCGCATGCCGTAGTCGGCGGTGAGCTGCTCGACGAGCCGGGTGGCGATGGCGACCTTCTTGTCCCGGGTGCGCGCCTGGCCCTCCTCGTCGATGGTGAGGGCCACCACGGCCGCGCCGTGCTCGGTGGCGAGCTGCATCATCCGGCGGTAGCGAGAGCCCTCGCCGTCGCCGTCCTCGAAGTTGACGGAGTTGATGACCGCGCGACCGCCGAGCATCTCCAGGCCGGCCTCGATGACCGCGGGCTCTGTCGAGTCCAGCACCAGCGGCAGCGTCGACGACGTCGCGAGGCGGCCGACGATCTGCTGCATGTCGTCACGGCCGTCGCGGCCGACGTAGTCGACGCAGACGTCGAGGAGGTGGGCACCGTCACGCGTCTGGTCACGCGCGATCTCGACGCAGCGGTCCCACTGGCCGGCGAGCATGGCCTCGCGAAAAGCCTTGGAGCCATTGGCGTTGGTCCGCTCGCCGATGGACAGGAACGACGCGTCCTGCCGGAAGGGCACCGACTGGTAGAGCGAGCTCACCGCCGGCTCGTGGTGGGGTCGGCGCGGCGCCACCGCGGTCCCGCCGACCGCCTCGACCACGGCCGCCAGGTGCTCCGGCGTGGTGCCACAGCACCCACCGACGAGCTGCAGGCCGAACTCGGCGACGAACTGGGTGTGCGCCTTGGCGAGCTCCTCCGGGGTGAGGGGGTATGCCGCGCCGTCCCGGGTGAGGACGGGCAGACCGGCATTCGGCATGCACGTCACGGGCACCGTGGCGTGCCTCGACAGGTGGCGCAGGTGCTCGCTCATCTCGGCCGGGCCTGTGGCGCAGTTGAGCCCGATGCCGTCGATGCCGAGCGGCTCCAGCGTGGTGAGCGCGGCCCCGATCTCCGAGCCCATGAGCATCGTCCCGGTCGTCTCCACCGTGACCTGGACGAAGACGGGCAGGTCGTCGCGGACGTCGCGCAGGGCCCGCCGGATGCCGATGACCGCCGCCTTGGCCTGCAGCAGGTCCTGGCAGGTCTCGACGAGGAAGACGTCGATGCCTCCGTCGAGCAGGCCGCGGGCCTGCCGCTCGTACGCGTCGCGGAGCACCGCGAACGGCGCGTGCCCGAGCGAGGGCAGCTTGGTGCCCGGCCCCACGGAGCCGATGACGAAGCGGGGCTTCTCCTTCGTGCTCCAGTGGTCGGCAGCCTCGCGCGCGATCCGGGCACCGGCCTCGGCGAGCTCCTCGATGCGGTCCGCGATGCCGTACTCGCCGAGGTTGGCGAGGTTCGCGCCGAACGTGTTGGTCTCGACGAGGTCGCAGCCGGCGCCGAAGTAGGCGTCGTGGACCGACCGCACGATGTCGGGGCGGGTCACGTTGAGGATCTCGTTGCAGCCCTCGTGGCCCTCGAAGTCGTCCATCGACGGGTCCTGGGCCTGCAGCATGGTGCCCATTGCCCCGTCCGCGACGAGGACACGCTGGGTGAGGAGCTGGCGGAACAGGTCGGAGCGGCTGCTCAAGACGGGACCTTCGGTCGGGGGCGGGCGAACGTGCTCGATTCTACGGGCCCGGCGGGACGGCCTGCGGTCGCCGGCCAGCGTATGGCCCACGGGCGCGACCGGCGCGCTGTTTGCCGCATAGGGTGAGGCCTAGGTCGATGGTGTCGGTGTCGCGCAGAAGGAGGGGCCGTGTTGGAGTTCATGGACGTCCCGGAGCTGAACGACCCCGTCCTCATCGCCGCGTTCGAGGGCTGGAACGACGCGGGCGAGGCCGCCACCAGCGCGGTGCGCCACCTCGCCGAGGCGTGGGACGCCGAGGTCGTCGCGGCCTTCGACCCGGAGGACTACTACGACTTCCAGGTCAACCGCCCCCGGGTGCTCATCGAAGACGGCCGCCGCGTCCTGCGCTGGCCGACGACGCGGATCCTCGTGGCCACCGAGACGGGCTTCGGACGCGACGTCGTGCTCGTGCAGGGCATCGAGCCGTCGATGCGGTGGCGTGCCTTCTCCCTCGAGCTGCTCGAGCTCGCCCAGCAGCTCGGTGTGACGACGGTCGTCACCGTCGGCGCCCTCCTCGCCGACGTGCCGCACACCCGTCCCATCCCGGTCACCGCCACGGCCGAGGACGAGGCCGTCATCCACCGCTTCGACGTCGAGGCGAGCCGCTACGAGGGGCCGACCGGCATCGTCGGCGTCCTCAGCCACACGGCCGCCGAGGCCGGCGTCCCCACGCTCTCCGCGTGGGCGGCGGTGCCGCACTACGCCGGCGGGCCGCCCTCCCCGAAGGCCACGCTCAGCCTCGTACGCCGCATCGAGTCCCTGCTCGGCATCACGGTGGCTCACGGGGAGCTCGAGGAGAACGCCCAGGCGTGGGAGCGGGGGGTCGATGAGCTGGCCCAGTCCGACGACGAGGTGGCGGAATACGTCAAGTCGCTGGAGGAGGCGCAGGACACCGCCGAGCTGCCCGAGGCGAGCGGAGACGCCATCGCGCGCGAGTTCGAGCGCTACCTGCGCGGCCGCGACGACGACCACCCCACCCGCTGAGCGAGCGGCTGGGCGCGCCGAACCCCAAGGGTGCTGCGGCCACGGCACCGGGCTGTGCTTTCGGGTCGACACCGCTCGTATGCCGCCAGCGCCGGCCCCTGAGCGCAGCCTGACGCCGCGACCGCAGCCCCTGAGCCACCCGTCAGACGCGGACGCCCAGCAGGGCGTCGACCGCGCGCGCGATGAGCCGGGGGGCCTCAGGGTGCTCCCCCCCGCGGGTCAGCGCCTGTGCGGCCCAGCGGTCGACGGCCTCGAGCGCCCGAGGGCTGTCGAGGTCGTCGGCGAGGTGCGAGCGGATCTCCTCGACCGTCTGCTCCGCGGCCGGACCGCCGTCGGACGCGAGGGCGCGCCGCCACGTCGCGAGACGGGAGGTCGCCTCCTCGAGCACGTCGTCGGTCCAGACCCATTCGGTGCTGTGATGATGGGCGAGCAGGGCGAGGCGGATGACGGCCGGGTCGACGCCCTCCGCGCGCAGCGCGGAGACGAGCACGAGGTTGCCCTTGGACTTGCTCATCTTCTCGCCGTCGAGCCCGACCATGGCCTGGTGCACGTAGCGCCGGGCGAAGGTCTCGGAGTGGCTCACCGCACGCGCGTGCGCTGCGCTCGCCTCGTGATGGGGGAAGATCAGGTCGGTGCCGCCGCCCTGGATGTCGATCGGGACGCCGAGGTGGTCGAGCGCGATGCACGCGCACTCGATGTGCCACCCGGGGCGGCCCGGCCCGAGGGAGGCGCCGTCCCAGTGCGGCTCCCCCTCGCGGTGCGCCCGCCACAGGAGCGGGTCCAGCCGGTGCCGCTTGCCCGGGCGGTCGGGGTCGCCGCCTCGCTCGGCGAAGAGCTCGAGCATCTGCGCCTCGTCGAGGTTGCTCACGCCACCGAATGCCGGGTCGCGCGTCACGTCGAAGTAGACGTCGCGGGCGACCGCCCCCCCGGCCCCGTCGACGGCGTCGGGCGCGGGCACGGCATACGCCATGCCCTCCCGGACGAGCTGCTCGATGGGGCCGACGAAGGTCGGGATGCTCTCGACGGCGCCGAGGTACTCGTCGGGCGGGATGACGGCGAGCGCGGTCATGTCCTCACGGAAGAGGGCGACCTCGCGAGTGGCGAGCTCGTCCCAGGCGACGCCGTCCCGCTCCGCGCGCTCGAGGAGCGGGTCGTCGATGTCGGTGATGTTCTGCACGTAGCGGACGGAGTGGCCCCCGTCGCGCAGGATCCGGCCGAGCAGGTCGAAGGTGACGTAGGTCGCGGCGTGCCCGATGTGCGTGGCGTCATACGGGGTGATGCCGCAGACGTAGAGCGTCACCGTCGGCCCGGAGGCGGCCGGCCGCAGCTCGCCCGAGGTCGTGTCCCGCACCCGCACCTGGGGTGCGCGGCCCGGCAGCTGCGGGATGAACGGCGTCGGCCAGGATCTCACCGGCAGAGACTATCCCGGCCGCCCGCAGGTCAGAGCGGCGGCCAGGGGACGGGCGGCCACCCGGGGCTGGGCAGCGGGTGCCGGCCCGACTGCAGGAGGCGGTGCACCCGAGCCTCGAGCGCCGCGACGTCCGCCTCGGGCAGCAGCCGCTCGAGCTCGGTGCGCACCCGGGCGCGTCCGAGCTCGTCGGAGAGCCGCGACAGCCGCGCCCGGTCCGCGTCCGGCAGCGGCTCCCCGGCCCAGCCCCAGAGGACGGTGCGCAGCTTCGGCGTGGGCGAGAAGCACACGCCGTGGTCGATGCCCCACAGGCGGCCGGTGTCGTCTCGCAGGCAGTGCGAGCCCTTGCGGTCGGAGTTGTTGAGCACGGCGTCGAGCACGGCGAGGGAGCGCACGTCGGCGAGCTCCTGGTGCACGAGCCGCACCGAGGCGCCGTGCGGTGTCTCCCCGTCGACCACCCCCACCCAGCCGCGCGGGATGCGCCGCGCCGGCACGAGGTCGACCACCCGGTCGTCAGCCACCGGGGCGAAAGGGTCACCGATCCACAGCTGCATCGAGCCGGGGCCGAGGGGGCCGTCCCGTAGCACGGTGGGCGGCACGAGGTCCCAGCCGCCGAGCCGGGACGTCAGGTATGCCGCCACCTCCCGGCCGGCGAGCGTGCCGTCGGGGAAGTCCCACAGCGGTCGCTCGCCCCGCACCGGCTTGTAGATGACATGCGCCCCGTCGTGCTCGACGAGGCGGGCGAGCACCGCGAGGTTGGACGAGTCGGCGACGCGGCCGACCACCTCCACGGGTCCGGACAGGTCGCCCGGACCGAGCAGGGTCGGCTCAGCGCTTGTAGCCATTGGCCCGCGGACAGATGTGGCCGCTCGCGTCGAGCGGCCCGCCGCAGAACGGGCACGGCGGCCGGCCGGCGGCGACGAGCGCCTCGCTCCGGCGGGCGAAGGCCCGGGCGGCGGCCGGGTCGAGCCGGACCCGCATCGAGTTGCGGGCGAGCAGGGCGGGCTGCGCCGGCCCGTCGACGCCGGGCTCCTCCTCGTCGCCGAGGTCGCCGAGCTCGTCCGGGTCGTGGTCGTGGCACTCGATGATGATGACGCGACCGTCGTCGTCCCACGAGAGGGCCAGGGTCTGGACCCGCCAGTCCTCGTCGAACGGGGTCTCGAGGGGGGCCGCGTCCTCCGGCGCGCCGCCCGGCTGCCCGGGCTCGACGGCCTCGAGGGGCGCGAGCTGGTCGAGCACGTCGTTGATCCGCTCGGCGAGCACGGCGACCTGCTGCTTCTCCAGGCCCACGGTGACGAGCCGCGCGCCGTCCCGCGCCTGCAGGTAGAACGCCCGCTGCCCCGCCGGTCCGACGGTGCCGGCGACGAAACGCTCGACGGCCTCGAAGTCGTGGAGGGTCATGGACCGACCCTATCCGAGGTGCCCGGGCCGCCCCCGACGACGGCGTCGCCCTCGGGCAGCTCGCCATCCTGCGTGGCCCGCGCCGTCGGACGCAGGCCGCTGAGGTCACCGCCCACGTCGTTGAGGCGCACGACGAAGGGCCCCCGCGACGTGTAGTGCACGACGCTGAGCGAGGCCGGGTCGACGTGCAGCCGCTGGAAATCGTCGAGCCGCGAGCCGGCCGCGTCGGCGAGGACCGCCTTGATGACGTCGCCGTGCGAGACGGCGACCCACACCGCGTCTGCGCCGTGCTCGGCCGTCACGCGCTCGTTGACCTCGCGGACCGCGTCGAGCGCGCGGTCCCACATCGCCGTGAGGGACTCCCCCTCGTATGCCGGCGAGTCGGGGAAGCGTGCCTGGCTGGGTCGCTCCTGGACGACCTTCCAGAGCTCCTCCTTGGCCAGCTCGGCGAGGGGCCGGCCGGTCCACGCGCCGTAGCGGCACTCGGCCAGCCCGTCGTGGACGCTGCGGGTGACCGGCCCCCCGAGCGCGGAGGCGAGCCGGTCGGCGGTCTGCACGCAGCGGTCGAGGGGCGACGAGACGATCTCGGCCACCGGCACCTCGGCGGCGGCGAGGCGAGCGCCGAGCGCGTCGGCCTGCTGCTCCCCCGCCGCGTCGAGGAAGACGCCGGGCGTCCAGCCGGCCAGGGTGCCGGAGCTGTTCGCGCTCGAGCGGCCGTGACGGACGAGGAGGACGGTTGGCACGGCGCCAGCGTAGACGCCCGGCCCGGCTGCGCGGCATACGGCCCAGTCAGCACCCACGGGGCAACACGTGGTGAAGTAGGCGGGTGATCGTGGACCAGGCCATCTACCGGCACGGGCAGCGCCAGCCGTGCGGCGACCTCAGCGACGAGCTCGACGCGCTGCGCACCGGCGCCGACGGGTTCCTGTGGATCGGGCTCAAGGACCCCACCGACGAGGAGTTCGCGCTCGTCAACACCGAGCTGCACCTGCATCCGCTCGCCGTCGAGGACGCCGTCAAGGGCAACCAGCGCGCCAAGATCGAGCAGTACGAGACCTCGCTCTTCGTCGTGCTCAAGACCCTGCGCTACGTCGAGCAGACCAGCGACATCGAGACCGGGGAGGTCATGCTCTTCCTCGGCGACCGCTTCGTCGTCACGGTGCGTCGCGGTGAGGGCAACCCGCTGCAGGGGGTGCGGCACCGGCTCGAGCAGGACGCCGTCGAGCTGGCCTTCGGGCCCATGGCGGTCCTGCACAGCGTCATGGACTCGGTCGTCGACAACTACGTCGTCGTCGACCGCGAGATCAAGCAGGACCTGGAGGAGATCGAGAGCGAGGTCTTCGGGGGCTCGGGTGGCGACGCCAACGTCATCTACCGGCTCAAGCGGGAGGTGCTCGAGTTCCGGCGCGCCAGCGGTCCCCTGGCGGACGCCCTCGTCGCCTTCCTCGACCGAGGCGTCGGCCGCGCCCTGTCGAACGACCTGCGCCACCTCTTCCGCGACGTGGCCGACCACCTGCGGCAGGTGAACGACCACGTCGAGGCCTACGACCGGCTGCTCACCGACATCCTGGGCGCCCACCTCGCCGGGGTCTCGGTCAAGCAGAACGAGGACATGCGCAAGATTTCCGCCTGGGTGGCGATCGCCGCGGTGCCGACGATGGTCGCGGGTATCTACGGCATGAACTTCGAGAACATGCCCGAGCTCCAGGCGAGCGTGCACGTCGGCGCGGGGGAGTTCGCCTACGGCTACTTCGTCGTGCTCGCCGTCATGGCCGCCACCTGCCTCGCGCTCTACCGGGCGTTCAAGCGCTCGGGCTGGCTCTGAGGCGGCGCCGAGCCGGTCGCCGCCCCCCCGGTCGAGTGGCCAGTTCCGTGCAGGCCCCCGCGCCGCCTCCCCGGTCGAGTGGCCAGTTCCGTGCAGGTCCCCGCGCCGACCCGCGGGCGAAAGTGGCCACTCGACCACCGGGGG